>JACCSZ010000422.1 GCA_013812695.1 Gemmatimonadales bacterium | reverse complement strand
CCGTGCTCGAGCGGACGGTGCACGAGACCCTCGCCCAGCCGAACGGCCACGAGCGGAGCCGGGCGGTCGGCAGCCTCCTGATGATCGCGCTCAGGGCGCTGGAAGTCGGCGAGCTCGAGGCGCGCTTAGCCGCCTTGGAGGAGCAGATCACCCGCCACGGATCCCGGAGGATGGCATGACCTGGTACGGGAGGATGGACAAGCTGGAGCGTGCCATCAAGCCCGAGGGGGAGCCGCATCGCTTCCGCATGTGCACCGCGCCGGAAGGACTGTCGCCGGACGACCACGACCGGCGGCACGGGGCGAGGCATCTTTCACGCTCATGCTCGGCGAGTGTGACGTCTCGATCGGCGCGTGAGCATCCAGACCCGGATCCGTCGGGTGGCGGATGCGGCCAAGTGTGGCCGGTGTGGCCTGAGCCTGGTCCAGATTCGGGCGCACTTGGTGGGGACCAGGGAACTCCTCCGGCGCGAGGTGCCAGCGGAGCAGGCGGACGCCGTGGAGGACGAACTCAGGAGGATCTGGACATCATGAGCGAGACCGAGGACGAATGGCTTGCCGGACTGACGCCCCTCTCGAGGGGGAGGTGGCCACCCGACTGGCCCGGACGTGCGAGATCATTCGTGAGGGTGCGTCCCCCGAGCACGCCGCAGCCGTGCTGGCCGACATGGTGATGATCTGGAGCAGGCCAGCAGGACATTAGCGGAAGGAAGCGCCATGACGATCGATCGGCGGGTCTCGGACTTGGAGCGCCGGCTGGGCAGCGAGGAGCCTCCCCGCGTGCGTGTGGTGACCTACGACCGGTCGCTGGTCCCCGCAGATGCCGAGGGGCGGGACGCATTCTTCAAGGCACTGCGGAGACCGACCGAGGCGGTCGTGTTTTTCATCCCTGACAACGGGCGGGGCGAAAGCGCGTGATCGCTGCAGGACTAGCTGGCCTCCTGGCCCTCGCCGAGTCGCTGCCCCCCGACACCCCAGTCCCCGTGCCGGCGGGGATGCTGCGCGAGCTGCTCGGAGGCGAGCGAGTCGCCGCCGCTGATGCCCCCTCCCCTGCGGACGCCACGGCGGCCGACCTCGCAGGGCGCTTCGGCCGCAGTCCCTCGACCATCCGCGGCTGGCTCGATCGCGGCCTGATCCCCGGTGCGTACCGCTTCCAGAACCGCGAGTGGCGGGTGCCTGCTGCCGCGCTGGCTGCGTTCGAGGCCGCACAGCGGATCGAGAACGCCGGACCGGCGCTCGAGGCGCCACGGGCCTCCTGCAAGCGCGCAGTTGACCTCAGTGCCTGGCGGAGCGCATCATGAGACCATCTCGGCAAGGGAGAGTCGACGTGACACCCAAACGGCGGGCGAGTCGCGTGTACTGGCGGCTTCGGGGAGGGATGCGCCGCGCCTACGCTGATTTCCGTGATTACGCGGACGTCGGTGGCCACCAGGAGGCGCTCGTGGCGCCCGGCGAGCGCCTGGCGACCACCGACCCTGACGTGGCCGGTGCGTTGACGGCAACCCGGCTCCGGGAGCTCGACAGTCTCCGCCGAGGGCGCGCGCTGCACGGGCGGGCACGAGGCACGCCCCTAGCCGCCTACGCGGCCCAGCATCTCGAGCAGAAAGCCCGCGCCGCCAAGGTCACCCGCGACTGGATCGCCATGGCCGAGCTCTTCCTCCGGCGGGCGGTGGACTTCTTCGGCGCCGATCGGGACCTCGCGAGCATTCGGGTCACCGATGTCCAGGCGTGGGTCACGCACCTCTCCTCGGTGCCGACGGTCCGAGGCCGCCCCCCAAGTGCCGGCACGGTTCGCCACGCCCTCAACGCCTTGTCCAATCTCTACCGCCGGGCGCAGTCAGAGGGGCTCGTGCCGCCAGGATTCTCCCCCGTCAGCGCCATGCTCGAGAAGCCCGCGGGCGTGCGGCGGGAAGCCCGCTGGCTCGAAGTGCCCGACGCCGCGCTTCTCCTGGAGAGCGCGCGCACGCTGCCCCCGCTTAAGACCCAGCGCGATGCCCTCCCTGCGGATTTCGTCCACGCGTTGCTCGCCACGTTCCTGCTAACCGGGGCCCGGAGCGGTGAAGTGCTCGGCCTCGAGGTGTCCGACGTGTCCTTCGATCGGCGCACCGTGACGATTCGACCGAACGGCTGGCGGCGGCTCAAGACACTGACGTCCGCCCGGGTTGTGCCGCTGTGGCCCCAGCTCGAGCAGATTCTCCGGCCGTTCATCTTCAGCCGTCCGCCGACGACGTTGCTCTTCCCGTCCTTCATCACGGATCGGGAGGCGATGGTGACCGACTGGCGGAAGTCCCTCGATCGGGTCGCCGAACGCGCAGGGTGGAAGCGGGGGGAGATGCGGACCAAGGCCTTCCGGCATACCTACTGCGCCGCGCGCCTGCAGACCGTGGAGGGCGGGGCGCCCGTGAGCCCGTTCACCGTCTCGCGCGAGTTGGGCCACGGGTCCCGCGCGATGGTGGAGGAGGTGTATAGCCACCTCGGCACGATGCGCCACCGCTCCGAGGCCGTCGAGTACCGGGTGGAGCAGCACGCCGAGGCCCTCGGCGAACGGCTCGCGAGGCTAGCGTTTGTGACCACTAGCGTGACCACGGGAGTTGACGACGCCGGCAACGAAGAACCCCGCAGCCGCGAAGCGGAGACGGGGTCAGATGTTACCGCATCGGGGCGCCGGGATTCGAACCCGGGACCTCCTGCTCCCAAAGCAGGCGCGCTACCGGACTGCGCCACACCCCGTTACCGGTGACAGCACAATCCTAATCGCATTCTGCCGGTTTGGTTGAGCAGGCGCCTTGGGCCCGCGACTGTCGGAACGCGCCTCCACAGCAACAATGTGTCACCGTCACCGATATCCCCCGCTCGCCGCCGTGAACTTCTGCAACGGCCTTTGCTGAAGGCGCCGACCGTGGCTAAACGATCAAGGTTTCCGTCTGGCCGCCCGGCGGCGCACTTGAGATCCGCTTGATAAAGGCTCGGTAGTTTGCTCGCGCTTGTCGCAGTGCTACGGCAGCGCAGATGCTCCCTCTCAGGACAGCGCACGCGAGCAGCCGGCCGTGTCTTTGTTATCCGCTGACTCCGTCAGGCGTGGAAAGAGTCAATCCATGCGACACCATAGCTCCATCTCCGGTCATATCACTGGCACCAGGCTCCAGCGCCGCCGGGCGGGGATGCTCGCCGTTGCCAGCCTCCTGGGCACCGTGAGCTGCCGCGACGACCCGACGGCGCCTACCAGCGCGACTTCGGCGACCCCGACGCTTGCAATCGGCACCGCGCAGGGGCCGGCCTTCTATCAGGTCAGCAGCGGCGACCAAGTCAGCAGCGGGGAGGGCCACACCTGCGGCATCACCACCGACAACCGGGCCTTCTGCTGGGGCTCCGGTGTGCTCGGCGATGGGGCAGCCTACGGTTCGCACGTACCACCCGTAGAGGTCGCGGGGGGGCACCGATTCCGCCAAGTCAGCGCAGGGGCTCATCACACCTGTGCCGTGACTACGGACAATCGCGCGTTCTGCTGGGGCAAGAACGCCGAGGGCGAAATCGGGGACGGCTCACTCACCGATCGCGTGACGCCGGTCCGGGTTGGCGGCGGGCGCCTGTTCCGCGAAGTGGAGGCAGGTTCCTACCACACTTGTGGCGTAGGCTACGCGGACAGGAAAGCGTACTGTTGGGGCAACAACGTGGCTGGTCAGGTCGGCGATGGAACGACTACTCGCCGGCTGGCGCCGACGGCCGTCGCAGGAGGACACCAGTTCCGACAAGTCACCGCGGGAATTTATCACACCTGCGGGGTAACGCCTTCAGATCGGGTTTTGTGCTGGGGCAGTGACCAGTACGGTCAGATCGGCGATGGCTCCGATATCACTCATCGCCGCAGTCCCACCCCCATCTCCGGTGCACTCCTCTTCCGTCAGCTTGACGCCGGCACCTACCACACCTGCGGCGTGACCACAGGCAACCGCGCCCATTGTTGGGGCGCAGGCAGCTATGGCCAGCTGGGCGATGGCAAGATACTGAACCGTTTCACGCCCAGAGCCGTAGCCGGCGGACTGTCCTTCAGCCGGGTGAGCGGTGGCGGCACACACACCTGTGGCGAAACCCTAGGCGACCGGGCGTACTGCTGGGGAAACAATATTTACGGCGCGCTCGGTGACGGCACGCGGACTCAGCGTCTGATCCCGGTGGCGGTGGCCGGTGGGCTTCCCGTCAGTCAACTCAGCGCGGGGGAGTTTCACACCTGCGCCGTGATGTCTGTTTCCGTCGCGTATTGCTGGGGATACAACGGGGACGGCCAGCTAGGCGACGGGACCACTACCGACAGAGCAGCGCCGGTCCCGGTCTCGGGCGCGACTTAAGCCCCTGTCGAGACAGAGCGTGGGTCACCTGTCGCTGGAGGTGTTTACGAGTGCGGCGGGACTCGCCGCATGATGCCCCCGGGACGTGCCCACGCGAGGAGATCCGTGCGGCATGGGCGGAGCTGGTGGCGCTGGCCGGGATGCGGGCTGTGAAGGAGTGCCGGCGGGCGAGCCGCGCTTCGTAAGCCGCGATTGTTCCTGGCCGCGGCACGTTGGAGTCCACGGCGCGGGGCGAAGCGGGGCCCGCGTTACCAAGGAGAGATCCAGGCAGCCGCCGGCATGCTTGGCCGGATTCACCGCACCGACCTCGACCGGTCGCTCCTGCGCCGCCAGCGCGAGCGCGACGCCGTTCGACCAGCCGAAGCCGTCCTGCGCGGGATACTCGCCCCCGCCGGCGCGCCGGTTCAGGTCCATGACATCGTATTTCTCCGTCATCTTGCCCGTCGACTGGTAGGTCCGGCGATTGAGCGCGAGCCAGCGCTCCCGCGCATGGCCGGCGAGGTCGCCGCGACCGTAGCGTCCGACACCTTCGATCGCGAGCCACTGTAGCGGCGGCCAACCGTTCGGCGCGTCCCACTGCTGCCCGGAAACGATGAGCGTCGTGACGAAGCCCCCAGGCTTGAGGAAGTCGCGCTCGAGGCGCGCGGCCACGACGCGAGCCTGCGCCGGCGTCGCCAGGCCGAAATACAGCGCCGCCGCGGCGGCGAGCGTCGGCCGGTCCGTCACCCGCTCGCCCGTGCGCCAGCGCACGTCGTAGAAGAAGCCGCGCGCCGGATCGTAGGCTGCCGCGAGCAGCGCCCTGCGGCGGGCCGCCGCCGCCGCGCTGAATCGCTCCGCGGCCTCCCCGTCCCCCGCCCGCCCGCGGAGCCGCCGCAGCGCGGCGATCGTTCGCTCGGCGTGATACAGCAGACTGTTCAGGTCCACCGGCAGCAACTCGATCGTCTCGAGCGTGCGCAGGTCCGTCGTGTCGCGCATCCAGCGGCTCGAGAAATCCCAGCCGCTCTCCGCCGACGCGCGCAGGTTGCGGTAGAGGTCCATGCGCCGCGCGGCCGGCACCGTCTGGGCGAGCGTGTAGTCCTCGCGGTACGACTCGGGTCGCGGCTCAAGGATGTCGTCGAAGTAGCGGTTGAGCACCGTGCCGTCGCCCAGCTTCACCACCCGGCGATGGGCAGCCCCCCTCGCCAGCCGGTTCGCCCCCTCCATCCAGAATGCGTGCTCGACCTCGAGCGCATCCAGGTAGCGCAACGCCTGGGTGCTGTCCGTCGCACGCGCGTAGAGGCCCACCATCGCGGCGAAGTAGGGCGGCTGGCTGCGCCCGAGGTAGTACGTCCGGTTGCCGTTCGGGATGTGGCCGACCGTGCCAATCAGATGGGCGAAGTTGTCGAGCATGCTGCGCACGAGATCGGTGCGTCCGCTCTCGACCAGCCCAAGCATGGTGAAGTACGAATCCCAGTAGTAGACCTCGCGGAAGCGGCCGCCCGGCACCACGTACGGGTTGGGCAGCGGGATGAGCGACGAGTACGGGGTGGGGGCGTCCGCCGGGCGAATGAGCGCGGACCACAGCGCGCGGATGTGCTCCTCCATCGAGCGCGTCGTGTCGGTGTGGAAGCCCTCGCCCGCCGCTCGCGGCAGCGCGAAGTGCCGCTGGACGAACGCGAGCACGCTGAACCCCGCCCGTCCCTGCTCTTCGGCGTAGCGCGCGGCGATCGCGGACGGCACTCCCAATGGTCGCGCGTCCACCAGGGTCTTCGAATCGGGGAACAGCGGCGCCATCTGCGCATCGTGAAACAGCGGCCCCAGGTCGTGCGCCGGCTGGTAGCGCGCCACCGCCGTTGGAGCGACAGCGCCCGGCGGGGCGAGGGACGGCGTCGCGCCCCCGCAACCGGCGACGCACAGCACCAGCGCCGAGAAGAGGGCGAAGCCGGGTGTCAGGCGGGATCGAGCGCCGGCGATCATGGGCGGCGCTGACGGTCGAGCGCGGCGGCGGTCGCGGCGGCACTCGCGCCCACCACCACGTGCAGGAGCGCGTCCGAGATGCGCAGCACCCCGGATGCCCCCGCCGCCGCCAGCGCGGCTTCGTCTACCACCCGGCCGTCGCGGACCTCCACCCTGAGGCGGGTGAGCGCGCACGGCTCGACGCGGGCGATGTTGTCCACGCCGCCGAGCGCCGAGAGCAGCGCCGCCGCGCGGACGCGGTGCTCCGGCGTGACGACAACCTCGGGCTCGACCGGAGCCGGGAGGGCGGCCGGCGGCGCGGGGATAGCGGGCGTGCCACCGGCCCGCATGTACTCCTCCATATCGGTCTTCAGGTTCTCCGAGCGCGTGCCGAAGATGGCCTGCATCCCGCCGCCGACCTGCACGACCCCCGCGGCCCCGAGGCCGCGCAGCGCCTCGGCGCTCGCGCGCGAGACGTCGTGCAGATCGACGCGCAGGCGCGTGATGCACGCATCGAGGCTCCGGATGTTGGCCGCGCCGCCCAACGCCGCGACCAGGCGAGACGCCATCGAATCTTCCGGGCCCACCGGCCCGGCTCCTCCGACATCCTCCAGCTCGCGACCCGGTGTCTTGAGATTCCGACGAACGATCAGAGTCCGAAACAGGGCGTAGTACATAAGGGCCCAGAGCGGGCCCAGCACCAGGAACCACAGCGCGCGCGAGGAGTTCGGGAACAGCACGACGTAGTCGATCAGGCCGTGCGAGAAGGTCGTGCTGTGCCGGATCCCGAGCTCGATCGCGGTGAAGTACGCGACCCCGGCGAGCAGCGCGTGGATCCCGTACAGCACCGGGGCCACGAACAGGAACGAGAACTCGATCGGCTCCGTGATGCCCGTGAGGAACGACGTCAGGGCGGCCGAGATCATGATGCCGCCGACCTTCGCGCGATGCTCGGGGCGCGCGGTCCGCCAGATCGCCAGCGCCGCCGCGGGCAGGCCCCACATCTTGAACAGGTAGCCGCCCGCGAGATTGCCGGCGGTGGGATCGCCGGCGGTGAAGCGGTAGAGCTCGCCACGGATGAGCTTCCCGGTCCCCGGCTCGAGGTATTGGCCGACCTCGAAGAAGAACGGCACGTTCCAGATGTGATGCAGGCCGAACGGCAGCAGCGAGCGCTCGACCACCCCGTAGAGCGCGAAGGCGGTCGCGGGGTTCTCCGACGCGGCCCAGTGCGAAAACCGGTCGATCGCGTGACCGATCGGCGGCCAGATCAGGCTGAGCGCGATGCCCGTGAAGACGGCGGCGAACGCCGTGAGAATCGGGACCGAGCGCTTGCCGGCGAAGAACCCGAGATACGGCGGGAGCTGGACCCGGTAAAACCGATTGAACAGGATCGCGGCGACCGCCCCGATCAGGATGCCGCCGAACACGCCGGTCTCGATCGACGGGATGCCCATGATCGGTCGCGGCTCATAGCCGACCAGCGGCGCCATGACGCCCATGGTCGCTACCATCACGGCGAAGCCCACCACGGCGGCGAGCGCGCCGACGCCGTCGTTGCCGGTGAGGCCGAGCGCGACCCCGATGGCGAAGATGAGCGGCAGGTTGCCGAACACGGCGCCGCCAGCCTGCGCCATCACGTTCGAGACCACCGGCGGCAGCAACGCGAACTTCGCGCTGCCGACGCCGAGCAGGATGCCGGCGACCGGGAGCACCGAGACCGGCAGCATCAACGATTTGCCGATTTTCTGCAGCCATCCGAAGGCGGTACGCCAGACGCTCATGCCGGCCCGGCCGGGTGGCGACGTACGACCAGCGCACGCACTTCCGCGCCGTCAGCGGCGTCGAGCGCCAGCTCGGCGGTCGCCCGGCACTCCTCCAGCGAGAGGGCCCGCACCTGCGCCTTCACCGAGGGCACGCTCGGCACGCTTGCGCTCAGCTCGTCCACGCCCAGGCCTACCAGCACCGGCACCGCCTGGGGGTCCCCCGCGAGCGCGCCACACACGCCGACCCACCGCGCGTGCGCGTGCGCGCCGGCGACGGTGCGCTCGATCAGGCGCAGCACCGCCGGGTGCAGCGCGTCCACCTGCGGCGCGAGGCCCGGATTGGTGCGATCCATCGCGAGCGTGTACTGGGTCAGGTCGTTGGTACCGATCGAGAAGAAGTCCGCCTCCCGCGCGAAGCGGTCCGCGATGAGCGCGGCCGACGGGGTCTCGATCATGATGCCGACCGGCAGCGGCGGGACGCCGAGCGCGATGCGCTCGCGCTCTACCACCTCGCGCGCCGCGCGCCACTCCGCGATCGTCGAGATCATCGGGAACATGATCGCGACCTTGCCGGCGCGGGACGCTCGCAGGATGGCACGCACCTGGCTGGCCAGGATCTCCGGCCGGTTGAGCAGCAGCCGGATGCCGCGCTCGCCGAGGAACGGATTCGCTTCGGCCGCCATCGGCAGGTACGGCAGCGGCTTGTCGCCGCCCACGTCGAGCGTGCGGATGACGAGGATGCGCTCTGGCCCGAGGGCCCGGGCGATCGCCTCGTACACCGCCGCCTGCTCCTCCTCGGTCGGCGCGGTGCGGCGCTCCAGGAACAGGAATTCCGTCCGCAACAGCCCGACCCCTTCCCCGCCCACCTCGGCCACTCGGCGCGCCTCATCCACATCGCCGATGTTCGCGACGACCTCCACCCGATGCCCGTCTCGAGTGACGGCCGGCTCCGCGGCGGCCGCGAGCTCCACCGCACGCCGGCGCTCGGCGGCTTCCTGCCGCCTCACGATCTCCGCTTCCTGGGCCGCCGACGGCTCGGGCTGCAGCGTGCCCGCGTCGCCGTCGAGGACGACCCGGGTCCCGGACGGAACCTCGAGCACGCGCGGGTCGATCCCGGCGACGGCGGGAATGCCGAGCCCGCGCGCGAGGATGGCCACGTGCGACGTCGCGCTGCCCATCGTCGTGCAGAAGCCGAGCACTCGTGTGCGGTCCAGCGACGCGGCGTCGGACGGCGCGAGATCTTCGGCCACGACGATCGAGGCCGGCGGGACGTCGTCGGACTCGCCGTCCCGGCCCACGAGCAGATGGAGCACGCGGCGGCCCACGTCGCGCAGGTCGGCGGCGCGGCCGGCGAGTAGCTCGTTCTGGAGTGCGAGCAGTCGGTCCACCTGCCGCAGGTAGGCCTGCCGCCACGCATACGCGGCCGTCGCCCCGTCCCGCATCTCCTCCGCGGCGGCGTCGAGCAGTTCGGGATCCTCGAGCAGTTCCTGGTGCGCCGCAAAGATCGCAGCCCGGTCGGCGTCCGCCTCCGCCGCGAGCCGCGCCCGTAACGCCGCGAGCTGGAGACGCGCGGTGGCGAGCGCCGCGTCGAGTGCGCGGCGCTCGTGGCTCGGATCCAGGGCACGCTCCTCCGGCACATCGTCGTCGTTGCGGAGCTGGAACACCCGGCCGATAGCGACGCCCGGCGAGGCCGGCACGCCTTTGAAGGACCCGTCGCCCGTAGTCATGGGCGGGGCTCCGCCCGCTCGCGCCGGGGAGGGGGCCGCGGCCGCGCTCCCCGCACCACCGCGCTGCCCTGCGCCGAGTCCCGGCGTCAGGCTCTGGACGATGGCCGCCACCGCGGCCCCAGCATCTTCGCCCCGCGCGACGATGGTCACCGTGTCGCCGCCGGACACCTCGAGCGTCATGATGGACACGACGCTCCGCGCGTTCGCCTCGCGATCCCCCTTCACCAGCCGCACTTCCGAGGTGAAGCGGCGCGCCGCCGCCGCCACCGCCGCTGCGGGCCGCGCGTGCAGTCCCGATTCGCCCTCGATCACCA
>JACCSZ010000411.1 GCA_013812695.1 Gemmatimonadales bacterium | reverse complement strand
TTCTTCACGACGGGCGGACATCTCGACTATCACCAGTTGACGGATGAAATCGCGTACGAAGACTACGACAAGATGGCGAGGGTGGCCGGGCTGATCGAGGGCGTGGCCCGGTCCGTGGCCGATCTGGATCACCGCGTGCTTGTGGACAAGCCGAAACCGGATCCGGAAGGAACGTGTAAGCAATAGCGAGCGAGCCCGTCACCCTGAGCCCTGGCTCAGGGTGACGTGGGAATTAGCTGCTCGGATCCTCGGCGACCGTATCCTCGATCCTGATCAGCTCGTATTTCCCGGGCGCGCCGCTGAGCACGAAGGTGTAGCTCTTCCCGCCCTCGAGCTTCACGTTCCCGAGCGTGGCCAGCACGGTGTTCTTGTTGTCGGGACGCACCTGAAGCGTGCCGGACGCCGGGTCGACGTCGTTCCAGCCCGCCTCGCTCTTGAAGTTGACCCCGTCGAACAGCGCGTCCTCGCGGCCGCGGAGGAAGACGTCCACGTCGACGTCGCTGGGCACGCCGTTGATGAAGCGAACGCGAGCCTTGTCCGCCGCCATCGGCTTCTGCTCGTCGTCCAGCACGCGCAGGTTCCGCTTGTCGGCGCCGCCCTGATCGGGAAGCGCAACGATGGTGTAGTGCCCGCCGTCCTTCAGATTCTCCCGATTCTCCGCCAGGGCCTCGCCGCCCGCGCTGGCCTTGATCTGGAAGTTGAACATGTTGTCGGGAATCTCACGGTACGCCGTCGCCTTCTTGTAAGCCACGCTCCGAAATGCCGCACTGTCGCCGGCCCAGATGTTGACCGGTTGGCCGCCCGGCACGGCGTTGACGACGCGTACCAGCGCCGCGTCGCGTTCCTCAACCGCCTCCGCCGCGGGCGCGCTGGAAGTCCCCCCGTCGGTCTTCGACGTAACCGTGCCGGTATCCCGGCTCTCATTGCAGGCGGCCGTCAGCACCACGGCTCCGCCGGTCAGCATAGCTGCACGGAATCCTCTGAGCTTGCTCATGTTTTTCCTCGCTGTGTGAGCGGCAAATGAATGGTGTTGGTTGCCGATTCCGCGTAACCCCCATCGCGGAACAGCGACAGTAGTCATCTTGACCTCAGCCCGCTGTGACCTTGGTCATATGTGCAGAACATCACTCGCCTCGGCGACTTCGAGGCAACGCCGGAGTCGATGACCGACAGTATCTTCCCCTATATCTCACCGGTGACGGCCAGACCATCAGGGAGGCTGCGATGCTACGCCAAACGCTTATGGCCCTGCTGGTTGGCACGGCTGCGGGGTGCGGGTCGGGGCGCTTGCTCACCTCGGATTCTCCGCCGCCCGCCACGGCATCCGGGGATCCCGGTCCTCAACTCAGCGACCCAACCCCCGTGAGTTCCCCGTCACCCAAGGCAGGCCCGGCGCCAGAGATCGAAGCGGCCCCGCTGCCGACCCCCGCGACCAGCGCGTACCCGCCATACGGAGGCCAGGCGTTGCAGATCCGCCGGATCGGCCAATGGAGCTCCAGCGGCATCACCACCGCGACGCGGCTGGTGATCAGGGATGAGGTCGCCTACGCGAGCTTCTGGGCAGGCTTGGGAGGCGGTGAGCGGCCATCCGTGGACTTCAGCCGGGACGTGGTTATCGCGGTAGCGTCCGGGCAGCGAGCGACAGGGGGGCACTCGATTGCCGTCGAGCGGGTCACGAGGTCCGGGGCCGGTTTGGCTGTTGAGGTCGTCGAGACCATGCCGGGCCCGGGGTGTGTGTCGACTCAGGCACTAACACAACCAGTTGATGTGATTGTGGTTGCAGCGGCAGATCTAAAGACCTGGAGCTTCAGCGATGAGAGCCGGCCGCAGGCGTGTCAGTAAGATGTCGTAGCGATGGCTGAGCCCCTCATCCTGAGCGAAGCCAAGGATCGGGTGGGGGTGCCCTATCTCCCTGCACTCAGCGGAGATCCACTTTCGAACGTCATTTCGGCAGCCTGCCTGCCGCGGCAGGTCGGCTTCCGCTAACGAAGTAAAGCACTTGCCCGCAATGTCTTAGGCCGCACTTGACAGGCTCCAGGCGCCGCCCGTAATTCCGGCCTAGCCCTGCCCCGACCGCGCCCTGGCTTCCGAAAGAGTGCCGATGTCCACCCTGCCCACCCGCACGCTTCCGTCGTTGGCTTCATCGCCGCTTGCCGTCGACGATGCGTTGGCGCTACCCGCCGTACCCATCCATGCCGAGCCGCCGCTCGCGCGCACGATCTCGCGCACGACAACCAT
>JACCSZ010000405.1 GCA_013812695.1 Gemmatimonadales bacterium | reverse complement strand
GTCTTCAGCAGCATGCCCATATCCACCGCGAGCGCTCCCACGCCCAGCACAGCGGCCATGCTGACCGCCACCATGACGATAGTCGCGCCCCGCTCCGACCCTCCAATCCTGCGCATAGACTCCTCCGCTCTCCTACTGTGCCGACTTCGCCGGGCTTGCCGGCTGCAAGGGATTCGTCGGCGGGACTGCCGGCGACTGCTTCAAGGGACCCAGCCAGTCCCACGTCTTGGGCTCACCGGTAGGCACCGGTGTCGGCACGTCATCCGCCGTTACCAGTCTCGGACTGATGAGGACCAGCAGCTCGGTCCGCCGCTGTTGCAGATCCTTCGAGCGAAACAGTTGACCAAGGATCGGGATGTCGCCCAGGATCGGGATCTTCGACACGTTGTCGGTGCTGGTGTTGTCGAGCAGACCGGCGATGGCCAGATACTGACCCTCGCGCATCTCGACCTCGGTCGAGGCCCGGCGAGTGAGAATGGTCGGGAGCGAGAACCCGGAGATCACCAATCCGTTCGCGAAGTCGAGCGATGACACTTCGGGCTCGAGCTTGAGCCGGATGGCGCCGCTCCTGGTGATGGTCGGCGTGAACTTTAGTCGAACGCCGAACTCCTCGAATGTGATCGTGACTGCGCCGGCCGCGGAACCACTGGTCACGGTCTGGAGCGTTGGAAACGGGAACCGGCCGCCGGCCAGGAACGTCGCCTCCCTCCCGGGCAGCGTCATCAGATTGGGCTCGGCCAGGCTGCGAAAATCGCCTTTGGTCTGCAGATACCTGATGGCGGCGTTGATCGAGGCACCGGGGTTTGCCATCAGAAAGTTGATGGTTCCGTCCGACCCGGCCACCCCCCCGCTGTAATCGGCGCCGGTGCCGCTCAGGTCTTGAGGGTTTCTGAGGAGGTATCTGGCCGAGAAGGCCTTCAGGGCGGTGCGGTTGATCTCGGCGAAGCGGACCTGCAGCATCACCTGAACCGCGGCAGGTGCCACGAGATTGTCGATCACCGCGGCCCCGGAGCCCTTGGCGATCTCCACGGCGCGGGCGACCGAGTTGGCGTCCTTGACGGATCCCGACAGCGTCACCGAGTTGCCGCTGGAGGACACCGTGATCTGTTCGTCGGGCATGGCGCCGCGCAGGTAGCGCTGCAGGGCCGGGGCGTCCGCCGTGACCTCGACAGAGTAGACCTTCACCTGGGAGGGGCTGTCCCAGATGAACAGGGTGGTGGTGCCGAGCCCCTTGCCGTTGATCAGCACCTCGGTCGGGGAGATCACGGTCGCTTCTGCGATGGTCGGCTCGCCCACCGAGAAGCGCTGAATCGGCGTCGCGTTGACCAGCAGCGCCGAGGCCCCTTTCGACACCGACACGACGTTGGAAGGCTGGGTGATCACCCGCTGGGCGAAGCCAGGGGTGGCGACACCCAGGATCAGGACGGCCAACGGGCCGCGGAACGTCCGCGACCTGGCGACGGAGAAACGGAGTGCCCAGACCAGGCGACCGAGGATCACGGAGCTCCCGAAGGCTGAGAGTTGAGTCGAGGCGTCACGGCCCGAACTTCTGGAGTGTGCGCTGGCCACCGCGGTAGACCTCTACCGTGGTTGAGGTCGGCTCGGGCTCGGCACTCCGAGCGACGGTCTTCCGCCCTGGCGCGCGCCGAGGTGTGCCCATGAGGCTGCTGACTGGCGCGCCCGTCGTCCGAACGTTGAGCGTGTCGAGGGTGTGCCGCAGGGCGAGCTGGATACGGCCCTGACCGGTGGCCAGACCGAGCGTTTCGGCCTGTTCAGGCGTCACGAGCAGCGTCACGACCGGCACTTCAAGAGGCTTTCCTTCCTTATCCTGCTGAATGGATGCGCCGGCGGCGAGAATCTTGAGATTCTGCATGATCACTTTGGTGGTCGGCTCACGCAGCGTGGGCGACTGCACCAGGGACAGCAAGACGTCCACCCTGGTGTTGGGACCGACGAAGCCCGAGACGCCAATGACCTGATCCACGGCGATGCTGAAGGCGCGCATGCCCTGGTCAATAATGACCGGGAGGCCCCCGCCGGCACCCTGCGCGGCGAGCTTGCCGGCGAGCACCGGCTCATTCTCCTCGACGGGCACGATCAGTCCACGCCCGACGACCTCCTGCAAGGTGCCGATGAAGCCGCCCGGCATGGCTCCCCCGGACCACTCCACCAGCTTGACGTCGCGTTCGCCCACGACGGACCCTAGCGCCATCGGGCGGGCGGCGACTACGATCTGCGCGTTCGGGCGCTCCGCGGCCATCAGCGGGGAGGCTTGCTGGCGGAGGTACCGCAAGGCCACTACGGCGGCAACGCCGCCCGACAGCAGGGCCAGCAGAAGCAGAAGCACGGGCCGTGATCGTCTCGCCATGTATGCTACTTCACTCGTTCCGCATGCTGAACGAACTCGTCAACGTGATGGAACGCTGTCCGGTAGTCCAACTCATCATCGGGCCGAGGAAGGTAAAGGTGTAGGGGAGCTGGATCGCGACGGTGCATGGCAACCCAGTGGGGTTCGGGCGCGCAAACCCCGTAACACTGACGGACGCCGGCGCGGTGTTGATGCCGGCAGCAGCCATGGCACTCTTGGCCACATTGACCACGGTGTCCTGGGTGACCTTCGAGTCGGCGATGACGCACTTGCGCGCCGCCTCGCGGGCGGCGTCGGTGATGACCTGGTGGCTGTTCCAGCCCCGACCGAACTCGATGATTCCGACAAGGAACAACAGGAGCAGTGGCATGACGAGCGCGAACTCGACCAGCGCCTGCCCGCGCCGATGCCTCGGCGATTGTTGCAGCTGCCTCATGGTACCGAACCTCCCCACAACCACCAGAGAATCGCGCCGGCGGAAATCGCCACCCCGTAGGGAACCGCGATGGCGCCCGGCGAGTCGAGTGTACGGCGCTCGCCGGTCTTGCCCAGCGTGAACCAGCGCCGCAGCATGTTCCCTGCGTTATAGATCGCCGGAAGGATCACTCCCCGGCGCGCGGCCTCGAGGACTCCGAGCAGACCGCCGAGCACACCGATCGTGAGAAGCCCGCCTTGCAGCCGCTCGAGGCCGAGAAAGGCCGAGACCCCGATCAGCAATTTCCCGTCGCCGCCTCCCAACGCTCCGAGCTTGAAGAGCGCGAGGGCAAGAGCCAGGCCGCACATCGCCGCCGCGAGCCCGGAGCCCAGCGCGGCGAATCCTTCGAGGGCTCGAAAAACGATGGCCGTCAGCAGAATGCACAACGTGAGCCAGTTGGGTATCCGGCGGGTGACAATATCGTATAGACCCGC
>JACCSZ010000049.1 GCA_013812695.1 Gemmatimonadales bacterium | reverse complement strand
GGTCGGTGATCGCGCGCCAGATCCTGTCGCCGGTGGACCTCGAGCAGCGCTTCGGCCTGACCGGCGGCAACATCATGCAGGGCGCGATGTCGCTCAGCAGCCTCTCGTTCATGCGCCCGGTGCCGGGTTACGCGGACTATCGGACGCCGGTCCGAGGACTCTACATGTGCGGCGCGGCCACGCACCCGGGCGGCGGGGTCATGGGCGCGTGCGGCTACAACGCGGCCCGGGAGATCGTTCGGGACCTGCGGGGGTAGGTGAGAAGCCGCGTCAGCGTCGCCCGAACCCGTGTCATCCTGAGCGGAGCGAAGGAGACATACCCCTGGTCATGCCTCCTTCGCTCCGCTCAGGATGACAGCACATCGAGGCCCTCCGCCATGTCCGAGCATCACCTGACCGTCCCGGCAGCCCTCGCCCAGCTCCCCGGTCCCAACGGCGAGCGGTTCGTGGAACTCTTCACTCACGGTACGCTGAGCATCGAGCTCTACGCCCCGCGCGGCCACGATCCGCAGTCGCCCCACACGCGGGACGAGGCGTACGTTGTGGTGGCGGGACGCGGCCACTTCCGGAACGGGGATGCGCGCCACCCGTTCGCGTCGGGCGACGTCCTGTTCGTGCCGGCGGGCGTGGTGCACCGGTTCGAGGAGTTCAGCGACGACCTGGCGGTGTGGGTGTTCTTCTACGGCCCCGAGGGCGGGGAGGAACCGGGATGAGCGTGGACACCCCGTCGGGCGGGGGGCTGGAGCGGACTCGCGCGCGAGTACTACCTGTCGCCGGAGATCTTCGAGCGTGAGAAAGAGCGGATCTTCTGCCGCGAGTGGATCTGCGTGGGGCGCGAGGAGGAGGTGGCCGCATCGGGTGACTACGTGGTAAAGGACGTGGCGGGTGAGAGCATCCTCGTCGTCCGGACCCGCGATGGCACTCTCGCCGCGCACTACAACGTCTGCCGGCACCGCGGCCCAACTGGAAGGTGATGCTCGAGAATTACAACGAGTGCTATCACTGCGGACCGGTCCATCCCGAGTTGTGCCGGCTGGTGCCGGCGTTCAGGCAGCGGGGCGGCTCGGACCTCGACTGGGAGCGTGGCATCCCCCACCGCGAGGGGGCCTGGACCTTCACCGAGAGCGGCACCACCAGCAGGCCGCCGTTCGACGGGCTCGACGACGACGAGCGCATCCGGCACAAGGGCGAGCTGATCTATCCCAACCTCTTGGTGAGCCTGAGTGCCGAGCACGTGGCGGCGTTCTACGTGCTGCCGCATGGCACCGATCGCACCACGAGCGTCACGGAGTTTCTGTTCGACCCCGCCGAGATGGCGAAGCCGGGGTTCGATCCTTCGGACGCCGTGGAGTTCTGGGAGGTGGTCAACCGGCAGAACTGGGCCATCTGCGAATCGGTGCAGCGCGGCATGTCGTCCCGGGTCTTCCGCTCCGGCTTCTACGCGCCCATGGAGAGCTGGAGCCTCGATATCCGCCGCTACATCGGCGAGCGTCTGGGCCAGACGCCCGACGGCGGCGCTCAGTGAAGCGCGACTACGAGTACATCGTCCTCGGTCTGGGCGGGTGGGGCAGCGCCGCGGCGTACTGGCTCTCCCGCCGGGCCGGCGCGGAAGTGCTGGGACTCGAGCAGTTCGAGATCGCGCACGTCCGGGGCGAGTCGCAGGACCATTCGCGGATCATCCGGCTCTCGTACCACACGCCCGACTACGTCGAGCTCGCCCGGCACGCCTACCGCGCGTGGCACGAGGTGGAGCGCGACGCGGGCGAGCCCCTGGTGCTCAAGACCGGCGGGCTCGACTTCGCGAAGCGCGACAGCGCGATCCCGCTCGTGAACTACAGCGGCAGCATGGACGCGGCGGGGGTGCCGTACGAGCATCTGGACGCCTCGGAGATCCGCCGCCGGTGGCCGCAGCTCACCGTCACCGAGGACATCCACGGCCTTTACCAGCCAGAGAGCGGCATCGCCATGGCGGCGCGTGGGAATGCCGCGCACGTGCGCATGGCCCGGGCCCATGGGGCCACGCTCCGCGACCAGGCGCCGGTGGAACGGCTCCGGCCGGCCGGCGGTGAAGTGGAAGTCACGGCGGGCGGCGTCACCTACCGCTGCCGGAGGTTGGTCATCGCCGCGGGTGCCTGGTCCAACGACGCGCTCACGCACTTCGGCCTGCACCTGCCCCTTCGCGTCACCAAGGAGCAGGTCACCTACTTCGCCACGCCGCATCAGCCGGAGTTCCAGCCGGACCGGTTCCCGATCTGGATCTGGATGGACGATCCGTGCTTCTACGGCTTCCCGGCGTTTGGTGAGGCGGGGCCCAAGGTGGGACAGGATGCGGGCGGGCAGGAGACGACCGCCGAATCACGCAACTTCGAGCCGGACCAGGCGGCGCTCGCGCGCGTCGTGAAGTTTCTGGAGACCTACATCCCCAAGGCGCTCGGTCCCATCATCTACACCAAGACCTGCCTGTACACGCTGACCCCCGACCGCGACTTCGTGCTCGATACGCTGCCCGACCACCCCAACGTGGCCGTCGGCATCGGCGGCGGGCACGGGTACAAATTCGCATCGCTGATCGGGAGGATCTTGTCGGACCTGGCGATCGATGGGCGGACCGAGCGGAACATCGAGCCGTTCCGGATCGATCGGGAGATTCTCCAGCTGGCGAATCCGTCGGCGAACTACCTGGTCTGAGGGCGGCTCGGAGGCCATGGCAACGTGGAGGCGCACGCATGAACGACACCATCGTCACCCTGGTCCTTCGCCTGCTTCACATCCTGGGGGGCAGCTTGTGGGTCGGCGTGGCGTTTTTGATGGCCGGCTTCGTCATCCCCACCTTTCGTGAGACCGGGCCAGCGGGCGGCCGGTTCATGG
>JACCSZ010000386.1 GCA_013812695.1 Gemmatimonadales bacterium | reverse complement strand
AGCGGCGGATCTCCAGCACCGTGGTCCGCGCGCGCCTTACCAGCGGGAGCGGCGCGTGGTGCTGCGCGGCGGCTTGACGCCCAGCAGGCCGAAGACGCCGCGGATGATCTCGCGTCCGACCGTCCGGCCGATGGTCGAGGAGAGGGCGCCGACCAGCGCGCCACTCGCCACCCGGGCGACGGTCTTCGCCGCACGCCCCGCGCCGGCCGGCGGCGCGGCTGGGGCGGGCTCAGCCGGCGCCGACGCCGGGGGAAGTGGTTGCGTGCGGGTCATGCGGGCCGCCAGCATCTCGCGCGCGCTCTCGCGGTCCACAGCCTCGCCGTACTCGGCGACGAGCGCGGACTGCCTGATGTCGGCCTGCAGCTCGTCGGGTGTCAGCGGTGCCATGCGGGAGCCCGGCGGAATCAGCCGCGTGGCGACGACGGGCGTCGGCGCGCCCCGGGCGTCGAGCACCGTCACGGCCGCCTCGCCGATGCCGAGCGCGGTGAGGGTCTCCTCGAGATCGTAGAAGCTGGTCTTTGGAAACGTCCGGACGGTCGCGCGGAGCGCAGTATCGTCATTGGGCGTGTGCGCGCGAAGCGCGTGCTGCACCCGGTTGCTCAACTGCGCGAGCACGTCGGCCGGCACGTCCTTGGGTGTCTGGGTCACGAAATACACGCCGACGCCCTTGGAGCGGATCAGCCGCACCACCTGCTGCACCTGGTCGAGGAATGCCTTCGAGGCGTCCCGGAACAGCAGGTGTGCCTCGTCGAAGAAGAAGACCAGTTTCGGCTTCGGGAGGTCGCCAGCCTCGGGAAGGTTGTGATACAGCTCGGCCAGCAGCCACATCATGAAGGTGGACCAGAGCAGCGGCCGGTCCTGTACGTCGCCCAGCTCGAGGCAGGTCACGATGCCGCGGCCGTCCGAGGTCACCTGCATCAGGTCCTGCACGTCGAACTCCGGTTCGCCGAAGAACTGGCCCGCGCCCTGCGACTCGAGCTCGAGCATGCGCCGGAGCAGCACGCCCACCGTCGCGCCCGACATGCCGCCGTACTGCGCCAGCGCCGGCTTGCCCTCGTCCGAGGCGAGGTACTGGAGCACGGCGCGCAGGTCCGGCAGGTCGAGCAGCGGAAGCCGGCTGTCGTCGCAGTACTTGAAGGCCATCGTGAGCACGCCGCTCTGGGTTTCGTTGAGCGAGAGCGTCTTGGCCAGGAGCAGCGGGCCGAACGAACTCACCGTCGCGCGGAGTTGCACGCCCAGCTTCCCGGTCAGGCTCACGAACTCGACGGGCACCCCTGCCCCTTTCCAGCTCCAGCCGACATCCGACGCCCGGGCGTTGACCCGCTCGGTCGATTCGCCCGGGACGGCGAGGCCGCTCAGGTCGCCCTTGATGTCGGCCGCGAACACCGGCACGCCCTGCGCCGAGAGCTGCTCGCTGAGGAGCTGCAGCGTCCGGGTCTTGCCGGTTCCCGTCGCGCCAGCGATGAGGCCGTGCCGATTCATCATCGCCAGCGGAACCTTGACCTTGGGCTCCTGATGCACCGTGCCGCCGCGCTCGATGGCGGAACCCAGAATGACGGCGGGGTCGGTGAATCCGTAGCCGGCGGTGAGCATGTCGGGGAACGAGGGTGGCATCGGAAGTCCGGTCAGGTTCGGGGTGGTAGTGGATGGTGACCAGGCGGTGTCATCCCGAGCGGAGCCCGCTATGCGCGCCCGTCCAGCACCGTCACGACCCGCTCCAGCTCCTCGACGGTGTTGTACGCGTGCGGACTCAGGCGGATCGCACCCTCGCGCAGACTGCAGATGACGCGCGCGGCCTTGAGGCGCCGGAAGGCCTCACCGACTTCGCCGGGGACCAGGCAGAGAATGCCCGATCCGCGCGCGCCGAGCGGTGAGGCGAGCCGAGCGCCCGTGCGCTCGGCCCACGCCAGCACCGGCACGTGCAGGCGGCGGAGGTGCGCCTGAATCCGGTCGACCCCCAACTCCAGCACCAGGCCGAGGGACGCGTTCATCCCCGCGAAGTCCTGGTACGGCAAGGTCATCAGCTCGAAGCGCCTCGCGTCGAGCCGGAGGGTGTCGTCGTAGGTCGTCAGCCGGGTCAGGTCGTCCGTCCCCTCGAACGCCATCCATCCGGTGACCGGCGGACGCAAGGCCGGGATCAGCTCCCGACGCACGTAGACGAATCCCGACCCCCAGGGCGAGAGCAGCCACTTCTGCCCTCCACAGGCCAGGATGTCCACGGGCGTCCGCCGGAGATCCACCGGCGTCTGGCCGACGCCCTGAATCGCGTCGACGATCAGAAACGCGCCGCTCTGCCGCGTGGCAGCGCTGAGCGCACCGAGATCGACCCGGTAGCCATTGCTGAACTGCACCAGCGACACCGCCAGCGCACGAACCCGCGGGTCCGCGAGCCGTTCCATGATCCGTGGCTCGTCCGGCCACCCAGCGTCGGTGGTCGGCACCAGTTCGACGTCCACCCCTTTCTCGCGCAGGCGAATCCACGGGTAAACGTTGGCCGGGAACTCGCGGTCGCTCACCAGCACCACGTCGCCCGAACGGAGCGGGAGCGCTCGCGCGGCGATGCCGAGCCCGAAGCTCGTGTTCACGGTGAGCGCGATCTCGGCGGGTGTCGCCGAGAGGAGCTCGGCGATCAGCCGCCGCGAGTCGGCCAACGTGCCGAAGAGGTCGCGGTCGGGGAGGCGAAATGGAGTGGCGCGCCGCCGGTTGAACGCGTCGAGCGCGAGCCGCGTGCGCTCAGGTATCGGACCGATGCTGGCGTGGTTGAGGTAGGTGGTCTCGTCGGCCCACGGGAACTCCGCGCGCCGAAGCGAGGCCACGTCGAACGTCCCGGCGTCCACGGCGGGCGGCTGCGGCAGCGAGGCCGGCTCAGCGGACATCGTGGAGCCTGGGCCTCCGCCCTGATCGAGCCGGCGATACGGAGGGTGGCCGCGCTGATGACTTGCGTCCGAACACGGGCCGCAGGTGTCGCGGGAGGACACGGCGCTCGAGCGCGCCGACCCCCCGCGCGGCCACCACGAACTCCGCCCGCTTGAGCACCAGAACCTGGATCCGCACCAGTCGAGAAATCCCGGCCCAGCCGACCACGCCGATGACGACGAAGACCGCCGCGTGCCGCAAGTCACCCCTGAGCGGGTCCGACGGCGCGAGCCCTGGGGCCAGGACGGCCGCCGCGATGACCAGCACTACGAGTGCCAGGCCGAACAGGCCGATCCGGTCGCGGCGCAGGCGCTGCTGCAGCAGGCTTGGAGCCATCGTTGTCCCCTGCGGGGGGTAATCCAGCGGGGTGGTACCGCGCACACCGTTGCACCGTTGATCCCGAGGGCGAGCGGCGCATGATTCTTGCAAATTCCCCGGCGGGAAGGTTACGCAAGCCACCTCTACCCGGGCAAGCGAGTGACCCCGGACCGACCCTTCACCCTCGTACTCAGTGGCGGCGGCCTCAAGGGGCTCGCCCACATCGGCGTGTTCCGCGCGCTCGAGGAGCGCGGCCTCGTGCCGAGCCTGGTGGTGGGGTCGAGCATCGGGTCCCTGATCGGGGCGGCCTGGGCCGCGGAGGCGACGCCGCAGCAGATGGAAGCGCGCGCGCTGCAGGTCCGGCGGCGTGACGTCTTCCAGGTGGCCCGGGCCGACGTGGCCTTCCGGCGGCTGATGGCGCCGGCGCTCTACCGCCGTGAGCCACTCGAACTGCTGGTCGCGAGCCTCGTGGGGGATGTCACCTTCCGCAGTCTCAAGCGCCGGCTCCTGGTCAATACCACCGATCTCAATTCGGGCATGCAGGTGATGTGGGGCCTGCCGGGCCTGCTCGACGCGCGCGTGGCTGACGCCGTGGCCGCCTCGTGCGCGCTCCCCGGGATCTTTCCGCCCCGGGTGATCGGCGGGCGCGCGTACGTGGACGGCGCCGTCGTCGAGAATCTGCCGGTGCGGCTCGCGGCCTCGCTGGGATCGGGCCCGATCGTCGCCGTCAACGTCGCCGCGACCAGCATCCGCCGGCATGCCCACGAGACCGAGGGATTCGCGGCCACCTACATCCGCGGACTCGAGATCGTCATGCAGACGCAGATCGAGGGGCAGCTCCGTGATTGGAACGGACCGCCGCTGGTCCTGATCCAGCCCAAGGTCGAGCACATCTCGATGTTCGAGTTCGACAAGACGCCCGAGCTCATCGACGCCGGGTACCGGGCGACGGCCCAGACGCTCGACCAGCTCGACGGGCAGCTCCACGCGATCGCGCGCGGGATGCATCCGACGCGCCGCCTGCGCGTGCTGATCGACGAAGGACGCTGCGTGGGATGCGGCACCTGCGTGGTCCAGGCGCCCAAGGTCTTCCGGCTCGACGCGCGCGGAAAAGCGGAGGTGATGACGCCGGTGCAGACCTGGTCGCCCGTGCAGGGCGCCTACGTGCTCAACTGCCCGACCGACGCGATCAGCGTGCGCCCGGAGGAGACGGCGGCGTAACCTCGAAGATGAACACCGCGGCCCCGCGCTGCCGGACCGGTACGAAGTTGCGGAGCGGGCTGCGGTAGTAGCGGTGCAGCCGCACTCGGCCCCACGGGGCCAGGGCACGCTTGAGCAGCGCCTCGTCGTAGGACCGCTTGTGGTCCGGGTCCCAGAAGTTCTCACCCACCGGCGTCGTGCCCACCACCGATCCACCCGACGCGAGATAGCTCACCAGCTCGCCGACCAGCCCGACATCATCGACGACGTGCTCGAGCACCTCCTGGCAGTAGATCCGGTCGAACTGCCCGGGCCCCGGCGGAACCGTCGTGAACACCGGCCGCGCGGCCGGGCCCCGAAACCGCTTGGCCTGCGCGATGGCCGCGGGGGAGATGTCGTAGCCAACGGCTTCCCCTCCAAGCCCCTGAAGCTTGAGCGTGAAGATGCCGTCCATGCACCCGAAGTCGAGCACGCGGCGCCCCTCGGGCGAATACCGCCGCAGGAGCGCGCGATGCCGCCAAAGGAGGTGCGTCATCCGCCAGTCCAGGTCGAGGGCGCGCGGGCCCTGCCGCTCCACCCACTCCTGATAATGACGATCGTACTCCTCGACCGCCCCGGCGGTACGCATCGCGGCCATCAGCCGCTGACCTGCCTGGCGGCCGTCCCGAGCTCGCGGCCGATGCGCACGAGGTCCGCCGTGACGCGATCCCAGTTGTAGTGGCGCTCGACCGCCAGGCGGCCAGCCGCGCCCAACCGCGCACGCAGCGCGGCATCGGCGAGCAGCCTCTCGATGGCCTCGACCACGGCGTCCATCCGATCGGCATCGACGAGCAGCCCGGTTTCGCCGTCACGCACGGCGGCGGGAATGCCTCCGCTCCGGCCGGCGATGATCGGCACGCCGCACGCCGACGCTTCCGCCAGCGAGATGCCGAACCCTTCCACCCGCTGCTCCATGACCCGGGAGACGCCGAGGTAGATCTCCGCGACGTTGTAGAGCGCGGGAAGATCGCGGTCGGGCACATCGGCGAGGAAGCGCACCCGGTCGGTCACCCCGAGCGCCTGCGCCTCGGCCTTGAGCGCGTGCTGCTCCTCGCCGGCCCCCACCACCGCGTACCGGAGGTCGGGATGCCGGGGGAGGAGGCCCGACAGCGCCCGCAACGCGGTATCGATTCCTTTGTGGCGGGTGAGGCGCGCGACGGTGAGCAGCCAGCGGCCCGCGCCCAAATCGTAGCGCGCCCGCACGTCGCGCGTGTCGAGGCCGGGCCGGAAGCGCTCGGGGTCCGCCCCGAGCGGCACGACCCGCACCAGGTCGGGCGGCGCGTCGAGGTCGAGCTCGCTGAGGAGCGTGAGGCAACAGTCGCGGGTCCAGTCGCTGTTGGCCACCAGCACGGCCGCGGAGCCGAGGAGCGCCGCCGCCGTCTTCCGCTTGACCGTGGACTGGTGCACCTGGTGCTGCAGGATCAGCAGGTCGCCCCCGTGGAGCAGAATCCCGAACGGGGTGCCGGTGCGCTCCATCGTCCATTTGGCCGGGTAGGCGGCCGGCTTGATGTTTCCGCACCAGATGAACTCGACGTCGATCGACCGGGCCAGCACCGCGACGCGGCGCGACCAGAGCAGGATGCCGTGGATCGTCCGGAGCCGGCGCGACGGGATCGCCAGGCGATCGATCCGGTTCGGGAAGCCCGCATCCACCTCGGACGCCTCGCCGTGCTGGCCGGTCGAGACGACCAGCGAGCCCGCCGGATACCGCTTGGCGAGCTCCGCCATCCAGCGTGCGATTCCTCCGCCAATCGGCGGAAAATCGTACGTGAGCAGCAGGTGGGTGGCCATGCCCTAATCTAGCCCAGGAATGACCGCGGCGCGGACCTCAACTACCCCCGGCGAACACCTCCGCGAGGGCCCGCTCGTAGCCGTCGACCATGCGCGAGACCGGAAACTGCTCCTCGATGCGCCGCCGCGCGGCAGCGCCGAGCGCGCGGAGCCGGCCCGACTCGGCGAACACCGCGGCCACCGCTCCGGCCAGCGCGTCGACGTCAGCGGGCGGCACGAGCACGCCGGTCGTGCCGTCGCGGCCCAGCAGCTCGCCGGTCCCGCCGGCATCGGCGGCGATCACCGGGCAGGCGCACGCCATCGCCTCGCCCACGGCGTTCGGGAAGATTTCCTGCAGCGACGGGTGCACGACGAGATCCGCCGCGCTGTAGGCGGCGATCATGTCGCGGGTCCCGAGCAGGCCGGTGAACACCGAGGGCAGCCCGCAGCGCCGGGCGATGGAGACCAGCTCGCCCTCGAGCTGGCCGTCCCCGCACACCACGTACACGAGATCGAGCCCGCCGTGCCGGGCCCGGTTGAGCGCGGCGATGGCGATGTCGTGCCCCTTGTTGCGCGTCAGCTTGGCCGCGCTGAGCACGACCCGCGCCGAGGGCGCGATCCCGTAGCGCTCGCGAAAGGCGCGCGCCGCGTCGGGGCGCGGCGCGTAGCGCGCGGTGTCGTAGCCGTTCGGGACATGGTAGGCGGGGATCCGCGACATCCAGGCCGCGTGCTTCACGGCGTCGTTCTGGATGTAGCGCGACTGGTAGACACAGGCCGACACCCCGCTCACGTACACCCGGTCCATCAGGTGGGTGCGGGGCTGCCGGTAGTTGAGGTTGTAGCGGTAGACGATCCGCGCCCGGTGCAGGAGCGTGGCGTAGCGCGACAACCGGACGTCGCGGGGGGTGTCGGCCACGATGGCCTGGGCCCCGATCGACCGGAGCGCCCGGCGGAGCGCCCACACTTCGCGCGGTCCCGTGTTCCGCCCGGGGATCTGCGTCACCTCGAGCCCTTCCTCGCGGAGTCGGTCCGTGAGCTTGGACGCGGCTGTCACCAGGTGGGCCACGTGCCCCCGGTCGCGGAGTCCGCGGGCGAGCTTCGCGTAGCTCGCGCCCGAGCCGCGCCAGCCGTTCGCCGACGTCAGGAGAGCGACGCGCATCGGCTCGTTATACTTGGCGCATGCGAGTGGTCGTGCTCGGAGCGGGTGGGGCGCATAAGACCGAAGCCTCGATCGTGCGAGCCGTGCGCGAGTTGGGGCACGCGTGCCGGCTGGTGAATGTGGTGGGCTGGTCGCGCGGCGCCGGACCGCTCGCCCCCAGGGCGATCCGGTACCTGGCCGACGCGTTCGAGCCCGACTTCGTGCTCCTGACCCGCCACGCGATCCTCGCCGGCGAGCGAACGATCCGTTCCCTCCTGCGGGGACGCGGCGCGGCCTTCTGGTACTTCGATCTCCAGCCCAGGCCCCCCGCTCTCGCCCTCGTGGCCGAGCGCATGTACACCACGTACCTCGGGCAGGTGGAGCGCTATCGGGCCGCCGGCGTTCCGCACGTGCAGTTCCTGCCGCAAGCCGTCGACCCGACGCGGGACTTTCCGGTATCCGCCGTGGACCCGGCGTTCCGTTGCGACGCCAGCTTCGTCGGCTCGGGGCAGTACGCCCACCGCCATGCCGTGCTGCGAGCCGTAGCCGCGGTCAGTCACCTGCAGGTCCGCGGCCCGGGATGGGCAGGGGTACCCGACGATCTGCCCGTCGCCGGCGGGCCGGTCCACGGGCGGCGGCTGCGCCAGGTGATCAGCGCCGCCGCCATTTCGTTGGGGGCCAACTCTCATCCGGAACAGGACGCCGAACGTGCGTCCGCCTCCAACCGCATGTGGAAGGTGCTGGGGTGCGGCGGATTCTACCTGGGACCGTACGTTCAGGACATCGAGTGGCTCGCCGTCGGCGGCCGCCATTGCGCCTGGTATCGCTCGGCGGCCGACGCCGCCGACCAGACGCGGCACTACCTTGCCCAGCATGACGAGCGGCGCCGGATCGCCGACGCGGGGCGAGCGCACTCCCTCCGACATCATACCTATGCGCGGCGCCTCGAGCTGCTCCTGGCCGGGCGGGCGTATGAGCCGGCGGGCGCGTCAGACCAGCCTGTAATTGCGGAACTCGAACACCCGGACCCCGGTCAGCCGCTCGATCGCCCCTGAGGCGTAGTATCGGAGGAAGCGGAACCGGAACCGCCGCGGCGCGATGGTCCGTTCGGGGTCCACGCGGCGCGACTCGATCCAGGCGCGCGCCACCGCGGGATGCGAGCCCTGGAACCGCTGCAGGCCGGGGACCCAGGCGAGCAGCGGCTGCCGGTCGCTGGCGTCCCGCCACGGATACATCGTCTTGCCCAGCTCCCGCTTTTCCCGGAGCGCCCGCGCGGGCCGCGCCCACCCGTAGTGGAACATCTCGGCAGCGGTCAGGCGCGCGCGAATCTTCCGATGCCCGGGGCCGACCCGAAAGCCCTGCGCGCCCTGGTACGGGCGAATGTCGAGCGCGGGGTCGAGCCGGACCGCCCGCACCTCGCGCCGGTACCACCGCCGGTGCGTGGCGACCGTGTCGAATCCCCCGTAGAAATGAAGATACCTCACGAGCAGTCCCTCGACGCGTGGATCGCCATCGTGCTGGCGGATCGCCGCCGCGAGCGCCTCGGCGCCGCGCTCGTGCAGGACCTCGTCGGCCTGGATGTACATGCCCCACGGGTGGAGGCACGCCCGCATCGTCCGCAGGGTCTCGACGCCGAGCACGGTGTTGCGCTTCGACATGTCCCACTCGGTTTCGATGATGCGGATCTTGGGGCTTCCGATCGAGCGCACGAGGTCGAGCGTCGCGTCCGCCGAGCGGCCCACGTTCACGACTACTTCGTCACACACGGGCAGCAACGAACGGATGCTGGCTTCCACGGGGAAGTCCAGCGTGATCGCGTTCCTGACGATGGTGAAGCCCGACACCTTGACCACGCGTGCGCTCCGGCGACCATGACGTGAGGGTCAGGCAATCTCATCCGGGGCTCGGCGGGGGAGCAACCCGGGCGATCGTGAGCTCGCGATAGAGCGCCGCCGTGCGCGCGATCGTGTGCTCGAGCGCAAAGGTGTTGCGCGCCGTGTGACGGGCGGCCACCCCCACGCGACGTGCCAGGTCGTCGTCCTCGAGCAGCCGATCGATGGCCCGGGCCCACGCCGCCGGATCGAGCGGCGGCACCAGCAGTCCGTCGCCACCGTGCGCCACCAGGTCCAGGTTGCCCGCGGCGGCGGACGCGATCACGGGCTTGCCCAACGCCATCGCCTCGAGCAGGCCCTGCGACAACCCTTCGCTGCGCGAGGGCAACAACACCAGGTCGAGCAGCTCGTACAGCGGCCGCACGTCGGGAGAGAACGGCAGGCACACGGCGCTGTGGGGAGGGCGGACCTCGCGCGCCGACGCCGCGATGGGGTCGGCGGGGTCGATCCCGACCAGCACGAGCCGCACCGGCGTCCGGACCCGCTCGAGCGCCGCGAGGACGACGCGCTGATCTTTCCGCCGCGCGACGATCCCGACCGTGCGTTGCACCGGCGTCCATCCGATCCGCTCGCGCCAGGTCGCGACGGCTTCCGGGCTCACCGGCACATCCACGCGCTCGGTCACGAGCCCGTTCGGGATCACGAGCAGCTTCTTCGGCGGAGTGCCTTTCCGCTTGAGGGCATCCCCCACGGCGCGGCTCACCGCGACGACGCGAGCTGCCGCGCGGCTCGCGAGCCAATTCTCGACGAAGAACGTGCGGGGCATCTGGCGACGGGTGAGGACCAGCGGAATCGCCAGGCGCCGCTGGAGCACGAGCCGGGTGAGCGCCTGCCGGTCGCGCGCGCTCTGCGAGTTCACGACGTCCACCGGGTGCCGCTGGATGAGCGCCGCGAGCGCCGCGGCGTTCGCGCGCCGCTCACCGGGCCGGAGCTCGAGCGGCAGGGTTTCGAGCCCGCCGGCCCGCGCCAGCGTCTCGACCTCGGACCCGGGCGGGCAGACGAACCGCACGGCCAGGCCCGCGCGCGCGAGCCCGAGCGAGAGATGGAGCGTCGAGGTGACCGAGCCGGCGCCACCGCCCTGATGGAGCACCTGCAGAACGCTGAGGGTCATAGGGGGCGCCGGAGGTGCTGGCAACGGCGAGCGATAGGCGGTAAGTCACTCCCACCGCTTACGCGGACGTCTCACCTCTCACCACCGTTCTCTCACGCATCCCCATGGCTCAGGATGACGGACGGCTGAGCAGCACGACCACCGGTGCCCGCCAGCGCCGGCGCCCGCCCGGAGAGCGCCTGCAACAGCGCCGCGAGCCGGTGCATGTAGGTGTGCTCCCCCAGCGCCCGCTGCCGGCCGCCGGCGGCCACCTGCTCGGCCCAGGCGCGGTCGTGCAGTGCCTCCGAGGTCAGCGTGCGCAGATCGCGCGGCGTGCGGGCGATGAGGATCTCGGAACCTTCCCGAAAGTGGAAGTGGACGTCGGGATGCTCCTCCACCACCTGCGGCACGCCGATCGCTGCAAGCTCGAAGAGCCGGCGGCTCGCGCCCGGCTCCCGTTGCCCCTGGTCACCCTCGGCGAACGCGACGTTGACCGCCACCGACGCCCCGGCATAGGCGCGAATGTAATCCTCGTGGCCCAGCAGCTCGCCGCGGCAGTAGTCGCGCAGCTTGGTCCGTCGCCAGCCCGGCCCCCACACCGCGACCCCGAATTCCACCAGCTCGGCGAGCCGGCGCTCGCGATGTGGCGTCGCGGTGCCGACGAACACGACGTTGGCGCGAAACCGGTCCCGGGCACGGAGCGGGCGGTGGATCGAGGGGTCGCACCCGGCGGGCAGGTAGTGCACCGGCGGGTTGCCCAGCTCGTCGAGGGCCTCCACCGTGGCGCAGTCGGCCACGAAGACGGCGTCGTAGGCGGCGGCCAGCGGACGGATGTCGTCAGCCGAGCGACGCCCGTCGGAGAACCAGTTGGCCCAGACCGGCACGCCACCGTGCCTGAGCGAGGCCACCATGGCCGCGTCGACCTGCGTGCCCTCGAGCACGAGCACGAGCGCCGGCGTGGTGCTCGCGATGGCCCGGGCCAGGCGGTCGTGCAGGCCGACACGTCGGATCCGGCTCAGCCAGCCGCCGGTGCCCATCAGGTTGAACGTGGCCACGCGGCAGCCCAGCCGCTCGAGCGCGCGGCGGCGGAGGCCGGCATGGGCGTGGAGGGCATCGTCGAACGCAGCGACGAGCAGGACGTGAGGTACGGCGGAGCGGGTCGCCACGAGACGAAGGTAAGGGGTGCTCTCTCGATTACAACCCGCTCAGATCTCGGCGGGAAGCGCGGATTCCTGATCGCGGAACTGCAGATCGTAGAGCCGGCGGTAGAGCCCGCCCGCCCGAAACAGCTGGTCGTGCGTCCCGCGCCCGACGATCCGCCCCGCCTCCAGGACGACGATCTCATCGGCGTCGCGCACGGTGGCCAGACGGTGCGCGATCACGAGCACCGTCCGCTCGGCCATCAGCCGGTCGATGGCCTGCTGCACCAGCCGCTCCGATTCGGTGTCCAGGGCGCTCGTGGCCTCGTCCAGGATCAGGATCGGTGGATCCCGGAGCAGCGCCCGCGCGATCGCGATCCGCTGCCGCTGCCCGCCGGACAGCCGGGTGCCGCGCTCGCCGAGGACGGTGTCATAGCCGTGCGGCAGCCGCGCGATGAACTGGTCGGCGTTGGCCGCCCGGGCCGCGGCTTCGATCTGAACCCGGGTGGCCTTGGGCGAGCCGTAGGCGATGTTGCTGTGCACCGTGTCGTTGAGCAGGACGGTGTCCTGGCTGACGACGCCCATGCACGCGCGCAACGAGCGCCGGGTGAGCCGGGTCAGGGGCACGCCGTCCATCGTGATCTGCCCGCCGACCGGATCATGGAACCGGGGCAACAGGTCGGCGAGCGTCGACTTGCCCGCGCCGGACGGGCCGACCAGCGCCACCACCTTGGCCTTGGGCAGCGTGAACGAGACGTCCCTCAGGACGGGTTCGCCGCCCCCGTAACGGAAGGTGACGTTGTGGAAGACCACCTCCCGATCGAAGCGCGCCTCGCCCTCCCCAGGGCGATCGGCCTCGGTGCCCGGCTCGTCGAGGATCTCGAACACCCGCTCCGCGCTCGCCAGGGTCACGGCCATGACGGCCGGATACGACGCGATGGTCTTGAGCGGGGAGGTCAGCTTGAGCGCCGCCATGAGGAAGACGATGATCACCTCGGGCGCGAGCGGCGTGGCGAGCCCGATGAGCGCCGGCCGGCTGCCCGCCCAGATGATCAGGATGACGAGAAAGCCCGAGAACACCTCCGTCAGCGGGCTCGTCAGCGACGAGAACCGCTGGGTCCGGACGACCTGCTTTCGGTAGCGGGACGCCTGGGACGCGAAGCGGGCGCTCTCGCGGGCCTCCTCCCCGAAGGCGCGGATCAACCTGACCGCGCCGATCCGTTCGGTGATCGTCGCCGTCACCTCGCCCCGCTCTCGGGCGCGGGCGCGGGCATGGCGCCGAAGCCGCTTGAGCAGCGTCTGCAGCAGGAACACCATGGCCGGAACGCACGCCAGCGTGAGCAGGGTGAGGCGGAACGAGATCTGGCTCAGGACCACGAGCGTGGTCGTGACCACCACCAGGTTCTGGAACAGCGAGATCAGCGAGGCGGTGACGACCGTCTTCGTCTGGTCCACCTCGGTGATGATGCCCGAGATGAGCTGCCCGGCGCGGGTCCGCTGGAAGTAGCCGAGGTCGAGCCTCAGCAGGTGGTCGAAGACGCGGGTCCGGAGGTCGCGTACCAGCCCTTCCTGCACGCCGACCGTAATCTGGGTGGAGGCGTAGCTCAGCGCGTTCTTGAGCACGAGCCCCACCACCAGCAGCACGACCAGGCGCGCGGCCGCCTGCCCCGGCGAGAGGCCCGACACCAGCGGCTCGGTGAAACGGGCGACGAACGTCTCGAGCTGGGTCGAGCCCGTCCGCAGCTCGCCGGCGGTTCCGAACAGATGCTTGAGCACGGGAATGAGGATGACGAGCGTGAAGCCGTCGAGCAGCGAAGCGAGAAAGGTCGTCAGCAGGCCGAAGCCCAGAAGCCGGCGGTACGGCAGGACCAGCCGGAGCAGGCGCTGCTCGGTGCGCACCTTCACCCGTGCCGGGGCGTGAGCAGGGCGATCGGCAGGATCACCTCCTCCGGCGAGACTCCCCCGTGCAGGAACGCGCCCCGGTAGCGCGCCTGGTACTCGCGCAGCTTCGTGGGATAGACGAAAAACCGGTCGCCGGTGGCGAGCAGGAGGCGCGTGCCGGGCCCGCGCGCCGGAAGCCCGAAGCTCGGCAGGTCGTCGACCACGATCGCCGCGTCGGCGTCCTGGGCGCGGAGGTCGTCGCCGAACTTGTAGCGCAGGTTGGAGGTCGTGTCGCGCTTGGCGAAGACGGTGGCCGGGGTGTGGCAGTGGATCGAGCCGTGGTCGGTCGTGAGCAGCACCGGCACGCCGCGCCGCTCGGCCTCGCGGAGGGCGTCCCAGAGCGGCGAGCGCTCGAACCAGGTGCGGGTGAGGTTCCGGAGCGCCGGCGTGTCGCGGGCCACCTCGTAGAGCGTCGAGTTCTCGGTCCGCCCGTGGGTGAGCTGGTCGATGAAGTTGAAGACCAGCGCCGTCACCCCGTCCTGTGCGAGGTGGGCCGGTAGCCGTTTGAGCAGCCCCTCACCGTCGGCGGCGGTGAACACCTTCTCGTAGTGCACGGGGATGTGGCGGCCGGTCAGCTCCTTGAGCTGTTCGGTGAGCAGCTCCGCCTCGTGGGCGTTTAGGCTCGACTCCTCGCTGTCGGACCACCACTGGGGATACCGCGCCTTGATCTCCGCCGGGAACAGGCCGCTGAAGATCGCGTTCCGCGCGAAGGGCGTGGCCGTCGGGAGGATGGAGAAATAATGGGCGGTCTCGATGTCGAACCGGGCGTTGATGAGCGGGCGGATCATCGCCCACTGGTCCAGCCGGAGGCAGTCCACTACGACCAGCAGCGCCTTCCGGTGCATGTCGAGCACCGGCCGCAGGAACTCGGCGCCGATATCGACGGAGAGCGGCGGCCGGTCGCTGTCGCCGTCGTGCAGCCAGCTCGCGTAGTTGCGCTGAAGGTACCGGGCGAAGTCCTGCCGCAGGCTCTCCTGCAGCGTCCGGAGCGCGTCCTGCAGCCCAGGCTCGTCCGCCTGCCCCAGCCGCACCTCCCACTCGGCCAACTCGGCCACTAGCTCCACCCATTCGCGCCAGGCGAGCGGGCCGGCCCGGCGCGCCTCGAGCTCCCGGAACCGGGTCGCGAAGTCGCGCGAGAGCCGCTGCTGGCGGATCCGGTCGCCGTCGAGCAGACGGGTGACGACCGAGAGAATCTGGCGCGGATTGACCGGCTTGATCAGGTAGTCGGAAATGTCCGAGCCGATGGCATCCTTGAGCGTCTCGGTCTCTTCGCTCTTGGTCACCATCACGACGGGCATGCCGTTATCGATGGCGCGAATGGCGCGGAACAGCTCCAGACCACGGCGGCCCGGCATCTGCTCGTCGAGCAGGACCACGCCGTACGGCTGGCGCTGCAGCAGGACGAGGGCGTCGTCGCCGTGGGTGGTGGTTTCGACGGCGAAGCCCTGTTCCTCGAGAAAGAGGACGTGGGATGTGAGGCTCTCGACCTCGTCGTCCACCCAGAGGATGCTCTTGGGGCGGGGCATGATGGGAATATACAGGGCGGAGAACAGGAGAGGGCGATGGCAGCGGCGACCGTTCCCTCACTACCCATGGCGGCGTACATTCTCCGCCGTGACGTACAATACCCTCCTCTCCCCCGACATTCTGGTAGTCCGGTTCAGCTCGATCGGGGACGTCCTCCTCACCACGCCGCTCCTGCGGGCCATCCGCACAAAGTGGCCCGGCGCCCGGGTGACGGTTCTGACCAAGCGGCTGCACGTGCCGCTCGTGAGCGACAACCCCAACGTGACCGAGGCCTTCGGCATCACGCCGCAGGACACGGTGCGCCGCGTGGCGGGGCTGATCCGGCGGGTGCGGTTCTCGCACCTCCTCGACCTGCAGGGTGGGGCGAGAACCCTGCCTCTCCGACTGCTTGCGCGGGGCCCGTGGTCCGGCTTTTCGCACCGCCGGCTCGCGCGCGAGCTGCTCATCAGGTTCAAGCACAACCGGTATACCGAACACGTCCCGGTGCCGGAGCGCTACTTCGAGGCGGCCGCGGACCTCGGCGTCGAGCCCGACGGCGGTCCGCTCGAGTTCTTTCTGAATCCGTCCGCGGAGGAGAAGGCGGCGGGCTGGCTCGCCCGGGCGGGCATCGGCACCAAGCGGGCGCTGGTGGCGGTGGCGCCCGGTGCCGCCCACGCCACGAAGCGCTGGCCGGTAGAGCACTGGATCAAGCTCATCCGCCAGATCGCCCATACGGGCGCCGACATCGTCGCCCTGGGCGGGCCGGAGGACTCCGCCGTAGGCGCCGAGGTGGCCGCGCAGGGCGGAGTGCAGGTGGCCAGTGCGGCGGGTGACTTGAGCCTGCAAGAGACCGGTGCGGTGCTCAAGCGCTCGGCGGCGCTCATCTCGGGCGATACCGGCGTCATGCACATGGCCACGGGCGTCGGCACGCCGGTCGTCGCGCTCTTCGGCCCCACGGTCCGCCAGTTCGGGTTTTTCCCCTACAACGGCCACGCCAGCGTCGTCGAGCGGAACCTCGGCTGCCGGCCGTGCAGCAGTCACGGCAGCGCCGAATGTCCGCTCGGCCATCACCTCTGCATGCGCGAGATCCTGCCCGACATGGTCTTCACCACGCTCACCAGGACGCTCGCGTGAGCGGGTGGGAACCCGCCGCCACCGCGCTGCTGGAAGTATTGCCGCAGACGGCGCGCGGTCCGCGCCGCGAAGGGATCTTCGCCCTGTGGCTCACCGTGCGCGTGGCGCAAGACCTCCTCCTCGAGCCGCCGCCCGCCGAGCGTTCGCACCGCCGGCGCGTCCAGGCCCTGGAACACCGGTTGTCCAGCCTTACCATCCCGGCACCGCTTCGCCGGGCGCTCACCACCGCTATCAGCCAGCTCAGGGATGCCCGGCCGGACACGGCAGCCCAGGTGTTGAGCCAGCTCGTGGCGCCGGCCCGCGAGGCCTGCGGCACAGCGGCGGGCGACGCCCTCGCCCAGGCTGCCCGGTCGGCACGCGCGGCCCGGCGGGCCGAGCAGGAGTCACCTTGAGCGCGGTGAAGGGGCCATGATTCGGATCATGGCCCCTTCGCCGAGCTCAGGGTGACGGCGTGAGGACGGGGCCCTATGACGACCGCTTCTCCGATGCCGTGTCCTCGCCGGCTGCCGCGCCTGGTACCGCACCAGGTGCCGCGTTCGGTGCCACTCCCGGTGCCGCGCCCGGCGGCATCACCGCCCCCGACAGCTCCACCAGGCTGCCGCGGCCGTCCTCCGCGTTCTGGATCCGCACCCACAGCGGCGGGCCGTCCTGCTGGGCGAACAGCACGGTGGCCCCTTCCGCGTCCTTCGCGTCGTTCACCAGCCGCCAGCGCCCTGAGGTGAACACCTTGCGATAGTACGCCTCGACGACGTCCGCGCGCGCGGGCGATCGCACCGTGATCTGCAGCGCGTCGGGCCCGCCCGTGCGGTCGACGAAGCTGGCCTGGGGCGGCAGTGGCAGGTGGGGCAGTGCATCGCTCAATTTGGCGGTCTTGGGGGCCTTGTCCGCACAGGCGACGAGTGCGAGACCGAGGACGGCGCATCGGATTCTGGAGGCGATCATAGGCGGGGACATTAGCGCGCAACAGCGCCCGGGTCAAGGTCGCGCGTTTGCCGCAACCGGCTGTCCCGCTTATGTTTCCGGGTATCAAACGGCGCCCGTATCAAGGAGTTCGGCCATGGCCGGCCACAGCAAGTGGAAGCAGATCAAGCGCAAGAAGGCCGTGACCGACGCCCGCCGGGCTTCGTCGTGGACCAAGGTCATCCGCGAGATCACGGTGGCCGCCAAGAGCGGCGGCGGCGACCCCGGCGGCAACCCCCGTCTCCGCACCGCCATCGACGCGGCCAAGGCAGTCAACATGCCGTGGGACAACATCGACCGCGCCGTCAAGAAGGGCACCGGCGAGCTCGAGGGCAGCGTGTACGAGGAGCTCACGTACGAGGGCTACGGGCCCGGCGGCGCCGCGATTTTCATCGAGGCCACGACCGACAACCCGAATCGCACCGTCGCTGAGATCCGGCACGCCTTCAGCCGGAACGGCGGCAACCTCGGCGCGACCAACTCCGTCGCGTGGATGTTCGACCGCAAGGGGCAGATCTACCTGGATGCCGGCCGGTACGGCGAAGATGCCACGCTCGAGGCCGCCCTCGACGCCGGTGCCGAGGATTTCGCGCGCGAAGGCGATCAGTATATCGTGACCACTACCCCGGCCTCGCTGCACACCGTGCAGGACGCGCTGGGGACGCGGAAGTACGCCATCGATTCGGCCGAGCTGACGATGGTGCCCAGGAACACGGTCAAGGTCGAGGGCGCCGACGCGGAGCGGATCCTCAAGTTGATGGAGGTGCTCGAGGAGCTCGACGACGTCTCCCGCGTCTCCTCGAACTTCGACATCGACGCCGCGCAATTGGCGGAGGCCGAGGCCTGAGAGTCCGCCGGTGAAGGTGCTGGGCATCGATCCGGGCACGGCCATCCTCGGGTACGGCGTCGTGGAGAGTGGGGTCGGGCGGCATCCGCGACTGCTGGAGTGCGGCATCCTCACCACCAGCTCGCGCGACCCGCTGCCGATGCGACTCCGCGTCATTTACGATGGCACCACCGAGCTGCTGTCCCGCCACGGGCCCGATGCGGTGGCGGTGGAGAGCGCGTTCTTCGCGAAGAACGTGCGCACGACGGTCGTGCTGAGCCACGCGCGCGGGGTCATCCTGCTCGCTGCCGAACAGGCGGGAGCGACCATCGCCGAGTATTCGCCGGCGCAGGTGAAGAAGACGGTCGTCGGACGCGGCGCCGCCCTCAAGCCGCAGGTGGCCTACATGGTCATGCAGCTGCTCCGCCTGAAGGCACCGCCGGAGCCGGCGGATGCGGCGGACGGCGTGGCGGTGGCGCTCGCGCACCTGCTCATCAGCACCCGCCAGGCCGCGTTCTTCCGCCAGGTCGCCGGCGCGCGATGATCGCAACCATCACCGGGGTTCTCGCCGAACGCGCGGGCGACACGATCGTGGTACAGACGGACGGCGGCGTGGGGTACGCGCTCACCGTGCCGGCCGGCGTCCTCGAGCGGCTTCCGGCCACGAGCGGTCGCGTGACCCTGTACACCGAGCTGGTGGTCAAGGAGGATTCCTGGTCGCTGTTCGGCTTCGACCGGCTGGTCGAGCGGACGGTGTTTCAGCGCCTGCTCGGCGCGAGCGGCTTCGGTCCCAAGCTGGCGATGGCGCTGCTCTCGGCGCTGGGCCCCGAGCGCACCGTGCGGAGCGTGCTTGCGCGCGACCTGACGGCGTTGAGCTCGGTGAGCGGCGTGGGGCGGAAGAAAGCGGAGCGGCTGGCGCTCGAGCTGCAGGACAAGTTCGGCGACGTGACGCTCGAGCCCCATGCGCCCCGGTCCGCCGGCGCCGAGGAAGCGGTCCGCGCCCTAGGAGGTCTGGGCTACGGCCCGGGGCCGGCGGACGACGCGGTCCGGGCCGCGCTGGCCGACGGAGGGCCGCAGGACACCTCGCAACTGATCCGGCGCGCGCTGCAGCAGCTCGCCGCCGCCCGAGGGGGGCGACCATCGTGATGAGCGTGCCCGCCGTGACGGCCGAGTGGAACTGCACCCGCTGCGGCAGCACCAATCGCAAGCTGGTCCCCGCCGACACCGCGCGCGCCCGCGACCGCTGCAACCATTGCCGCGCCTGGCACCTCGTCGAGCCCGATGACCGGCCGGTCCGGTGGAACGCGCGGCTGGACGATTGACCGGAATCCCTTCGTGCCCTTCGTGGTGAATACAGCAGGAATGGTCAATTGCAGAATGGCCAATGAGCCGATAATCACATGAGCAAGCTGCAGGTCACCACCCCCGAATCCCTCCCCGAAGAATCCGGCGCCGACGCGGCGCTGCGGCCCTCGCGGCTGGATGAGTTCGTGGGGCAGGCGCAGGTGAAGAGCTCGCTGCAGATCGCGATCGATGCCGCCAAGGGACGGCGCGAGACGCTCGACCACATCCTGTTCTTCGGCCCGCCCGGCCTGGGGAAGACCACTCTCGCCATGCTGATGGCGCGGGAGATGGGCGTTCAGCTCCGGACCACCTCCGGTCCCGTGCTGGAGAAGCCGGGCGACCTGGTCGGCCTGCTCACCTCGCTGGGCCGCGGCGACATGCTGTTCATCGACGAGATCCACCGGATGAAGCCGGCGCTCGAGGAGTTTCTCTACCCCGCCATGGAGGACTACCGGGTCGACGTGCGCATCGCCGACGGACCGAACGCCCAGACCATCCCGATGGCGCTCGAGCGGTTCACCCTGATCGGCGCGACGACGCGGTTCGGCTTGCTCACCCCGCCGATGCGCGCGCGCTTCGGTCTGGTCGAGCGCCTGGGCTTCTATCCCCCCGACGAGCTGCAGCAGATCGTGGCGCGCTCGGCGTCCATCCTGCAGGTGCCGATGGACGAGGAGGGCGCGTCGGAGATCGCGCGCCGGAGCCGCGGTACCCCGCGCATCGCCAACCGCCTGCTTCGCCGCGTGCGGGACTACGCGCAGGTCCGGGCCGACGGCCACATCACCGCGGCGGTGGCCGACGCCGCGCTCGCCCGGCTCAACGTGGACGAGTTCGGGCTCGACGACATGGATGTCCGGATCCTCACGACGATCATCGAGAAGTTCGGCGGCGGCCCCGTCGGGCTGGGCACCGTCGCCGTGGCGGTCGGCGAGGACGCCGGGACGCTGCAGGACGTCTACGAGCCCTACCTCATCCAGCAGGGCTTCCTCGACCGGACACCGCGCGGGCGCTGCGCGACGGCGCTCGCATACCGGCGGTTCGGTCTGGTGCCGCCCGCCGGGCAGGCGAACATCTTTGACGGCTGAGCGCCTCCGCACCGCCGACTTCGACTACGACCTGCCGCCGGAGCTCATCGCCCAGGAGCCGCTGCCGGACCGGGCTTCGAGCCGCATGCTGATGCTGCTCCGCGCCGACCGCCGCCAGGGCGGACCGGCGGAGCGGCGGGTGGTCGAACGGCCGACGCGCGGGCCCGGGCGCCGGTCGAGCGGTGTGGTCCGCCAGCCGGCCATGCCGGCCGGCGACCAGCGATCGGTCGGGGACGGTGTGCTGGTGGACTCCTGGTTCGCTCAGCTCCCGTCGCTCATTCCCGCCGGCGACCTGCTGGTCCTCAACACTTCCCGGGTCCGCCACGCGCGGCTGCTCGGCACCCGGCCCTCGGGCGCGCCCGCCGAGGTGCTGCTCATCCATCCCGACGCGGACGAGAGCTGGATCGCGATCGGCACGCCCGGCAGCGCGCTGCAGCCCGGCAAGCGCATCGCGCTGGACGGGGACGTGGGCGTCGAAACGCTCGCGGTGCTGGGCGACGGCAGCCGCCGCGTCCGGTTCGTCGGCGCGACGGCCGAGCACGCGATCGCGCGGTTCGGCCGCCTGCCGCTGCCGCCGTACATTGCGCGGGACCCGACCGCCGACGACGAGCAGCGCTACCAGACCGTATACGCGCGCGCGGAGGGGAGCGTCGCCGCGCCGACGGCGGGGCTCCACTTCACGCCCGAGCTGCTCGATACTCTCTCGGCGAAAGGCGTCGTCGTCGCGGGGCTCGACCTGCAGGTGGGTCCCGGCACCTTCAAGCCGGTCGACGTCGAGGACCCGCGCGAGCACCATATGCACCCGGAGCGCTACGAGATCTCCCCGCGTCTGGCGGGGCTGCTCGAGCTGGTGCGCGGGCATGGCGGCCGGGTGTGGGCCGTCGGTACGACCGTGGTGCGGGCGCTCGAGAGCGCCGCCGGCCCCGACGGCACCGTCCGCGCGGGCACGGGCGAGACCAGCCTGATGATCACCCCAGGGTATCCGTTCCGCGTCGTGGACCGGCTGCTCACCAACTTTCACCTTCCCCGTTCCACCCTCCGCATGCTGGTGAGCGCGTTCGCCGGCCACGAGCTCGCCACGGCCGCGTACGCGCACGCGGTGCGCCAGCGCTACCGGTTCTATTCGTACGGCGACGCCATGGTGATCCTCTGACCCGCGGGGAAACGCGGGTGGGGCAGTCGCCGGGCTCGTGATGTTCGAGTTTCGACTCCACGCCACGCAAGGAGCGGCGCGCGCCGGCACACTCACGCTCCCGCACGGTGAGGTCGAGACGCCCGCCTTCATGCCCGTCGGCACGCACGGCGTGGTTCGGGGCCTGAGCCCCGGAGACGTGCTGCGGACCGGCGCGCAGATCATCCTCGGCAACACCTACCACCTCCATCTCCGGCCCGGCGAGGACGTCGTCCGACAGATGGGCGGGCTGCACCGGTTCACCACTTGGCCCCGGCCGATGCTGACCGACTCGGGCGGCTTCCAGGTATTCTCGCTCGCAGGACTCCGGCGGATCGGCGAGGACGGCGTGGAGTTCCAGAGCCACGTCGACGGGTCCTATCGGACGCTCACCCCCGAGCGGGCGGTAGAGATTCAGTGCGCCCTTGGCGCCGACATCGCGATGGTGTTCGATCATGTGGTGCCCGGCCAGGCGCCGCACGACCTGGCGTGCGAGGGGATGGAGCGCACGCTCCGATGGCTGGACCGCTGCAAGCGGCGGCACGAGGTGCTGGCGGACGGCCGTCAGACGCTCTGGCCCATCGTCCAGGGCGGCACCCACGACGATCTCCGCCTCCGCTCGCTCGAGGGGACGCTGGAGCGCGGCCCGTGGACGGGCGTCGCCATCGGCGGGCTCTCGGTGGGGGAGCCGAAGCCGGTCATGCACCGCGTCCTGGAGACGCTCGGGCCCGTCCTGCCACGCGAGACGCCCCGTTATCTTATGGGAGTGGGATTTCCGGCGGACCTGCTCGAGGGGATCGCCCGCGGTGTGGATCTGTTCGACTGTGTCGCGGCCACGCGAAACGGCCGCCACGGCACCGCCTGGCTGCCGGCGGGCCGGGTCAACGTGCGCGGCGCCGCGCTCAAGGGGTCGACCGAGCCGCTCGACCCCGAATGTGATTGCGAGACCTGCACCACGTATCCCCGCGGCTACCTGCGGCATCTGTTCGTCGTCGAGGACATGCTCGGGCTCAGGTTGGTCTCACTGCACAATGTCCGCTTCCTCGTCCGGCTCGGCGAGCAGGCGCGATGCCACATCCTGTCCGGGACGTTCGACGGCTGGAGCCGCGAGTGGCTCCGCCGCCACTACGCGCGCGATACCTGAGGAGAGGGCATGTTCGAGTCGCAAACCGGTTCGGGCGGCGGGTTCACCGTCCTCCTGCTGCAGATGGCCGCCATCGGCCTGGTGTTCTACTTCCTGATCCTTCGCCCGTCGGGCCAGGCGAGGAAGAAGCACGCCGAGTTGCTGAGCAACCTGAAGAAGGGTGATGAGGTCATGACGAGTGGCGGCATCATCGGCCGCGTGCGCGACATCAAGGAGGTGGACGCCGCTGGCGTGAAGGAAACGCGGGTGACGGTCGAGACCGGAACGGCCAGCGTGATCGTCGAGCGATCGCGGATCGTACGCATCGGGGGCGCCACGGCACCCGGCGCGCCCGCGGCATGAGCCTGCGCTCCCTGCATCTGCTGGGATCCCCGGTGCTGCGCCAGCGGAGCGCCGAGGTGGGGACGGTGGACGACGAGGTCCGCCGCCTGGTGGACGACATGTACGAAACCATGGAGGTTGCCAAGGGCGTCGGCTTGGCGGCCAATCAGGTCGGAGTGGCCCGGCGGGTGGCGGTGGTCGACGTGGAGGAAGACCGCTTCGAGATGATCGATCCCGTCATCGTCGAAAGCGAAGGGCGCGTCGCGGCCGAAGAGGGCTGCCTGTCGATACCGGAGATCTTCGGCGACGTCAACCGCCCCGAGCGGGTGGTCATCGAGGCCACCGACCGGCACGGCGCCCGGTACCGGAAGGAGGCCGTGGGGCTCAAGGCGCGAGCCATCCAGCACGAGATCGACCACCTCGATGGCATATTGTTTCTCGATCATCTCAGCCTGGTCAAGCGGCAGATCCTGCTCGCCCGCTATCGTCGCGACCACAAGGACGACACCGGTTACGTCAAAGAGGTGCAGGCGGAGTCTGCCAGTCAGGAGTGATGCGGATCGTCTTCTTCGGCACCCCGGAGTTCGCCGTGCCGTCGCTGCGGGCGCTGCTCCGGGAGCGGTACCCGGTGGTGGGTGTCGTCACGCAGCCCGACCGCCCCCGGGGCCGCTCGCGCAACACGCTGGTGGCGCCCCCGGTCAAGCTCGAGGCCGCACGCGCCGGCATCCCCGTTCTGCAGCCGGCCAGTCCGCTGGGCGACGTCTTCCTCGCCGGGTTCCGCCGGCTCGAGCCCGACCTGGGCATCGTCGTCGCCTACGGCCACATTCTCCGTCCCGCCGTGCTTTCGCTTCCCCGCCTCGGCATGGTCAACGTGCACGCGTCGCTGCTTCCCCGCTGGCGGGGTGCGGCGCCGATCCAGCACGCCATCGCGGCCGGCGATCGGGAAACGGGCGTGAGCATCATGCAGATGGAAGCGGGACTCGACAGCGGACCGGTGCTGCACCGGATCGCCACGCCGATCGGCATCGAAGAGACGGCGGGCGCGCTGGCCGCGCGGCTGGCCGAGCTGGGCGCGACGGCGCTGATCGACGCGCTCTCACAGATGTCGACGGGCTTCGTGCAGCCCGAGGTACAGGACGCTGGCGGCGCGACCATCGCGCCCAAGATCGACCGGGAGGCCGCGCGGCTCGACTGGCGGCGCGACGCGACGGCGCTCTCGCGGCAGGTGCGCGCCTTCGATCCCGCCCCTGGCGCCTGGACCATCCACGATGGATGCGCGCTCAAGGTCTTCGGCGCCATGCCGACCGATCACCGCGGTGAGCCCGGCTGCGTGCTGGGCGCGGGAGAGCGCCTGGTGGTGGGCTGCGGGGGCGGGTCGCTCGCGGTCCGTGAGGTCCAGCCGGCCGGGAAGACCCGGCTCGCGGTGAGCGACTGGGTGCGCGGACGCGCCGTTGCGGTGGGTACGCGCCTTGGATAACACGGCCCACCTGCGACCGTTGCCCCGGCTCCACGCCTTCACCGATGCCGACGTGCTGGCCGCCGCCGACTTCGGCGTGCGGGCAGCCGCGATCGCCGCGACAGGCCCGGCGGTGGCGCTCCACGCGCGTAACCGTGCGG
>JACCSZ010000047.1 GCA_013812695.1 Gemmatimonadales bacterium | reverse complement strand
CGCTCACGACTGACTCGCTGGCGGCCCTCCGGGCCTATCTGGAAGGCGAGCAGGCGTATCGCCGGCTCGAGTTCGACACCGCGCTTGCAGCGTACACCCGGGCCATCGAGGTCGATTCCACCTTCGCCCTCGCGCATCTCCGGCGCGCACTGGTGTTCGGGTGGACTGGCGGATACGGCAGCGAGCAATCGACGCAGGCGGCCGCCGCCGGCTTTCGGTTCGCCGACCGGCTACGTCCCCGGGACCGCCGCCTGCTCAACGGCTATCGCGCGTTCGAGCAGGGACATGTTCGGGCGATCGACTCGTTGGAGGCGTTCGTGGCGGAATACCCGGACGATCTCGAGGGTTGGTACCTGCTCGGTGAGTCGCTCTACCATCTGCGCCCTTTCGTCCCGGTTAGCGCGGACTCGGTCATCGCCGTCTTCGACCGTGTGTTGCGCCAGGACTCGTCGCTCGTGCCGGCGGTCATCCACCAGCTCAACCTCGCGGTGCTCTACCGGGACCGCGCGCAGTACGCCCGATCGCGCCGGATTTACGACCGCTACGCGCCCCGGACCCATCAACGCGCCGAGGATGTGTCGGCGGCCATCGCGTGGGGCCCCCGACCACCGGACTCGGTGTTTGCGAACGCCATGCGGCAGGAATTCGGTACCAAGCCCTCGATCGCGATCGGATCGATCTGGCGCCGATCCGACGCAACCTCAGACACCGTGCTGGATCTGATCCGCTGGGCGTCGCGCGCCGGTCCGCCGACGCCCGGTTTCCGGTTGCGGGCGATGATCGAGCGGACGTATGCCACGGTGGGGATGGGCCGGCTCACCGAAGCGCTGCCGCTCATCGACTCGCTCAGCGCCATCGACCCCCGCCCCGGCGCGGGCGCCTTGGCCGGGCCGATCGGCCTCGGCATCGCGCCGCCCTCCTACGGCGGCGATCGGCTCGGCCGCCTCCGGGCCGGTATGCCGCCGAGCGGATTCAAGCACTATGCAGATGCGTACTTCGCCTTGAGCCGCGGGGACGTCGAGGCCGGAAGACGCGAAGTCCAGGCTGGGCTGGCGTTGGGCGACAGCATCGGCCCGACGATGCACGGCATGCTCGTCGCGACCGGTGGGTGGGCCTCCCTCGTGGCTGGCGACACCGCGGCGGGGCTTCGGGAGCTGAGAACGGGGATCGCCCAATTGTCGGGGCCGGGCAGCGGGCAGATGTCGGGGTTTCTGCGCTTCCAGTTCGCGCTGGCGCTGTCGGCCCGGCCGGAGACCCGGGAAGAGGGGATCCGCTGGCTGCGGTACGCGTTCGAGGAGCAGCCGAGCTACCTGCCGCTCAGCTTCCTCGCGCTCGGCCGCGCCTGGGAATCGGCCGGCGAGCGGGACTCGGCCGCGCACGCGTTCGGCCGGTTCGTCAGGCTGTGGGACAAGGCGGACGCGCCGTTGCAGGGCCGCGTGCAGGAGGCGCGGGACGCGCTGGAGCGGCTGAGCGCCGAGCCACGCGGTCGGTGAGTTCGTGCCCCGCCCGCTCGTCGAGGTCGGCGCGCGGATATAAGTTGCAGGGATGTCGGACGAGCCACTTCCCGAGACCATGCCATCTCAGCAGGCGGGCGACACCCGCAGGCTCGGGCGGTCGCTGATCGATACGTTCGGTCAGGGGTGGGCCAAGCCGAGCGTCGATCTGCTTTCGTCGGTGTTCGCGCGGGAGGCGGTGTTCGTCGAGACGCCGTTCTCCAATCCGATCCGCGGGGTCGACGCCATCCGCCGGTGGTGGCTCGACGTGCCCTTCACGCAGTCCGAGATCACCTTCTCCTCAGGTGAGATCTACGCCGCCGGCCCCTGGTTCTCGACCGAGTTCAAGTGCCTGTTCCGCCGGAAAAAGAGCGGCGAGTGGGTGGACGCCCGCGGCGCCATCTTCTGCGAAATCGAGGGCGAGTTGATCAGTGAAATGCGGATGTACTGGCATCGGTGGAACGGGGGACGGGAGACGAGCAAGCCATAGGGTCTCCGCTCAGGATGACAGCAGGATCAAAATCAGTGCTCCAAAGTGGACGCTCCGGAACCAACCCCCGACGCTAAGTGTTGTCTGATCATACAAGTACCGCGTGGCACAGGGCTGGCAGGGTAAAACCGCGCGGCCCGCCCGGGCCGCAACCCGGTGTCCGTCGCCATTTTCCACGTTGGAACAGCAGTTCTCGGGAGACGCCATGATCACGGCCCTGCTCCTTCCCCTGCTTCTGCACGGCGCGTCTGCCGATGCCGCGGTCCGGGTCGCGCCCTCGCCCTCCGGCGACGATCCCGCGATTCAGATCTGGATCAGCGATAACCGCCGCTTCCACCCGGGTGAGCGCGCCAAAGTCCAGGTCCGCGCGCGGCAGGACGGCTACCTGGTAGTGTTCCACGCCGATCCCGATGGCCACCTGCGCGTGCTGTTTCCCATCGATCCCAACGACGACAACTTCGTGCGCGGCGGCCGCAAATACGAGATCCGCGGCCGGGGCGGGCGGGAGTCGTTCACGGCGGACGAGGGCAAGGGCCGGGGCACCATCTACGCCGCGGTGTCCCACGATCCGTTGCGCTTCGACCAGTTCGTGCTCGGGGATCACTGGGATTATCGCCAGCTCGCGCCGCAGCGTCTGCCTGCCGAGCCGGAGCAGGATCTGAACGAGCTGGTGCGCCGGATGGTCAACGGCAGCTTCGATTACGACATCCTGACGTACGACGTGCTGGAACGGGCCGCCTATGCGAGCCACTACACCGACTCCTGGCACGACTCGTACGGCTGCGGGTATTCCTCCTACGGTTGCGGGCGCTCTTACTACGGGTCGCCGTTCAACCTGTCGGTGGGGCTGTTCTTTGGCCGCCCCTACTACCGGCGCCACTACTACGACCCGTTCTACAGCGCCTCGTACGACCCGTTTTACGATCCGTTCTTCTACGACCCGTACTACTACCGCCCGTATTATCATCGGCCGGCGTATGGGTATCCGGGGCGGGGCTACGGCTACCCGTACAACAACTATCCGTACGGCGGCTACTACGGGAACCGCCCGCGCGGCGGGGACCGGCCTTACACTCCATACCGATTCCGCCCGGCCGACGGGGTCAACGCCGGCTATCGCGACCGCCGGTTTGACCTCCGCCGGTCCGTGAACACCGTTTACCTGCCTCCGGCGGTTCGCACCCGGGAGCCCGTGAACGCGCATCCGATTCGCCGCGTCACCGACGAACGGGCGGGGACCCCATCGCGGATGGCCGTGGAGGGCCGTGGCAAGGTGCCGACGCGCGATGCTACGCGGCGCGCTCCCGGGGCCGGCGCGCCGGAGCGCTCGGCCGATCGCGGCGGCAATAGCCGTCTGACCCGGCCGAACATCGACGCACGCCGGGCGCGGGAGCCCGAAGAGGGCGCCAGCGCCGCGCCGGACAGCCGCGGGGCCCGCCGCGACCCGCCAGTCGATGCGAGGACGACGTCCCGACCGGACGACGGCTCGGCCCGGCGCGCGGTCGAGCGGCCTCGAGAAGAGCGCGGCGGGTCGCAGCCGGAAGCGCGCGAGGTGCCGCGTCCGGCACCGAGAGACGAGCCCCGCAGCGAGCCCCGCCTCGAG
>JACCSZ010000358.1 GCA_013812695.1 Gemmatimonadales bacterium | reverse complement strand
TGGCAGAGGTGGCCCGTGAGGGCTTGCGCACGGACATTCCTGCATTCGATCCGGGCGATACCGTCCGGGTCATGGTCCGCGTCCGCGAGGGCGACAAGGAGCGGCTCCAGGCGTTCGAGGGCATCGTCATCGCCAAGCGCGGCGGCGGCATCAGCGAGAACTTCACGGTCCGGAAGGTCTCGGCCGGCGTGGGCGTCGAGCGCGTCTTTCCCATGCACAGCCCGACCATCGCGTCGGTCGAGCTCGTGCGCCGCGGCCGCGTGCGCCGCGCCAAGCTCTACTACCTGCGCGCGCTGAGCGGCAAGGCCGCGCGCATCCGGGAGAAGCGCGAGAGCTGAGCCGATGTCCCTCCGCCCCTCGCTCCACCGGGAACGGGCGGCCTGGGCCGATGAGGCGCTCCTCGTGGGCGTCGACGAAGCGGGCCGTGGCCCACTGGCCGGCCCAGTGGTGGCCGCGGCCGTCGTCTTTCCTCCCCAATGCCGAGCGGTGCGCGGGCTCCGCGACAGCAAGATCCTGCCCGCCCGCGTTCGCCGGATGCTGGCCGAGCGGATCCACGCCCGTGTGCTCTGCTGCGCCGTCGGCGCTGCCTCGTCGGCGGAGATCGACCGGTTCAACATCCGCGTGGCCACCGCCATCGCCATGCGCCGCGCGATCACGGCGCTGCTCCGGCGCGGCGCGCTCGCCGGCCGCCCCTACGTCATCCTGATAGACGGGCTCCGGCTGCCCGAGGTGGGCTACGCGCACGACGCGCTGGTGGACGGGGACGCGCGCTGCCAATCGATCGCCGCGGCCGCCATCCTCGCCAAGACGACTCGCGACCGGCTGATGGAGCGGCTCGCCCGGCGGCACCCCGGCTATGGCTGGCAGACCAACATGGGCTACGGCACCGAGGAGCACCACGCGGGGCTGTTGGCCCATGGGCCCACCTGCCACCACCGCCGCACCTTCGCGCCGGTCGCGCAGCTCACGCTGTTCTGAGCGCCGTCGCGCGTCTGGCGCCGCGTCCCCCGTGCCCCGGACCCCCGTCACCCGTCGCCCATTACATTCCCGTCATGCCCCGCCACATCATCGGCTTGATCGTCCCCGCCCTCGCACTCCTCGCGTCACCCGCTTTCCTCGCCGCGCAGACCAACCTCGAGCGCGTCGTGAACGGCGCCTACACCCCGTCGCACGATTACGATCTCGTTCACCAGCGCATCGAAGTCCGCAACTTCGACTGGGATTCGACCGCGTTCGACGGCCGCGTAACCACCACGCTCGTCTCGCTTCGGCCTCGGCTCGACGCCGTGACCCTGGACATGGGACGCACCCTCGAGGTGCGGAGTGTGACGCCCGCGTGCGCGCGCGCGGCCGGCCGCCCCACATGCGCACCGCTCGCCTTTGCACGCCCGGGCGACTCGCTCATCGTGCGGCTCGGGAACTCCGCTGCCTTCGGCGACACCGTGCGATTCACGATCGACTACCACGGCCGCATCCGGCAGGGCTACGGGCTCTACTTCTTCGAGGACGACGGCCGTCCGCACCGGCCGCGGCAGGTATACACCGGCGGCGGCACCGATGGCAATCCGCGCTGGCTCCCCACCTGGGGCGCGCCCGCCGACAAGGCGACCTGGGACCTCGTCGCGACACTGCCCGCCAAGCTCACGGTGGTCTCGAACGGCCGGCTCGTGAGCGACCGTCACGTGGCTCGTGGCCAGCGCACCACCCACTGGCGGCAGGAGCAGCCGGCCTCGACCTACCTGATCTCGTTCGCGGCGGCGCCGTTCGTTCGGGTGCGCGACCGCTGGCGCGACATCCCGGTGGACTACTACGTCTACCGCGAGGACAGCGCGCTCGCCCGCCCGCTCTTCGGCCTCACGCCCGATGTGATGGAAACCTTCAGCCGCCTCACCGGCGTGCGGTATCCGTGGCCCAAGTACGCGCAGGCGACGGTGGCGGACTTCATCGGCGGCATGGAGAACGTGAGTGCCACGACCCTGGTGGACTGGCTGCCCGACGGGCGGGCGTATCGGGATCGCCCGTGGTACCGGCACTCGCTGATCCCGCACGAAGTGGCGCACCAATGGTTCGGCAATCTGGTGACCGCGGAGAACTGGGCGAACTACTGGCTCAACGAAGGGATGGCGGAGTTCATGCCGGGCCAGTACTGGACCGCGCGGCAGGGCGCCCACGCCGGGCAGGAGTTCTACCTGGCGGCGTACCGCCAGTTCCTCGGCAGCGACGCGCGCCGACGGATGCCGCTCGCCACGTACAACTCGAACAACGTGTACGCCAAGGGCGCGCTGGTGCTCGACATGCTCAAGACCCAGCTCGGACCCGAGCCATTCTGGGCCTCGATCCGCCGCTATCTCACCCGCCACGCCTACGGCTCGGCCACGAGCGACGATCTGCGCCAGGCGGTGCTCGATGCGACCGGGCAGAGCCTCCACTGGTTCTGGGACCAGTGGATCTACTCGGCGGGCTTTCCCGCGTTCGCCGTGGCCGCGGCCTATGACTCGACCGCGCGCGCCCTGACGCTGACGGTCCGGCAGACTCAGGTCGACACGGCTCCGGCGGACAGCGGCACGACGCGCTTCGTGACGCCGCTCGTCTTCCGGGCGCCGCTCGCGGTCCGGGTCGGCACCGCGCGGGGCGACGTCGTCCGCCAGGTGACCATCGACCGCCGAGAGCAAACCATCCGGATCGAGGACCTCCCCTCGGAACCGACCATGGTGGCGTTCGACGACGCGAATGGTGTGGTCAAGACCCTGGCGTTCGACCAGCCCACGCCCTGGCTCGCCACGCTGCTGGAGCGCCATCCGCACCTGTGGCCGCGCGCCTGGGCCGTCGAGCAGTTGGCCGCGCGCCCGGGCGACTCGCTCGCCGGCTCAGCGCTCGCGCGGGCGGCGCGGGTGGCCGACTATGCCCTCACACGCTCGCAGGCTGCCAGCGCGCTCGGCCGGTTTCCGGCCGCCGCGGCGCTTCCCGCGCTCGAGGCCGCCATCCGCGACACCTCGGCCCAGGTGCGTGAGGCCGCGGTCGCCGCGCTGGGCGCTGTCGGCGGGGAACGCGCGAGCAACCTCGCCCGGGACGCCTGGACGAGCGACTCGAGTTACCAGGTTCGCGCCGCGGCGCTGCTTGCGCTCGTTCGGCTGGCCGCCCCCAGGGCGCGTGACGCGGTGCTCCAGGCGCTCGCGACGCCCTCCTACCGCGACGCGATCCAGGGCGCGGCCGCGGCGGCCGTCGTACAGCATCCCGACCCGGGATTGGTAGACGCGCTCGCCGCCCAGGTGGGAGTGCAGCCGCTGGTCTCGCTGGCGCTCTCCGCGCTTGCCGCTCGCGGGGACGCAGGGGCGCGCCGGGCGGTACTGGGCGCCGTCGGCGATGATCGGGCTTGGGTGCGCGGCTGGATGCTGGACGCGATCGAGCAGCAGCTCGACCGGCCGGCCGCGCTCGCGCTGCTCCGGGAGGCGCAGGCGATGCTCCGGGGCGCGGAGTCGCGTGCGTCGCTCAGCCGGGAGATCGAGCGGCTCGAGCGGGAGGGACGTCCGCCGAGCTGACGGCGGCGTCGCTGTCATCCTGAGCGAAGCGAAGGATCGGCTGACGTGTGCGAGTGACACTCGAGGCTCACTCGCTCGACTGCCCGATCCTTCGCTTCGCTCAGGATGACGGACCCCTCACCCCTCCCGGGCATCGATCCACCCCACGACCTCCGCCAACTGCGCCGCCGCCGCGTCCGGGTCCGCCATCCGCGGCACCGTCGCCACCTGCGTGAGCCCGCCGAGCCGCGCAATGGCCGCGGCATTCGTCCCGGTCGACGCGTCGGGCGTCTCCGGCGCCGTGAGCACGACGCCCGTGACCGCGACGCCCGCCAGCTCCAGCGCGCTGAGCGTGAGCTGGGCATGGTTGATCACGCCAAGCCGGTCCACCCCGACTACCAGCGCGCTGGCACCGAGCGCGCGCGCCACGTCGACGACGGTCCATTCCCACGTCATCGGCGACAGCAACCCTCCCGGGCCCTCGAGCAGGACCAGGTCGGCCGACTCGCCGAGTGCCTCGATGCGGAGGATCAGCGCGTCCAGATCGATCGCCTCACCCTCCGCCTCGGCCGCGAGCGCCGGGGCCATGAGCGCGGCGAAGCGGTGCAGCGCCGCTCGCGGCTCCGCCTGTCCGGTGGCGGCCGCCAGCAGCGCGCCGTCCTCCAGCAACGCCGTGGCATCGCTGCAGCCCGTGTCCACCGGCTTGATGGCGACGACGCGGCGGCCGGCGGCCGTCAGCGACCGGCCGAGCGCGCGGGCGACCCAGGTCTTGCCGACGCCTCGATCGGTGCCTGTGATCAGGAGCGGCTGCATGCTCGAGTTCGTCACCGACTCACCGCGCGGCTCTTCGGCGTGCCCTCCGCATCGAGCACGGCGATCGCCGCCGCGGCCACCTGGCGGCCGAGCCGGGTGCCGGCCTCGTTGTCGAACGGATAGTGCACGCCGGCCCAGAGGCGAGAGGCCGTCGCCTCCCGCGCCAGGCTGTCGAGTGCCGCCCGCTCCGCCGGCACCAGGTGCCCGAGCACGGCGGCGCCCGTGGCGAACAGCGTGGCGTGGGCGGAGGGATAGGCGGGAAAGTTCGGGACGGCGACCGAGGCGTCGATCGTCGGGTCGATTTCCGTGGGACGGGGCAGCCAATAAAAAAGCTTGGCATCCCAGCAGGCGATGGTCGCGTCGGACAGCGCCATGTTGAGGTACATGAGCGCTCGAGCCGCCTCGGTCTCGCTCAGGCCCCGACGCTGGATCACGCCGCCGGAGATCTCGCTCCAGAGCGTGGCCGCGTTGCGCGCCCAGGCCCAGGTGGCCTTGGTCTGGGCGCGGGTCCGCTCCTCGCTGGCGGTGCGAACCGCGGCGAGCGCGTTCAGAAATGCGGCGGAGCCTGGCGCGGGTGGCGGCGGCGGGCGGAATTGAGCGCGGGCGGCCAGAAACCACGGGCGGAGTCCGAGCGAGATCGCCAGGCTTGGCGCCCCGCCCTCGCCGCGCCAGCGATCGGGTCCAGCGGGCACCGCCCCGGTCCACGCG
>JACCSZ010000355.1 GCA_013812695.1 Gemmatimonadales bacterium | reverse complement strand
TACCAGGAGGAGAAGGCGCGCGGCGAGCATCGGGTGCACGAGTGCCAGACACCGGTCTACCTCTGGGTCGAGGTGGACCAGGGGAAAGTGCACATCCATGCCGACGTACCGCCCGAGTCGCCGACGGTGCGCGGGTTCATCTCGCTGCTGGCCCGGAACCTGGACGGCGCCGCGCCCGCGGAGGTCGCCCAGATCCCCGACGATCTGCTCGACCAGCTCGGCTTGAGTGAAACGCTCGGCATGACCCGCACCCAGGGGCTGACCGCCATCCTGTATCGGATCAAACGCTCCGTGGCCAACGCCGCGTGATGCTCGGCGTGCTCGAACTCGCCGGTCGCGGCAGCGGATTCCTCCGGCGCCGCGAGGCAGGGTATCTGCCCTCGAACGGCGATATCCACGTCGGCGAGCGGATCATCCGGCAGCACGAGTTGCGCGTCGGCGACGAGATCGACGGCGAGACCCGCCCCGGCGGCAAGGGCCGCAGCGCGACGCTCGAGCGCGTCACCGCCATCAACGGCCGTCCGCCCGCGGAGCTCCGCCACCGCCCCGAGTTCGGCAAGCTCGGCGCGATCCATCCCAACGAGCAGCTTCGGCTGGAGTCGGGCCTCGTGCGGCAGGGCCAGCCCGACTTCACCAACCGCGTCATCGACATGCTGTGCCCGTTCGGCAAAGGGCAGCGCGCGCTCATCGTCGCCCCGGCCAAGGCGGGCAAGACGATGGTGCTGCAATCCATCGCCCAGGGGATCAGCGCCAACTACCCCGAGGCCACCCTCCTCATGCTGCTCGTGGACGAGCGGCCCGAGGAGGTGTTCGAGATGGAGGCGATGGGGGTCGGCGAGATCATCGCGTCGAGCTTCGACAACCCGGCGCAGCAGCACGTGGCGATCGCCGAGCTGACCCTCGAGCGCGCGCGGCGGCGCGTCGAGCAAGGCGAGGACGTGGCGCTGATCGTCGACTCGCTGACGCGGCTGGCCCGGGCGTACAACTCGGTCGAGAAGGGGACGGGCCGGACGCTCTCGGGCGGCCTCGACGCGCAGTCGCTCGAGCGACCGAAGCGCTTTCTGGGCAGCGCGCGCAAGATCGACGCGACCCAGGGCAGCGGGTCGCTCACCATCATCGCGACCGCGCTGGTCGACACCGGGAGCAAGATGGACCAGGTGATCTTCGAGGAGTTCAAGGGCACCGGCAACAGCGAGCTGGTCCTGAGCCGCGAGCTCGCCGAGCGCCGGATCTATCCGGCCATTGACCTGGTGGCGAGCGCGACACGCCGAGAGGAGCTGCTGTTCTCCGAGGAGGCGCTCGCGGTGAGCCACCTGCTCCGCCAGCGCCTCGCCGGGATGTCGCAGATCAACGCGATGAACGACCTCCTGACCGACATGCGCCGGAACCGGACGAACGAGGAGCTGGTGCGGACGCTGGCGGCCGGCTGACGGCTCCAGCGGCGGACAACGCGCCTCACGACTTTCCGACCGACCTCGCCACGTCGTCCAGCCGCGTCTGAATCTCACGCTGGGGCAGCCAGCGACCGCGCACCATCACGCCCGCGCGCTTCGTCGTGTTCCGGATGTCGGTCAGTGGATCGGCGTCGAGCAGGACCAGGTCCGCCCGCTTTCCCGCCTCGATCGTTCCGGTCGCCCGCAGCGTCCCGAAGTACTCGGCCACATTCCGCGTTCCCGTCTCCAGCGCCTGCCACGGCGTGAGCCCCGCGGCCACGAGCGTCTCGAGCTCGCGGTGGGTGGAGAATCCCGGGACGTTGTACACCTGCGGCGCGTCCGAGCCGAGGAGCAGCCCGGCGCCCGCGGCGTGGAGCGCCTTGATGAGCCGGCGTCGCACCGCGATCATCCGGCGCGCCGACTCCGCCGTGCTGCCGGTTTCCTCGAGCACGCTGCGCTTGGTCTCGGTCCACTGCGCAAGTGTGGACGCGGGCACGTATCGCATCTCGGGCCGCCTGGCCAGCTCCTCCGCAGTGCCCGCCGAAATCAGGTTTTCCATCAGCACTTGCGTCGGCACGTTCCAGACGTTCGCCGCCCTGGTGGCCCGCACCAGCGCCGGCAGCTTCGATTCGTCGATATGCTCGCCCAGGTTCATCCCGAAGAAGGCCGACTCCGAGGCCCGAAGCGGCGCGCCGGCCCCAAGCATCGCCTCGAGGTAGCCGTCGAGGTGCTCGATGGTCGCGTAGCCCGCCTCGATCGCGCGCGCGAGGCCGACCTCTTCCGGCACGTGGCCCGCGAAAGGAATCCCCACCCGCCGCGCCGTCGCGGCCAGCGTATCGAACACCGCTCGCGTGACCCCCGGGTGGATCTTGAGCAGGTCGTACCCGGCCGCTTTCTGCTCCCGCACCGCCTTCGCGGCCGCCTCGGGCGTGGTGACGCTGTTCCCGTTGAACGAGGGACCCGAGGCATAGATGGTAGGGCTCAACACCTCGCCCCGCGCCGCGCGCTCGCGGAGTGCCAGGTGACGCGGATGACCCAGCATCCCGCGGACCGTGGTGATCCCGCCCGACACATAGAGGAAGAGGGTTCGCGCGACGATGCTGTCGGGCGCCTGTCCGCCGGGCAGGTGGGCGTGCATCTCGGCGAGCCCGGGGATCAGATACTTTCCGCGGCCTTCCACGCGCAGCGCGCGCTCGGGTGCCCGGACCCGGTCCGCCGGGCCGATCTCGACGATCCGGTCGCCGCGGACGATGACGGTCTGGTTCGGGAGCGAGCGCTCCCGGTCCATGGGGATGACGGTGACGCCGACGAAGGCGACGGTGGTGACGATGACGGCGCGCTCCTGCGCGGCCGCCAGCGTGGGGCCGAGCGCCAGGAACACGAAGCTGAGGAGTGCGCGGCAGCAGGTTGGCACGACGGCTCCCGAACGGAGTGTGGAAGTGTGCGCTCCGTACGGGCGGTGGGGGCCCTCCGTTTCAGCCGCGGATCAGCTCCGGGCCGCCGCCGCCCGATGCGCCTGCTCGAACTCCTTCATGAACTTCACCAGGGCCTCCACCGCCGCGCGCGGGCAGGCGTTGTAGATGCTCGCGCGCATGCCGCCGGCGGAGCGGTGGCCCTTGAGGCCGTCGAGCCCGCGCTTGGTGGCCTCGGCGATGAACATGTTCTCCAACTCCTCGGTCGGCCCGCGGAAGGTGACGTTCATGAGCGACCGACTGTCCTGCTGCACGGTGCCGCGGAAGAACTCGCTCGAGTCGATGAAGTCGTAGAGGAGTTTCGCCTTGGCCGCGTTGTGCTCGGCCATCGCCGCCAGCCCGCCCTGCGCCGCAATCCACTTGAAGACTTCTCCCATCAGGTAGATCCCCAGCGTGGGCGGCGTGTTGTAGAGCGACTTGTCCGCGGCGAACGTCCGGTACTGCAGCAGGGTCGGGAGCGTCTTGGGCCCGGCCTCGACCAGATCGTTCCGGATGATGACCAGCACCACGCCCGACGGCCCGAGGTTTTTCTGCGCCCCGGCGTAGATGACGCCGTACTTCCGCACGTCGATCGGCCGGCTGTACATGTCGCTCGAGGTGTCGGCCACGATCGGGACGCCGGCGGGCACCGCGGGCTCGCTCCGCCACTGGGTGCCGTAGATCGTGTTGTTGGTCGTCAGGTGCACGTAGGCCGGGCTCGGCGAGTACGCGATCTCGTCTGTCGCCGGAATCCGGTCGAAGTTGGTGGCCTCGCTGCTGGCCGCGATGTGCACCTTGCCGCCGAGGATCTTGGCCTCCTTGACCGCCTTCTGCGCCCAGACGCCGGTGAGCAGGTAATCGGCGGTGCGGTCGGCCGGCAGCAGATTCATCGGGATCATCGAGAACTGGAGCGACGCGCCGCCCTGGAGGAACAGGACGCTGTAGTCGTCCGGAATACCCGCGAGCGTCCGGCAGTTCGCCACGGCCTCATCGATGATGCGGTCGAACACCTTGCCGCGGTGGCTGTGTTCCATGATCCCGATGCCGCTCCCGGCCACGTTCCAGGTCGCCTCCTGCGCCTTCCGGAGAACGGGCTCGGGCAGCACGGCGGGGCCGGCGCTGAAATTGTGTATGCGGTCGGTCATGGTAATTCCTTGTTGAAATGCTGCGCGGCCCTGTCATCCTGAGCGAAGCGAAGGAACCATGATTCAGAGCATGCCT
>JACCSZ010000324.1 GCA_013812695.1 Gemmatimonadales bacterium | reverse complement strand
TTGGACTGCTATGATTGCAGCAGGGGCGAGTTGTATTGCATTCGGGCTGGTACGGGTGACCACTATCCATCACCCGGCCACGAAGGGCGGCGGGCCGGCGCGCGCGAAGCACGAGGTCCGCCTCGCCGCTGCCAGGTCAGGTATCGGGCACGGGATCCTCGACTTCCGGTATCAAGAGCCACAGCAAGGCGTACACGAGCAGACCGGGGAACGCCGCCGATACTATCGAGCCGACGACGTACAGCACGCGTAACACTGTGGAGTCCACCCGGAAATAGTCGGCCAGGCCGCCGACAACGCCGGCGATCTGTCGGTTGGTCTTCGAACGCCGCAAAGGACGCGACAGGTCGGTCATACACCCTCGGTTGTGGCTGAGATCCCAGAAAGTTCACACGACCAGCAGGTCCCGCTGATAGTCCCGCGGCGTCACGATCAGCTCGCGCTCCCCCACCACCGCGTTCACCTCACTCCGCACCCCTGCCTCGCCGGGCAAGTACACCCCGGGCTCCACCGAAAACCCGACTCCAGGAATCAGCACCCGGTCGTCGTACGTCTCGGTGTCGTCGATCGACGGGCCGAACCCGTGCAGGCCGAAACGGTCGATCGAATGCCCGGTTCGGCAGATCGTCGACTCGAGATACCCCGCCTCCGCGATCACCCGCTTTGCCGCCGCGTCGCCGTCGGCGCCCCGGACTGGTTGGCCCGCCCGCAACCGCTCGCCGATCAGATCCAGGGCCGCGTCCCGCGCACCCTGCACCACGTTCCAGAGTCGGGCGTCCCGCTCGCTCGGTATGCCGATCGCGGCCATCCACGTCTGGTCGGCGTAGATGCCGCCCGGTTCCTTGGCCCACAGGTCGAGCAGCAGCATGGCACCCCGCACGATCGGGGCGCTGTCGGCAGCGGTCGCTTCATGATGCGCCCGCGCGGCGTTGGCGCCCCAACTGACACTGGGCCCGCTCTCGGTGATCAGCCCGGCGCGGCCGAACCCCTCGCGCACCCGCACCGCCAGCTCGTGCTCGGTGATCGGCTCGCGCGTGCCGGCCCGTGCGCCCGCATGCGCCAGCGCTTCGCGCGCGATCGCAGCGACCGCTTCCGCCGCCCGCCGATGCGATGCGACGTCCGCCGCGGTCCACACCGAGCACCAGCGCGTCACCAATTCCACCGACGACACCAGCGTGGCGCCGTGCCCGCGCAGCAGCTCCGCGACGCCCGCGGGCACGCCGTCGAGATAGGGGATGGCGCCGTCGGGCGAGTAGTCCGCGGCCAGCCGCTTGCCGCGGACGAGCGCGCCGAGCTCGGCCGTGAGCTCCTCGCGAGCCACCCACACGCGCTTGGTCCACGGCGCGGGCCAGCCGCGCCAGAGCTCGGCGTCGACCGCATGCACGAGCGCGGTCGGGGGGCCCTCGGGCGGTATGAGTACGTAGACTCGCCGGCTGCCCACGATCTCCTCGCCGAGCACCGCGGCGGCGATGGGATTCCGCCCGCGAAAGTCGAAGAGCAGCCAGCCGTCCAAGCCGGTGGCGGCGATCAGCGGCTGGAGGCGGTGGAGGTCGGTAGGGGTGAGCATTGCTACTCCTGAGTTTGTGCTGGCGCAGCTGTCATCCTGAGCGGAGCGAAGGAACCATGCCTCGGGTCATGGCTCCTTCGCTCCGCTCAGGATGACGCCGGGGGGGGGCGCCTTGCCCGCCTGACGGGTGACGGTCCCTGCCCGCTCAACGGCCAGTGGCGGCCGCCGGCGCGCTCGTGTTGACCCGCTCCACCCGCCGCGACTCGACGAAAAAATTCTCATCCACTCGGAAATCCTCCGCGCTCGCGAGCGACAACTTCACCGACTGCCATGCCTCGGTCGGCGAGAGCCGAACCGGGCTGTCGGGTGCCACGAACACCCGGATCGGCATGTCGAACCCGCGTACGACGTTGGTCCACCGATACGCCAGAGTCGATCCATCCAGACGATACTCGAACACCGGAATCATCGTCGTCGTGAGATACTGCTCGAACACCCGCCGGAGGTCGACGCCCGCCCGCCGGCCGATGTACTCCTGCACCTGCCGGCCGGTCACGACCTCGTGCCCGAACTCCGCCTGCAGCCCGCGCAGGGTCGCGCGCCAGACGCTGTCGTTGCCGATGGCATGGCGGATGGTGTGCAGCATGTTCCCGCCCTTGTAGTACATGTCGCCCGACCCGGTGGCGTTCACGCCGTACGCGGCGACAATCGGCTTGTCGTTCTTGATCAGCTTGCGCACGCCCCGCGCGTAGTCCGCGCCCGCCGCCGGCCCGTACTGACATTCGGTGAACAGCGACTCCGCATAGTTGGCGAAGGCTTCGTGTACCCACATGTCGGCCAGATCGGCCGTCGTGATGCTGTTGCCCCACCACTCGTGGGCGCTCTCGTGGACGACGATGAAGTCCCAGGTCAGGCCCCACCCCGTCCCAGAAAGATCGTGGCCCTTGTACCCGTTCTGATAGCCGTTGCCGTAGGCCACCGCGCTCTGGTGCTCCATGCCGAGGTGCGGCGCCTCGATCAAGCGGTAACCGTCGGCGTACCAGGGATACGGGCCGAACCAGTGCTCGAAGCACTTGAGCATCGGCCGGACTTGCTGCCATTGCCGCCGGGCGCCGTCGACGTGCTGCACGAGCGGGCGGAAATCGAGCGTCAGGTGGCCGCGTTCGCCCTCGTAGGTCTCCGCCCATTGCGCGTAGCGTCCGATGTAGGGGGCAACGACATAGGTGTTGATCGGGCTGGTGACGAACCACTCCCACGTGGACCAGCCGTCGCTTCCGCGCACGACGCCGCGCAGGCGGCCGTTGCTGATCGCCTGCAGCGAGTC
>JACCSZ010000304.1 GCA_013812695.1 Gemmatimonadales bacterium | reverse complement strand
GCCCGCCGTCCCACCGCTTGATCAGCCGTTCCCGACACCAGCAGGTTCACCAGCGCCGTCGCCGGCGGGTACGGGGGTGACTCGCGCAGCGCGCGCTCCTCCCGCAGGAAGCCTTCCGTGTCGTGCTTCGCCGCCCAGACCAGTGCGTGGTGGGCCGGATGTCGCGTCTGCACGAGCACGCGCCCGCCCTTGGGGCCGCGCCCCGCGCGACCCGCCACCTGCGCCAGCAGCTGAAACGTGCGCTCCGCAGCGCGAAAATCCGGCAGGTAGAGCGAGGTGTCCGCGTCCACCGCTCCGACCAGGGTGACGTTGGGGAAGTCGAGCCCTTTCGCGATCATCTGCGTGCCGAGCAGCAGATCCACGTCGCCCGATTCGACCGACGCGAGGATCCGCTGGTGCGACCACTTGGTGCTGGTGGTGTCGAGATCCATCCGGGCAAGGCGGGCCTCGGGGTAGCGCTCCGCCAGCAGTCGCTCGAGCTGCTGCGTGCCGAAGCCGCGCATCCGCTGCACCGGGTTGGCGCAGGCGCGGCAGGTGGCCGGCAGTGGCTCCTCGTGCCCGCAGTAGTGGCACCGGAGGCCGGGCGGTGCCGTGTGCACGGTGAGCGAGATGCTGCAGCGCGGACACTGCCACACCTCGCCGCAGTCCGGGCATTGCAGGAAGGCGGCGTAACCGCGCCGGTTAGGAGCAGCAGTGCCTGCTCCTTGCGGGCCAGGGTGGCGACGATGGCGGCGTCGAGTGCCTCCGACCACGCCACGGCACCCGTGCCGCTCACCGTGGGCGCGACCCGAAGGTCGACCAGCTCGACCGGCGGCAGCGGCCGCGCGCCGATGCGCTCGGGCAGCCGGAGCAGGCGCAGGCGCCGTTGGGCGAGCACCATCGTCTCGAGCGATGGCGTGGCGCTCCCGAGCACGAGGCTCGCGCCCTCGATCCGCGCGCGAACCGCGGCCACCTCGCGCGCGTGGTACCGGGGGGTTTCGCCGTTCTTGTAACTGGCCTCGTGCTCCTCGTCGAGCACGATCATCCCGAGATCGCGCACCGGCGCGAAGATCGCCGAACGGGCCCCGACCGCCACCCGGCGCTCGCCGCGACGGAGGAGGCGCCACGCGTCCGCCCGCTCGCCATCGGAGAGCGCGCTGTGGAGCACGGCCACCTGGTCGCCGAAGGCGCCGCGGAACCGGCTCACCGTCTGCGGCGTGAGACCGATCTCGGGCACCAGCACGATCGCTCCGCGCCCGGACGCGAGCACTCGGCGCACCGCCTCGAGGTAGACAAGCGTCTTGCCGCTTCCCGTGACGCCGAACAGCACCGCCCCCTCGCCCGGCCCGAGCCCCTGCACTGCGGCGAGCGCCGCTTCCTGATCGCCGGTGAGCCGCGCCGGCGGCGGCACGGCCGGGAAACCCGCGAACGGGTCGCGTAGCCGCTCGGCCTGCCCGATGCGCACCAGCCCTCGAAGCGCGAGTGCCCGGAGCACCCCGGGCGTGAATCCCAGCTGGGCGATGACGTGCCTGACGAGCGCGCTGCCGCCGAGATGCTCCAGCGCCTCGTACAGGCGCCGCTGTTTGGGCCGGCGCTTGAAGAGATCGTCCCGCTCCAGCAGCGTTGCCGGATCGCCGGCCAACGTGGCGACACGCTCGGTGACCGCCGCCGCCTCGGTGTCTGGCGGCTCGACCTGGAGCGTGACGGCGCCCACGCGAACCAGCCGGTCGAGCGCGTCCCACACCGGGCGTTTGAGCGCCCGCGCCACGACGCTCACGGCGGCCTCCCCACCGCGTCGCTCCAGCCAGGCAACGATCTCACCAGCCACTCCCCCTGGAACCCGGGCCCCGGCCACCACAGACACGACCACCCGCGACTCGCCCCACATCCCGCCCGGCAGCATGCTCTTGAGCGTGAGGCCGAGCGGAGCGCCGTAGTAGCCGGCGATCCAGCGCGCGGTCTCGAGCAGGCCGGACGGTATCGCGGGCTCCCCATCCGGCGCCGCCAGCACGTCGCGCGCCTCGGCCTCGGGGGCGTCCGCCTCCGCGTCGACGACGATGCCGATCAGCTCGCGCCGGCGCACGGGGACGACCACGCGGGCGCCGGGGACCACCCGGTCGCCCAGCGTCTCGGGAATGCGGTAGGTGTACGAGGAAGCGAGCGGGAGCGGTAGGGCGACCTGGGCGAAGCGGCCGGTCATCTCTTCCGGACGCCGAGCCCCGGACCATCGGGCAGGCTCACCTGCCCGCCGTCGATCCTCGCGCCGACGAACGGATCGGACGCCAGCAGCGCCGCCCCGTCCAGATCGACGATGTCCACGAGCGGCGAGAAGTGCGCGGCTGCCGTGATGCCGAGTGAGCTCTCGATCATGCAGCCCACCATGACGATCATGCCGTGCGCGCGCGCCGTCGCGATCATCCGGAGCGCCTCGCGGAGCCCTCCGCACTTGGCCAGCTTGATGTTGATGCCGTCCACGGCACCGACCAGCGGGGGAATATCCTCCGTCGTCCGGCAGCTCTCGTCGGCGATGACCGGAATGGTGGCCCGGCGGGTGATCGCCGCGAGCCCCGGGATCTCACCCGGCGGGAGCGGCTGCTCCAGCACGGTCACGCCGAATTCGGCGAGCACGGGCAGCATCGCGATGGCCTGCTTCACCGTCCAGCCGCAGTTGGCGTCGACCCGGATCTCCTTGTCCGTCGCCTCGCGGACCGTGCGCAGAATCTCGACGTCGCGCTCGGTGCCGAGCTTGATCTTGAGAATCGGATACTCCGCCGCCTCGCCCACCTTGAGGCGCATCCGCTCGGGCGTGTCGAGCCCGACCGTGAACGTGGACCTCGGGGCCCTGGCGGGATCGAGGCCCCACAGACGGTACACCGGCACGCCGAGTCGTTTGCCGACGAGGTCGTGCAGCGCCGCGCTGAGCGCCGCGCGCGCCGAGGCGTTGATGCGGAGCATGCCTTCCCAGCGCCGCTCGGTCTCCTCGAGGTCGAAGGGGTCCGCCGGCATCGCGGCGGCGTACACGTTGAGCGCCGCGAGCACCGTCTCGGCCGTCTCGCCGTAGAATCGGGAGGGCGCGGCTTCCCCCCACCCCTCGTGTCCGTCGGCATCCCGAACCCGGACCCACATCGTGCGGTAGTCGCTCTGCCCGCCGCGCGCGATGATGAACGGATGCTTCGTCCGCAGCTCGAGAAACTCGGCATCCATCTGGAGTGGCTGGGCCACGGAATCCTCGGCGATCTAGGGCGAGAGGGGGGAGGCGCGGGGTATAGACTACGCGAGCGCCAGCACGTGCGCCAGCACACCGTCGGCCAGACGCGCGGGGATGTAGCCACCCTCGAGCAGGCCCACGATCGGTGCGTGCGGCAGCCGCTCCCGCAGGCGCCGGGTCAGATCGGCGTAGTGCGCCGGCTCCAGGGTGAAGCCGCCGAGCGGATCGCCGAGCATGGCATCGAAGCCCGCGGACACGAGAACGAGATCGGGGCGCCAACCGGTCGTCGACGCCGCGACGGCGGCCCAGAGGTCCGTGACGTAGCGCTCCGGCGGCGCCCCCGGCCCTCGCGGCACGTTGAACACGTTGCCGGCGCCGCGCTCCTCGGCCATGCCGGTGCCCGGATACCAGGGGTGCTGATGAAGTGACACGTAGCGGATCGTGGGGTCCTGCTCCATCAAAGCCTGGGTGCCGTTCCCATGGTGCACGTCCCAGTCGATGATGAGGACGCGGTCACGTCCCGCCCGCTGGGCACGACGGGCGGCAATCAGGGCATTCGACACCAGGCAGAAGCCCATCCCGCGCGAGGCGAGCGCGTGATGGCCCGGGGGGCGGACGGCCGCGAACGCATGCCCCAGCCCCTCGTGCGCATAGTCCACGGCGGCCCGGACGGCGCCCGTCGCGCCCAGCACGGCGGCCCAGCTCGCGTCATTGAGGACGGTGTCGAGGAATAGCGCGCCGCCGCCTCGCGCGCTCATGGCGCGCAGGCTGTCGAGATACGGCCTGGGATGGATGTCGACCAGATCGTCGATCGAGCCCGCGCCCGCTTCCCTCACCTCGACGCCGAGGTGGGCGCGTGCCTGCTCCAGCAGGACACCGAGGCGGGCGGGTGTTTCCGGGTGGCCCGGCCCCGGGTCATGCCGCAGACAATCGGGGTGGGTGAAGATGGGAACGGGCACCGGCGGCTACCGCACGGGCCTCCGTCGCCTGGGCAGCACGATCAGGGCACCGTTGGGCACCAGCCCCGACTCCGCCAGGGACCGCGATTCGTCCTGCAACTCGGCACCTCGGAACTTGATCAGATACGCGGCCGGATCGTGCGTGACGCGGGCGGCCACCAGTGCCTGCCGCTTCACCTCGACGAGCGGCGTGACGGAGGGGAGATCCAGGTGAATCTCGTCCCATACGTCTTCCACCATGACGCGAACGGGCATGAACTCCGTCACGCAGGCAGGTCCGGAGACGGCGGCAGGGTGGAGAAAAATCGGTCAATCACCTGGTCGAACAGGAGGGTCGAAGCACGCACCCGCGTGCCCCCAGGGTCCTTGAAGACCGCGATCGCGATCTCTTCCCCTCCCTGCCCGCGGAGCGTCAGGAACGCAGGGCCCTCCCTTTCGGGAAACGCCGCCTGCATCGGTACCCGCTCACCGAAAAACAGCTTCGCGCGGCGCAGGACCTCCGCCCCGTCGAGCGCGGTCAAGACTTCATGCATCATGACATGTCCCGAGGGAAAGGAGTGCCGGCTCACGGAGCGCCTCCGTCGGGTGAGGCGCCGGGAAGATAACCGGTGGGCTCCACGACTCGCACCGCGGCGTGGAACCGCTGTACCGGGCGGAGCAGTGCCAGCACACCGGGCTTCCGGCGCAGCACCAGCAGCAACTCGCCCGACGGCGGATCATCGATACCCTCGAGGACCAGGAACGCCGGGAGCGTGGCGCCCGGAGGCACCGTCACGACGTAATCACGTCCGGCCCATCGCACCGGGACCGTGCCGGGGACGGCGCGGACGATGTGGTCGAGAAATACGTCGTCCTCTACCCGCCACGTATCATCGCCCACGGGGGAGCCGGCCAGGTAGAAGGCAGGATCGAATGCCTCGCCGTCCTGACGCGCGTAGTTCTGCTCGACCGCCCAGTCGAGCTCCTCGAGATCGGGCGCGTGAGCGCGCCACTCCAGATGGTGTCGGAGCTCGTGGGTCAGGGTCTCGAACGCCTCTTCGCGCCAGTCGAAGCCCGGGGTGACCCGCCCGAGCGCCGCGAAGGAGCCGTGGAACAGCACGATGCGGCTCTGAACGCCCTCGGGGCCGGCGCTCCCGCCGGATGGCAGCGGAATGCATTCGCCCAGCGTGAAGATTCCCGGACGCTCAGGGTGCGGTACCGTCCGTGGGGACACGACGATCTCGGCCACGCCGTCCAGAAATTCGCGGGGCACCTCTCCGGCCATGCGTACCACCATGGCTTCGAAATCGGACAGGCGCACGCGATCACTCCGGCGTTGTCAGGCCGAGACCCGACCGAGGACGTACTCCGCCACCTGGTCCAGACCGATCCGCTCCTGCTGCATCGAGTCGCGATGCCGCACGGTGACGGTGCGGTGGGCAGCCGTGTCGCCATCCACGGTGATTCCGAACGGGGTGCCCGCCTCGTCCATTCGCCGGTACCGCCGCCCGATGGCGCCGCTGTCATCATAGAAGACCGGGAAGCGCCGCTTGAGATCGCGGTACAGCTCGGTCGCGAGCTCCGGCATCCCATCCTTCTTGACCAGCGGGAACACGCCGGCCTTGATCGGCGCCACCGCCGGATGGAGCCCCAGCACGACCCGGGTATCGCCCTCGACCTGTTCCTCACGGTACGCGTCGACCATCAGCGTGAGGGTGACGCGGTCGGCGCCGGCCGACGTCTCGACGATATACGGCAGGTAGCGTTGGTTGGCGACCTGATCGAAGTACTCGAGCTTCTTCCCGGAGAACTCCTGATGCCGGCCGAGGTCGAAGTCTCCGCGGTTGTGGATGCCCTCGATTTCCTGCCAGCCGAAGGGGAACTCGTACTGCACGTCGAACGCCGCGCGAGCGTAATGCGCCAGCTCGTCGGGACCGTGCTGATGCCACCGCAGCTTCGCGGGAGTCAGTCCCAGATCATGGTGCCACTGCATCCGCCACTCCCGCCAGCGCTCGAACCACTCCGCGTCGGAGCCCGGCTTCACGAAGAACTGCATTTCCATCTGCTCGAACTCGCGGGTCCGGAAGATGAAGTTGCCCGGCGTGATCTCGTTCCTGAACGCCTTGCCGACCTGCGCGATGCCGAACGGGATCCGTTGCCGGGAGCTCTGCAGGACGTTCAGATAGTTGACGTAGATGCCCTGCGCCGTCTCCGGGCGCAGGTAGATGACCGCGGCCTGCTCCTCGACCGGTCCCATGAACGTCTTGAACATCAGGTTGAACATCCGGGGCTCGGTGAGCGTGCCTTTCATACCGCACGTCGGGCACTGGGCGTCCGGCTGCCCGGGCGTTCCCTTGATGCGCGGGTCGTCTGCGCGGAAGCGATTCTTGCAGTGCCGGCAATCGACCAGCGGATCGGTGAAGCCGGACACATGGCCGGAGGCTTCCCACGCTCGCGGGTGCATGAGGATCGCCGCGTCGAGGCCCTCGATGTCGTCTCTCGCGTGGACCATTGCCTTCCACCAGCGCTCCTTCACGTTCTTCTTGAGCTCGACCCCGAGCGGTCCATAGTCCCACACCGAGCCCAGCCCGCCGTAGATCTCCGAGGACTGAAAGACGAATCCCCGGCGCTTGGCGAGAGAAACCAGCTTGTCCATCAGGGTGGTGTCGGCCATGAATGCGTCGCGTCGAAGGGAGGTTGCGGCTCGGGAGCGAGGAACATAGGCCCGGCCTAGCCGGTTCGGAAGCGCGTGTGTCCACCCCTTCGCATGGCAGGTCGTAGCTGCGGGTGAGCCGGCCCTCACCCCGCCGGCGTGGCCCCCGCGGACTGCCGTGCGCGCACCAGATGTCCCACGATCATCTCGCCGTGCCCGCGGCTGTTCTCGATGAACAGCCGGTTCGCATCGTTCCCGCTGGCGATGACCCCCGCCAGATAGATCCCCGGGACCGGCGTCGCCATCGTGTGCTCGTCGTGCGACGGGATCCCGCTGACCGGATCCACCGGCACGCCGAGCTGCTTGAGCAGCGTCGTGTCGGCGTGATAGCCGGTCATGGCGAGGACCGCGTCGGTGGGCACCCGCTCGATGGCGCCCCCGGGCTCGAAGACGAGGTCGACCGCCGTGGGGGTGATCGCGCGCACGCGAGCCCGCCAGCGGACGCCGATGCTCCCCTCCTTCACCCGGTTGGTGATGTCCGGCAGCACCCACGCCTTGACCGTGCGATCGAATCCCTCGCCGAAGTGCACCAGGGTGACCTTCGCGCCAGCCCGCCAGCACTCGAGCGCGGCGTCCACGCTGCTGTTGCCCGCACCGATCACGATGACGCGCCGGCGCCAATACGGGTGCCCTTCGAGAAAGTAGTGCGCGACGTGCGGCAACTCTTCCCCCGGGATGCGGAGGAAATTGGGGTTGTCGTAGTAGCCGGTCGCGAACACCACGCTGGCGGCCCGGTACCGCTTCGCGTCGTGCGCGCGCTGGACACTCGCCGCGAACGTGCCGTCGGGCTCCCGGGTCAAGTCCACCACGTTCTCGCCGGGGCGGATGTCGAGCTCGAAGTGCTCGGCCACGCGGCGATAGTAGATCAGGCCGTCGGCCCGGGTGGGCTTCTCATGGCTCGCGATGAACGGGATGCCGCCGATCTCGATCCGTTCGGGCGTCGAGAAGAACGTCATCTGGAGCGGGTAGCGCTCGAGGGTGGAGACGATCGTGCGCCGGTCGAGCACCACGCACGGGATGCCCGCCTGACGGGCGGCGATCGCCACGGCCAGCCCGCAAGGGCCCGCGCCGATGACCAGCAAGTCGGTAGACTCGCTCATACTTCGATGATCTGATCCCGCCGCGTTCCGACGCTCACGTATCGGACGGGCGCGCCCGACAGCGCCTCGAGCCGGTCCAGGTACGCGCGCGCCGCCCTCGGCAGATCGGCCAGCGTCCGGGCGCCGCCGGTGGGCTCCCGCCATCCTTCGTGGGTCTCGTAGATCGGATCCACCCGGCCAAGGGCGTCCACTTCGGCCGGGATCTCTTCACAGGCGCTGCCGTCGAGCCGATACGCGGTGCACACCGGGATTTCAGCGAACGAGTCGAGCACGTCCAGCTTGGTCACTGCCAGGCCGGTCAGTCCGTTCACGCGAACGGCGTACCGCACCACCGTGGCGTCAAACCAGCCGCAGCGCCGCGGCCGGCCGGTGACCGAGCCGAACTCGCCCCCCAGCTCGCGGAGCCGCACGTCGAGAGGACTCTCAGCCTCGGTGGGCAGCGGGCCGTTCCCGACCCGCGTCGTGTAGGCCTTGACCACGCCGAGCACGTCGTCGATGGCCGTCGGCCCGATGCCGGCGCCGACCGCGGCCCCGCCGGCCGTGGTGGTCGAGGAGGTCACGTAGGGGTAGGTACCGTGGTCGACGTCGAGCAGAGCGCCCTGCGCGCCCTCGAGCAGGACGCGCTTCCCGCCCCGGACGGCGCGATGCACCACCAGTCCGGTGTCGGCGGCGAGCGGCAGCAGCCGGGGTGCCCACCGTTCGAGCAGCGCCGCGTGCTCCGTGAGCGAGGCCCGCTCGGCGCTGCCCATGAGCTCGAGCAGCCGGTTCGCCCGGTGGACCCGATCGGTCAGCACGGCGCGCGCGCAGTCGAGGTGGCGCAGATCGGTGACCCGGATGCCGCGCCGGCCGTACTTGTCCTCGTAGGCCGGTCCGATACCGCGACCGGTGGTGCCGAGCTGTTGGCTCTTCTCGCTCGCCGCGTCCAGCAGCTTGTGGAACGGCAGTACCAGATGGGCGCGGTCGGAGACGAGCATGCGGCCGGTGGTGTCGATGCCGCGCTCGGCGAGCTGGTCGAGCTCGCCAAAGAATGTCTCGGGCTCGAGCACCACGCCGTTGCCGACGATGCAGGTGACCTGGGCGTGCAGGATACCCGACGGAATCTGGCGCAGGATGAAGTGCGAGTCGCCGATGACGACGGTATGCCCGGCGTTGGCGCCCCCCTGGTACCGGACGACGAAGTCCGCCCGCTCGGCCAGCACGTCGACCAGCTTGCCTTTGCCTTCATCGCCCCACTGCGCCCCGACGACCACCACGCAGGTGGTCTTGGCGTCGAACATGCCGGCTCCCGAGGTGGCCTGCGTCTCCACCCACCATGAAAAAAGCCCCCTGCGGGGCTCCAGAATCCTCGGGCAAACCTATGCGGGGCCCACCCAACAGTCAATTCAGGACGAGGGCTCGTCCGACGCGCTCCGCCGTATCGAGCGAGAGCTGGTCCGGCGTGTCGCGGGGCGTGTGGATGGTCCGCAGCGTTCGCCAGGTGAGGCGTCCGATGGTCACCGCCGGCACCCCTGCCCGGGCGAACGGGAGGCTGTCGGTCAGGATCCCCGCCGGCAGTCGGCGAAGCCGGACATCAAGCCCCACGGCGGCCAGTCGCGGCGCCTCGAGCCGAGCGAGCGCCGACCCCCGCGCGTCGTGGCTGACGAGAGCGAGCTGGCCCTCCTGGTCGATGGTATCGAGGTTCACTACGACCGCGTCACGCAAGGCGTCGCGGCCCGCCGCCGCGAATACCCGGGCGCCCACCAGCCCGAACTCTTCTGCGCCCGTGATGAGGATGCCGGTCGCGGGGTCCGTCGATCGCTCCGCCGCCGCGAGCGCGCCGGCGACGCCGGTCCCGTTGTCGCGCGCACCCTGCGAACGGCCGCGAAGCCGTCCACGACCCGCCAGCGCGCCGGCCACGATGGAGAGGCCGGCGGACGCGCCCGCGAGCGGCAACGGCACCGGCGCGCGCAGGCGTACCAGCACGAGGGCCACGAGCCCCGCGGTGGCGGCCGCGATGACCCAGACGGCCACCAGCCGGCCTGCCATGGACTGCGCCTGCGCCTTGGTGTCGAGATGCGCGACGATCCACCGCGTCACCGGAGCCTCCCCGCGGCGGGCCACCAGGTTGGCGTCCTCACGCGTCGGAGCGCCGAGCGAGAGCCAGCCCAGGCCGATGCCCATCGAGAGCGCGACCAGGGCGCCGAGCCCACCCGCCAGCAGCAGCAGCGCCGCCCAGGGTGGCACGCCCGGGGCGGTGAGCAGCGGGACCAGCAACAGGGCCAGGCCGCCGAGGCCCGCGCCGAACACCGGAAAGCCGCTGAGACTGGAGGGAGCGAACGAAAACCGCTGGCGCTCGACCTGGTACCCGAGCGATTCGAGATGGACCGCCACCATGTCGCGGGCCTCGGACGCGCCCGGGGTCCCCGCCTCCCGCGATAGCGCCAGGACCCGCCGCATGGTCTGCTGAAGATCCGGCACGGCACCCCGCGTCAGGCCGACTGGGCCTGCCTGGAGCCTCGTTTCGACGTCGCTGCGGGCGGGGCACCCGTCGACACCGCGACCCGCGCGGTGTCGGACGTGATGAGCCCGGCTTCGACCAGTTCCTCGGCGTGTTGCTCGAAGGTCTGGGTGCCGAGGCTCTTCCGGCCCTCCGCCATGTGCTTCCGGAGCTCGCGCGTGCGCGAGGCATCCTTGAGGCACTCGCGGACCGCGGGCGTTCCGAGGAGCAGCTCGACCACGGGCACGCGCCCTTTATCGTCCTTCTGCGGGAGAAGCTGTTGCGAGATGATGGCCCGCAGCGCTTCGCTCAGCCGCATGCGGCCGATCTCGCGCTCCTCGCGCGGCAGCGTCGTAATGATGCGCTCGACGGTGGTGACGACGTCGGGTGTCGGCATCGACGCAATGACCAGGTGCCCCGTTTCGGCGCCCTTGATAGCGGTGTCGATCGTATCCGCGTCGGTGACGTCGCCGAGCACGACGACGTCCGGGTCCTGCCGCAGCGCGGCGCGCAGGCCGACCGTCAGGCTCTCGGTGTCGACACCCACCTCGCGCTGGGTGATCGAGCAGCTCAGATCGCGGTGGAGAAACTCGATCGGGTTCTCGATGGTGACGACGTGCTTGTGCTGGGTGCGGTTGATGTGATGCACCATGGCGGCCACGGTCGAGCTCTTGCCGCTGCCGCTGACGCCGGTCACCAGCACCAGCCCCCGCTCCGCCTCGGCGATCTGAGCCAAGCTTTCCGGCAGCCGCAACGATTCGATGGTGGGCACGGTGAACGGGATGACCCGCATGACGATCATGAACGACGAGCGCTGCCGGAGCACGTTGACCCGGAATCGCCCGACGCCGGGCATGCCCCAGGAGCAGTCGAAGTCGCGCAGGCGGTCGATCTTGACGCGGTCTTCGTCGCTGCTGATCAGCTTGAGGGCGATGGCGCGGGTCTGATCGGGCGTGAGCCGCTGCTTGGTGAGCGGGACCAGCTTGCCGTTGATCCGGGCTCGGAACACGTCGCCCGCCTTGATGTGGAGATCCGACGCCCCGCGCTCGACGGCCGCCTTGATGATCTTTTCCATGATCGTTCCGCCAGAGAAGGAGAGCTACGCCGGCGCACCCGGGAGAAACCCCATCCGGGCCCGCACCTCCCGCAACGTCTCGCCTGCGAGGCGACGCGCCGTGGCGGCGCCATCGCCAAGAATCTGGTCCACCCGGGCGGGATGGCTCCGCAGGTCGAGCGCCCGTTCCCGGATCGGTGCCAACGTCGCGATCATAGTGTCGGCCAGGACGCGCTTACAGTCCAGGCATCCCCACTTCGCCCCACGGCAATTTTCCGCAACCACGGCCACCGTCTCCGGGGGCGAGAAGTACCGGTGCAGGTGATAGACGTTACAGACCTCAGGCGTCCCCGGATCCTTCCTGGTGACCCGCGCCGGGTCGGTCTTGGCGGGGCGGAGTTTCTGCCAGATCTCCTCGGGCCCATCGAGCAATCCGATGGTGTTCCCCAGGCTCTTCGACATCTTGGCCTCACCGTCCAGACCCATGATCCGCTTGGCATCCGTCAGCAGCGGCTGGGGCTCGGGAAACCATGCTTCGCCGCCGCCGAAATCCGCATTCCACTTGCGGGCGATCTCGCGCGTCAGCTCCAGGTGCTGGGTCTGGTCGTCGCCTACGGGCACCAGGTCGGCGCGGTAGAGCAGGATGTCGGCCGCCATGAGCACGGGGTAGTTGAGCAACCCCGCCGGGACACTTTCGAACCGCTGCGACTTATCTTTGAACTGCGTCATCCGCTCCAGCTCACCGATGGGCGTGAGCGTGTTGAGTAGCCACTGGAGCTCGGAATGGCCGGGCACGTGCGATTGCACGAACAGGACCGCGCGACCCGGATCGATGCCCGACGCCAGCAGCCCGATCGCCATGTCCCGGGTGCGCAGGGCGAGGGTGTCCCGCTCGTACTTGCCGGTCACGGCGTGCAGATCCACCACGCAAAAGATGCAGTCGTAGCGCTGCTGAAGGGTGACCCAATTCTGGACCGCGCCGAGCCAGTTGCCGATGTGTAGCTCGCCGGACGGTTGAATCCCTGAAAATATCCGTGACATGCGGGCAACTTACCCGGTTCCCAGGAGGGCCGCAAGACGGTGTCCGCATTGGACTTACTTGATATTGCCAGGGCGGCGGCAGAGCGCGCGGCCGCCTACCTCCGTGGGGTCGGGCGCCCGGCCGGCCCCGACGAATGGAGCTGGAAAGGCAGCCGGGACTTCGTCACCGAGGTCGACCGGACCGCCGAGCGGATCGTCACGGAAGCCCTGCTGGCCGCGGAGCCCGGGAGCCGGATCGTCGG
>JACCSZ010000297.1 GCA_013812695.1 Gemmatimonadales bacterium | reverse complement strand
GATTGTGGATCGCGTACTGCTGCTGAACGTAGGTCGCGCGCCGGCTGTTCTCGAAGTAGTCGAGACCGCGGGCGCGCATGACGTCGTCCTTGATGCCGCGAAAGTCGATCCACATGTGCGAGAGCTGGTGCACGAACAGCGGGCCGGCGAAGAGGAACTCGTGCCCGTAGAGCTGCTGCCAGCGGTAGCTGCGGGTCCACGCCGGATAGCTGTCGGCGGACAGGGGATGCGTCGGGGAGCCGAGGCCCAGCACGTACAGGATCAGCGCCTCGCTGTAGCCTTCCCAGCGATAGGGGATGAAGCCAGTTTCGGGCTTCCATCCGTGGGTCACCGTGTCGCCGCCATTCTGCGCCCATTGCCAGTCGGCTCGCCGGTAGAGCGCGTCGGCCAGGGTCCGGATCTCGAGCTCCGCCGGATCGTCGCCGTCGAAATACATGGCCGAGGAGAGCATGCCCGCCAGGAGAAACGTCGAGTCGATCGTCGAGAGCTCCGATTCCCAGGCCCGCCGCCCCGTATCCATGTGGAGGAAGTGATAGTAGAAGCCGCGGTGGCCGGTCGCGTCGGGTTCCTCGCCCTGCGGACTGTTCCAGAAGAAGCGCAGCGTCGTCAACGTCCGCTCGATCGCCTCCCGGCGGGTGACGAACCCGCGCTCGACCCCGATCAGGTAGGCGGTCAGAGCGAAGCCGATGGCGGCGATGCTCGCGTGCGCGCCCGGGCGGGTGTTGTCCGGAACCATGCCGTTCGCGCGATTGGTTTCCTTCAGGAAATAGCTGAAGGTGTCCTTCTGGAGCCGCTCGAGGGACAACTCGCTCATCGGCAGGTCGGTCATGCGCCCCCTCGGTGCGGTGACGGCAGGCCCGCGAGCTCGATGGTCACGGCCGCGATGCCATGCGGCGGCACGTCGACCCGCAGCTCAAGGACCTGCTCCTGGCAGTACAGCTCGATAGGATCCTTCCGCAGCCGCGATCTCGCTTCGAGCTGCTCCACCTGCACCGGGGAGAGATAGTCCGGCGAGCCCATCGCCTTCCACCACCGGCGCGGGTTGGCATTATCCTCATCGATGCGCTCGATGTACGCGCTGTGCGCCGCCGGTGCATTGGCCAGGCGCACCGTGATGAGCTGCGTCGCGATCTCGTGGCCCGGCTGCGCGTGATTGGTGAGAAACACGGTCAGCGTTCCGCTCTTCCGCACGACCCACGCATCGACCGTCTCGTGAGTCCCGTCCACCGGGAGCCGCTCCGTACCGAGGTGATGAAGGAGTTGGAACGCGCGGTAGATCGGCTTGGGAATGCCGTGGATGTTGAGCAGTCCGAAGCCACCGTGAAAGGGCAGGGAGGGAAAATAGTTCTCCTCGAAGAGGTCCGAGAACGTCCAGAAGCTGTAACCCTCGACGAACTCGTCGGTCTCCAGCATGACCTTGGCGGCGTAGGCGGCCGCGAACGGCTCGTCGTGATAGTGATCCCGCGGGTTGGAGGAGATGTTCCATTCGGTGTAGTACACGGGGCGCCCGCGTGCCCGGGCCCGGGTGAGGCTCGCCTGGTCCCGTAACAGGCTCCGGGGGCTCCGGCTCAATTGCTCTTCGGTGTCCGCACCCTCGAAGCCGAGCGGGTCGGTCGGATAGATATGGGTACTGACGAAATCAGCCGCCAGGTCGTTGCCGGCGCAGTAGTCAAGGAACTCCTCCACCCAGGCATTCGTGGCGGTGGCCGGCCCGCCGACCCGGAGCGACGGGTCCACGGCCTTGATCGCCAGAAACGTGTGACGAAACAGCTCGAAATAGTCGTCCCTCGACCCGGTCCAGAACGCGGGCAGGTTGGGCTCGTTCCAGACTTCGAAAAACCACTGACGCACCTCCTCGACGCCGTACCGGTCGACCCAATGGCTCACCAGCTTGCGGACCAGCGTCGACCACTGATCGTAGTCCCGCGGCGGCGTGATGTTGCCTCGATAGTGGAAGACGGTGTCGTGGCCGGATGCGAGCGCTTCCGGCATGAAGCCCAGCTCGACGAACGGCCGCATCCCGATCGACAGCAGAAAGTCCCAGATCCGATCGGTGTTGAAGAACGAATAGAGCAGCTTGTCCTGATGGCAGATGACCGTCCCCATGTCATCGTCCAGCAGACCGTGGAAGCGCACGTGGCGGAAGCCCAGCTCCTCGTGGCACCGGCGCAGCTGATCCTGCCAGTCCGCCCGGAGCGCCAGGAGGGCGTGGCCGCTCCCGACCGTGTGCTCCCAGGCATGGGTGAGCGGGGCCGGGGCGGCCGACAGATCGCAGCTGAACGTCACAGTCATGTCACTCATCGATTCGATTGCCGGTCTGGGTGCCGGTCTGGATACACAATTCCGGACTTGTGGGTGTCCGAGCAGGTGGACCGTCCGCCGGAGAAACGCCGGCAAGCCGGATCAGGTTCCCTGCGGGGCGTTCGGCCCCGGCGCCCGCGCGCCGTCTGGCGCACCGCTCCCACCCGCTCTAACGTTCGGGCGTCGTCCCTGCAGCGCCGCTCCTGCCCACGAGGCATCTCTTGTGACCGCCGAGCTGCTCGTCGTTGAGCCCGCCGCCTTCGCGCTCGAGGCCGCTCGCCGGCTGATCGTCGAGATCCGGCGCGTGCTCGACTCGCGGGAGCGCTGCGCACTCGCGCTGTCGGGTGGCTCGACGCCCCGGCCGGTCTACGCGTGCCTCGCGGCCGAGTCGGCCGGGCGCGACCTCTGGGACCGGGTGGACGTGTACTTCGGAGACGAGCGCTGCGTTCCGGCCGATGATCCGGCGAGCAACTACCGCATGGCGCGCGATGCGCTGCTCGACCGGGTGCCGTTGGACCCCGCCCGGGTGCACCGGATGGAAGGAGAGCGGGCGGACCAGGACGCCGCCGCGCTGGCCTACGAGGCGATCCTTCCCGGGCGGCTCGACCTCCTGGTGCTGGGCGTCGGCGACGACGGGCACACCGCGTCGCTGTTCCCTGGAGCGGCATCGCTGCTCGAAACCGGCCGTCGCGTCCTGCCCGTCAGGGGGCCCACACCACCGCTCGAGCGCCTGACCATCACGCCGCCGGTGATTCTCGAGGCGCGGCTCACCGTCGGGCTCGCGATGGGGAGTCGGAAGGCGGACGTGCTGGCCCGGGTCATCGACGGACCGTATGTGCCCAGCCGTACCCCCGCGCAGTTGGCGCGGGCCGGTCTCTGGATCGTGGACACGGCCGCTGCCGCGCGACTCGAGGCGGCCCGCCGATGAGCCATCAGGTGCTCGCGGGAGACATCGGCGGAACCAACGCGCGGCTTGCCGTCGTTGAGGTAGGTGGCGCTGTCGGGACGCGGATCGTCCACCAGGCCCGCTATCGCAGCTCGGCCGCGCCCGGGCTGGCCTCGCTGGTGACCAGGTTCCTCGAGGAGACCGGGGCCGGGCCGGCGGTCGCCTGTTTCGGCATCGCCTGCCCCGTGCTCGACGGCGACTGCGAGGCGCCGAACCTTCCCTGGGCGGTCAACCGCCAGGCACTCGCCCGCGAGATCGGCATTCCGCGGACGGCGATCATCAACGACTTCGGCGCGGTCGGCCACGGGCTGCAGAGTCTGTCGGACGCCGAGGTGGTGGTGCTGCAGCAGGGAACCGCCGTCGAGGGCGGTCCGATCGCCCTGATCGGCGCCGGAACCGGGCTCGGGCAGAGCTTTCTGCTCCGGGAGGGAGACCGGTACGCCGTCCACCCGTCGGAGGGCGGCCACGCCGACTTCTCGCCGACGAACGCGCTCGAGCGTGATCTGCTCGCCTTTCTGGCCCTCGAGTTCGGCCGGGTGTCGTGGGAGCGGATCCTGTCGGGCCCGGGGCTCGGCAACATCTACCGCTTTCTCAAGGCCGCCGGCATCGCGGAAGAGCAGGCGGCCGTCCGGGACGAGATCGCCGCGAACGACCCGGCGCCGGTAATCACCCGGCACGGGCTGGCCGGCACCGACCCGTTGTCACTCAGGACGCTCGAGGTCTTCGCCGGAGCCTATGGCACCGCGGCCGGCAACGTGGCGCTCTCCGTGCTCGCGTCGGGCGGCGTGTATATCTCGGGCGGGATCGCGCCGAAGCTCATCCGCCAGCTCACCTCCGGGGTATTCATGGAAGCGTTTCGCAACAAGGGCCGGCTCTCGAGCGTCGTCGCCCTGATGCCGGTCAGCGTCATCCTCACCGATGACGTGGCTCTCTACGGCGCCGCGGCGGTCGCGGCGCATATGCTGGCCAGTGTCACCCGGAGCAAAGCGAAGGGGGCATGATTCGGGTCATGCCCCTTCGCTTCGCTCAGGGTGACGACATCTACGAGGATCGAGATGGCAAACAGTAGCGCTCCCGCCACGCAGTCGCTCGAGCAGCTTTGCATCGACACCGTCCGCACCCTGTCCATGGACGCGGTGCAGAAGGCCGACTCCGGGCATCCGGGCACGCCGATGGCACTGGCGCCGCTGGCCTACCTGCTGTTCACCCGGCATCTGCGCCACAACCCCGCCAATCCACTGTGGATGGATCGCGACCGGTTCGTGCTGTCGGCGGGGCATGCGTCGATGCTGCTCTACAGCGTGCTGCATCTCTCCGGCTACGACCTCGCGCTCGACGATCTCAGGCAGTTCCGCCAGTGGGACAGCCGGACCCCGGGACATCCCGAGCACGGCATCACCCCCGGCGTGGAGACCACCACCGGACCGCTCGGCCAGGGCCTCGGGAACGCCGTCGGGTTCGCCGTGGCGGAGGCGCACCTCGGGGCGGTGTTCAACGCCGGGCGCCACCGGCCGGTGGATCACCACACGTATTTCATCGCCAGCGACGGCGATATGATGGAAGGGGTGTCGCACGAGGCGGCCTCGCTCGCTGGTCACCTGCGGCTCGGGAAGCTGATCGGCTGCTACGACGACAACCACATCACCATCGAGGGCGACACCAGCCTGGCGTTCGGTGAGGACGTCGGCGCCCGGTATCGGGCGTACGGCTGGCACGTGCAGCACGTCGCGGACGGCAACGACCTCGAGGCGCTCGACCAGGCGATCGAGGCGGCCAAAGCGGCCACCGACCGGCCATCGCTCATCGTGGTGCGGACGCACATCGCCTTCGGGAGCCCCAACAAGGTCGATACCGCCGGCGCCCACGGCGCGCCGCTCGGCGAGGTGGAGATCCGGCTCACCAAGGAGGCGCTGGGCTGGCCTTCGACCGAGCCGTTCTTCGTCCCGGACGCGGCGCTCGCCGAGTGGCGGAAGTGCGGAGACCGGGGCGCGGCGCTCGAGGCAGAATGGCAGCGGCGCTACGACACCTTTCAGGCGGGGCAGCCGGACCGCGCGGCGGAGCTCGAGCGGCGCACCCGCGGCGAGCTGCCGGCCGGCTGGGATGCCGGCATCCCGAGCTTCCCGCCGGGCAAGGCGGTGGCCACCCGCAACGCGTCGGAGCAGGTGCTCAATGCCATCGCCCCTCGCCTGCCCGAGCTCATGGGCGGCGCCGCCGACCTCGCGCCGTCCACCAAGACGCTGATGAAAGACGCCGGCGATTTCGCGGCCGGCCACTACGCCGGCCGCAACATGCATTTCGGCATCCGGGAGCACGCGATGGGCTCGGTGATGAACGGGATGGCGCTGCACGGCGGGATTCTCCCCTACGGCGCCACCTTCCTCATCTTCTCCGACTACATGCGGCCGCCGATCCGGCTGGCCGCGCTGATGGAGCGGCAGGTCATCTACGTCTTCACCCACGATTCCATCGGACTCGGCGAAGACGGGCCGACCCATCAGCCGGTCGAGATGCTGGCGCTCCTCCGCGCCATCCCGCACATGACGGTGCTGCGTCCGGCGGATGCGAACGAGACGGCTGAAGCGTGGCGCGTGGCCATCGCCCACCGGCACGGCCCGGTGGCGCTGGCGCTCAGCCGCCAGAATCTGGCGGTGGTCGACCGCTCGCACTTCGGCCCCGCATCCGGGGTCGCGCGCGGGGCGTACGTGCTGTCGGAGGCGGCGGGCGGGAAGCCCGAGGCGATCCTGCTCGCCAGCGGATCGGAAGTCGAGATCGTGCTCGCGGCCCAGGAGAAGCTCGCCGCGCGGGAGGTGCCGGTGCGCGTGGTGAGCGCGCCGAGCCTCGAGCTGTTCGCGCGAGAGGACGAGGGCTACCGGAACGAGGTGCTCCCGCCCGGCGTCCGGCGGCGCGTCGCCGTCGAGGCGGCCCACCCGATGCCGTGGTACCGCTGGGTGGGCGACCAGGGCGAAGTCATCGGCCTTACCCGCTTCGGTGCCTCCGCTCCCTATGAACGCATCTATCGTGAACTGGGCCTCACGCCCGACGCCGTCGTGGCGCGGGTCGAGCGGCTTCTCGGGAAGTGACTGGAGACTGACATGACGGCAACATCCACCATCACCGGCTCCCACAACGCGGGCGACGACGGCCTCGGCCCGATCGCAGGCGCCGCCGCCCGGCAGCTCGAGGCGCTGGCGGCACAGAACGTCGTCCGCCGCATCTGGGAGCACGACCCGACCGTATGGAGTGCCGATCCCGATACTCCCGAAATTACCGACCGGCTCGGCTGGCTCACCGTGGGCCAGGCGATGGCGAAGCAGGCGGGTGACCTCGGCGCGTTTGCCGGCGAGGTCCGCCGCTCGTACCACCGGGTCGTGCTCTGCGGCATGGGCGGGTCGAGCCTCGCGCCGGAAGTGCTCTGGCGCACGTTCGGCCGCCCGGACGGCTTCCCGTCGCTGCACGTGCTCGACACCACGGACCCGCGCGCGATCGCGGCGGTGACTGCGCCGGGAAACCTGGCTCGCACGCTCTTTCTCATCTCGAGCAAATCGGGGACGACGCAGGAGAGCTCGAGCCTGTTTCAGCACTTCTGGCAGCTCACCGGCGGCCGGGGCGAGCAGTTCATTGCCGTGACCGACCCAGGCACGCCACTCGAGCGGCTGGCGCGGGAACGCGGCTTCCGCCGGCTCTTCACCAATCCGCCCGACATCGGCGGCCGCTACTCGGCGCTCTCCTTCTTCGGCCTGGTGCCGGGAGCGCTCATCGGCGTGGACGTGGCCGAGCTGCTCGTCCGCGCTCACCGAATGGCGCAGGCGTGCGCCTCCGGTGTGGCGCCGGCCGGCAACCCCGGCGCCGCGCTCGGCGCGACGCTCGGCGCCGCGGCGCTGGCCGGCCGCGACAAAGTGACGTTCATCCTCTCCCCCGCCGTGGCGAGCTTCGGGCTCTGGGCCGAGCAGCTCATCGCCGAGAGCACGGGCAAGGAGGGGAAGGGCCTCGTTCCCATCGCGGACGAACCGATCGGTGATCCGTCGGTTTACGGCGCCGACCGGCTGTTCGTGGCGCTCTCGCTGGCTGACGAGCGCGAGGCCGGCGAAGATGCGCGGCTCGAGGCACTGGCGCGGGCCGGACATCCGGTCGTGCGTCTCCGTCTCGACGACCGGTACGATCTGGGGCAGGAATTTTTCCGCTGGGAGTTCGCGACCGCGGTGGCGGGGTCGATCCTCGGCATCAACGCGTTCGATCAGCCCAACGTGGCCGAGAGCAAGGTCAACACGAAAGCGGTGCTCGGCGGCACCTCGGGCGTGGCGTCCGCGCCGGCCGACGCTGCGGCGATCGAGCGATTCCTCGACGGGATTCCGGCGGGGCACTATCTCGCTATCATGGCCTACCTTCCGCCGTCGACCGAGAATGACGCCCGGCTGGCGGCCATCCGCCTTCGACTGCGCGACCGGCTCAAGGTGGCGACCACGCTGGGCTACGGACCGCGCTTCCTGCACTCGACCGGCCAGCTTCACAAGGGTGGGCCGGCGACGGGGCATTTTCTCCAGATTGCCGACCGGCCGGCGGACGACCTCCCCATCCCGGGCGAGGCCTTCAGCTTCGGCACGCTGGAGGCGGCGCAGGCGGAGGGCGACTACCAGGCGCTGGCCAAGCGCGGGCGGCCGGTGATCCGGGTCGAGGGGCTGGCGCGGCTGGAGCGATGAGCGTCACCCACCTCTTCTTCGATATCGGCGGGGTGCTGGGCACGAACGGATGGAGCAGCGAGCAGCGCCGGCGGGCGATCGACCGCTTCGAGCTGGACGCCGCCGAATTCGAGCAGCAGCACCGGGACGCGGTGGGCACGTTCGAGCAGGGGCGGATGACGCTGGACGAGTACCTCGACGCCACCGTGTTCTATCGGCACCGGGAGTTCAGCCGCCAGGGCTTCGTCGACTTCATGCTGGCCGAGAGCCGGCCGGACGAGGCCACGGTGTCCCTGGCGCGGCAGCTGGCGGCGACCGGCCGCTACCGGATGATGACGCTCAACAACGAATCGCTCGAGCTCAACCTGCACCGGATCGAGCGCTTCGGCCTGCGCGATATGTTCGAGGCGTTCTTCACCTCCTGCTGGATCGGGGTCACCAAGCCCTCGCGCCAGATCTACGAGGTGGCGCTCGGCATCTCGCAGGCGCCGCCGGCCGGCGCCGTCTTCATCGACGATCGCGGTCCCAACCTCAT
>JACCSZ010000296.1 GCA_013812695.1 Gemmatimonadales bacterium | reverse complement strand
GCGGCAATCACGGCCAGGCGGTCGCTTTCGCGGCACGGCGATTCGGCCTTCGGGCGGTGGTCGTGATGCCCGAATCGACGCCGCAGGTGAAAGTGGATGGCGTGCGGCGCCACGGCGGCGAGGTCGTCCTGGCGGGCGCCACCCGGTCGGCCGAGCAGGCGGCGCGCGCCGAGGCGATCGGCCGGGACGAGGGCCTGGCGATGATCCCGCCGTTCGACCATCCCGACGTCATCGCGGGACAGGGCACCATCGGGCTCGAGATCCTCGAGCAGCGGCCCGACGTCCACACCATCCTGGTGCCGGTGAGCGGCGGCGGGCTGATCGCGGGGATCTCGGTCGCGGTGGCGGCGCTCGCCCCGGGCGTGCGGGTCATCGGCGTCGAGCCGGCCGGGGCGCCCAAGCTGACCGCGGCCCTCGCCGCCGGAGCGCCCGCGACCCTCGATCGGACCGAGAGCATCGCCGACGGGCTGCTGTCCCGGTCGATCGGCACGCTCACGTTCAGCGTGCTTCGCCGGGTGGTGCGCGAAGCCGTCACCGTGAGCGAGCCGGAGATCGCCGCGGCCGTCCGCTACCTGCACACTCAGGCCGCGCTCCGGCCCGAGCCTTCAGGCGCGGTGGCGGTGGCCGCCTTGCTCGCCGGCCGGGTGGCCGTGGGCGGGCCCACCGTCGCGGTCGTGAGCGGCGGCAATGTGGATCCCGACCTCTATCAACGGCTGGTAGGCTGAATGGCGCTCGCCCCGAAGATCCTCGTCGCGGATGACGATCAGGCGCTCTCGCGCACGCTGTCCTGGATCCTCAAGGAGAACGGGTACGAAGTGCTCACCGCCCCCGGCGGCGAGCACCTGTTCGACTATCTGCAAGCCGAGCCGTTCGATCTGCTGCTGCTCGACATCATGATGCCGAAGGTGGACGGCCTGCAGCTGCTGCAGCGGGTCAAGGCCGATCCCCGCTTCAAGGACCTGCCGGTCCTCATGATCTCCTCGATGCCCCCCGAGGAGGCCACCGTCCGCTCCCTGGGGCTCGGCGCGGCGGACTTCATTCCCAAGCCGTTCCGCGTGCGCGAGCTGCTGGCCCGGGTCAAGGCGCATCTTCGCGTCGGCCGCGAGCTCAACCAGGCCCGCGCGGAGGCCCGCTCGCGCTCCGAGATGATCGACATCATGCAGGAGGTCACGGCCTCGCTCAAGCCGGAGGAGATCTACCAGATCCTCGTCCGGCGGGTGGCGCACGGCCTCAACATCTCGCGCTGCTCGATCGTCATCGCGGGCCCCGACGAGCATACCGGGACCGTCGTGGCGGCGTTCGAGAACCCGATGCTGAACAATCTCGTGGTCGACCTCCGGAAGTACCCGGAGATCCGGCGGGCGCTCACCACCGGCGAGGTCGTGCTGGTGCGCGATACGACCACCGACCCGCTGTACGAGGAAGTGCGTCAGGGGTGGGCCGTCGAATCGCAGCCCGTGCAGACCCGGTCAGCCATCGCGCTCCGGTTCTCTCTGCGCGGCCTGCCGGCGGGCGTCTTCTTCCTCCGGACCGCCACCGAGGACGCGCCGCTCAACGAGCAGGACGTGCAGTTCGCCGAGCAGGTGATCACGGCCGCCGTGGCGGCGCTCGAGAAGGCGTACGACCTCGAGCACGCGGTCATGGGCGCGGAGCAGATGCGGCACCTGGCCGAGACCGACCCGCTCACGAGCTGCTTCAACCGCCGCGCGCTCATGCAGAAACTCGAGCAGGAGATGGACCGGGCCGCCCGGTACGCGACGATGCTCACCGGGATGATGATCGACATCGACAACTTCAAGCAGATCAACGATACCCACGGCCACCTGGTGGGCGACCGCGTCCTCAAGCAGCTCGCCAACCTGCTCAAGCGCGAGCAGCGGTCGGTGGACATCGTGGCGCGCTACGGCGGCGAGGAGTTCGTCGTACTGCTCCCCGAGACGACCGCCGCCGAATCGCGCAACTTCGCCGAGCGGATCCTGCGCCGCGTGGCGACGCACGAGTTCGGCGAGACCGGGCAGCCGGTCCGGGTGACGATCAGCGTGGGCATTGCCTCCTACCCCGACGAGCGCGTGACCGACGCCGAGTCGCTGCTCCGGGTCGCCGACAATCACCTCTATCGTGCCAAGAGCGATGGACGCAATCGGTTTCGCGATTGAGCACCCGCCGCTGTCCGCGCTGCCAGACCGCCTATCCGCCCCCGGCCCGATACTGCGTGAAAGACGGCTCTCCCCTCGTGGAGTCGGATGCCACCGTGGCGGTCGCGCCGCCGGCGCCGCCGGCCGCGCCGCTCGGGGGCCCGGCCGCCATGGAACTGCCCGTCACGCCCGAGGAGCTCGACCGCTTCGCCACGCTGACCGGCAAACTGCTCGATCATCGGTACCAGGTGGGCCGCCGGCTGGGCGAAGGGGGAATGTCCTACGTCTATCGGGCGCAGGATGTGGACACCGGGGCGGCGGTCGCCGTCAAGATCCTGCTGCCCAGGCTCTCCCGCGATCCCGCGGCGGTCGAGCGACTCCGGCGGGAGGCGACGATCGCCATGCGGCTCGACCATCCGAACGTCTGTCCCATCCTCCGGATGGGCGAGGCGGACCGGATGATCTACCTGGTCATGCCGTACCTCGAAGGCGAGCCGCTCAACGAGCATGAGAGTCGCCGTGGTCCGTTGGGCGTGGCCGAGGCGCTGCCCCTGCTGGTCCAGATCTGCCGCGGTCTCCAGCACGCGCACGAGCTGCAGATCGTCCACCGCGACCTCAAGCCCGAGAACATCATGCTGGTGCCCGACGGTGCCACCGACACGGGCGAGCCGCGCTACCGCGCGATCGTGATGGACTTCGGGCTGGCCAAGGAACGTCGTGCCGGTCCGGAGGTCGCCAAGCTGACCGCGACCGGCATCGTCCTCGGCACGCCCGAGTTCATGAGCCCCGAGCAGATCCGCGGCAAGTCCCTCGATGGGCGGAGTGACGTGTACGCCCTCGGCATCCTGGCGTTCGAGTTGTTCACCGGCCAGCTCCCGTTCGCCGGCCAGTCGGCGCATGAGACGATGATCGCCCGGTTGCGCGGATCACCGGCCAAGCTGCGGGATGTCCGCGCCGAGCTGCCGGTCAGGCTCGAGGCCGTCATTCAGCGCTGCCTCGCCGCCGAGCCCGCCGAACGCTTCCAGTCCATGGAGGAGCTGGCGCACGGGTTCGAAGGCGTGCTGGCGACGGGGGTGTTCGGGAGGCTGTTCGGACGGTAGGACCTCCACCCGATCACGCTTGGTGCGGTGCTCTGCCATGCGTGCTTTGCGAGTGAGCGGCGACACTGACTCGCCCCCGTGCGCTCGATTGATGGGGACCGGACGGCCTGACCCCTTTCCGAGGTGCCGACGATGTTGCGACGACAGATGCTCCTGCCGGGACTCGCGCTGGTGGCGGCGTGTGCCGGCGATACGCCCGCCACCCGTGACCAACCGGCTGCCGGCGCGAGGACCGACTCGCCGTACAGCGCGGGCTCCGATTCGGGCGCGGTCCGGCAACCGGTCGCCGGCACCAACACGGGCGTGGAATTCGAGGCGCCCAGGGTCGTCCCCGGTGTCCTGGCATCGCTGGAACAAGTGAAACGCCAACCCGATCAGCAGAACCTCACCGCATTCAGGGGCGGCCTGGGAAGAATGGAAGACGCGATGCGGAGCGACCTCGCACGCGTGGGCCTCGCGGACACCGGAGAATTCCAGGCGCTCACCGACTCGATGGCGCGCGACCTGGGCGGTGGGGCCGGCAGCCTAGTCGACGAACCAAAGGCCGGCGAGGTCCCGCGGCTCGAAATGCGGGTCCGGCGGCTCATCCAGGTGCACGAACAGATGATGGGCAGCGTGCGGAAGTAGCCGGCCATGCCCAAGACGCGCACTGTGGTGGTCTGGATCGTTCTCGCCGTGGCCGGGACAAGGCCCACCCGGCTCCGTACAAATACGGACAAGCGCTCCGGTGGGATGCGGATTGTCCCGCCCACGAGCGGGATGTACCGTTCGGTGTGCTGAGCGATCTGTCCTTCCATGTCGTTGGCGTAAGCCACCATACAGCAACCGTTGGCGTGCGGGAGCTGTTCGCTCTAGCGCCCGATGAGCTCGCCGCCCTCCTCGCGCGCGAGTGCGCGGCCGGCCGTTCCGCCCTCCTGCTCTCCACCTGCAACCGCTGCGAGCTCTACTGGTCAGGGACGGATGACCACGAGGCGCGGTTCGTCGACCTGGCGCGCGCGCACGGCGTGGCCCTCGTCAACGAAGTCGTGCGGCGCGACGGTGCCGATGCGGTGCGCCATCTCTTCACCGTCGTGGCCGGCCTCGATTCCCAGATCCTCGGCGAAACTGAAATTCTCGGACAAGTGCGGCGCGCGTACGACGCGGCTCGGGCGGCGGGCACCACGACGCGCGAGATGGATGCGATCTTCTCGGCGGCGCTCGCCACCGGGCGGCGAGTCCGCAGCGCCACGCTGCTCGGCCGTCACCCCGCCTCGGTCAGCTCGGCCGCCGTCGAGGTCGTAGCCCATGAGTGGACGGAGGGGCTGGGCGATCGTGCCGTCGTCGTGCTTGGCGCGGGCGAGGCCGCGGAAGGCGTCCTCCGATCGCTGCACCTGCACGGCGCATCGAACGTGGCGCTCGTGAATCGGAACCCGGCGAGGGCGGCCACGCTCGCCCGGGCGTGGGGCGCGACCGCGTACGGCTGGGACCGGCTCCGGGAGCTGATGGCCGCCTCCGATCTGCTGTTCGTCGCGACGGCCGCCGCCCGCCCTGTCGTGTCCGCGGCCGAGCTCGCCGCCGCGATGGCGGACCGTGCGGGGCGCCGACTCGTAGCGGTGGACCTGTCCGTGCCGCGGAACGTGCAGCCCGAAGCGCGCGCGGTGCCGGGTGTGCGGCTCTTCGACCTCGACGACCTCCAGCGGCTCTGCTGCCCGGCGGCCGGCACGCCGGCCACTGCCCTGCGCGAAGCGGAGCGGCTGCTCGACGAGG
>JACCSZ010000285.1 GCA_013812695.1 Gemmatimonadales bacterium | reverse complement strand
CGACGAACAGTCCTTCCGCATACATCGCGAACGCCTCGTGCACCCACATGTCGGCGATGTCCGCGGTGGTGATGCTGTTGCCCCACCACTCGTGCGCGCTCTCGTGGACGATGATGAAATCCCAGGTGAGCCCCCAGCCGGTTCCCGAGAGATCGTTCCCCTTGTAGCCGTTCCGGTAGCCGTTGCCGTACGCCACCGCGCTCTGATGCTCCATGCCGAGGTGGGGCGCCTCGATCAAGCGGAACCCGTCGGCGTACCACGGATACGGGCCGAACCAGTGCTCGAAGCACTTGAGCATCGGCCGGACCTGCTGCCATTGCCGCCGGGCACCGTCGACGTGCTGCACGAGCGGCCGGAAATCGAGCGTCAGGTGCCCTCGCTCGCCCTCGTAGGTCTCCGTCCACTGCCCGTAGCGGCCGATGTAGGGCGCGACGACGTAGGTGTTGATCAGGCTGGTGACGAACCACTCCCACGTCGACCAGCCGTCGCTTCGGCGCACGACGCCGCGCAGGCGGCCGTTGCTGATCGCCTGCAGCGAGTCGGGCACCGTGAGCGCGACGCGCTGGCTGTCGGGCTCGTCGGCCTGGGTGTCCTTCACGGGCCACCACACGCTCGCGCCGAGGCCCTGGCAGGCGGTCGAGATCCACGCGGCGCCGTCGGGGTCGCGCGCCCAGATGACGCCGCCGTCCCACGGCGGCTTCTCGGCCACGCGCGGCTTGCCGTGGTAATAGATCGTGAGCGTGCGCGTCGCGCCCCTGGGCTGTCTCCCGGTCGTGGCGATGAAGAACGCGTTGCCGTCGCGACGGTGTGCCAGCCGCTTGCCGCCTTGAACGACGCTGTCGATCTCGAGTGGCGTCTGGAGGTCGATCTGCAGCGCGCGCGACGGCCCGGTGACGCGGTAGGTGATGGCGTTCCAGCCGCGGACGGTGCTGTCGGCGGGATCGAACTTGACGTGCAGGTCGTAGAACACGACGTCCCACCAGGCGCGCTCGGGTGTGACGCTGCCGCGGAGGGTATCGGCGCGCGTGAACGCGGGCTGCTGGGCGGCGGCCGGCCCGACAACGACGGCGATCAGGAACGCGATGAGGAGCTGGGAGCGGCGCGACATGTTCACTCGAGGGTGACCTCTGATCGGCGGGTAGCTGACGCGACGTGCGGCGTATCCTATATCGGAGTGCGGGTGGCGGGAAAGGGAGCTGTGGATGACACAGGCCCCCCCCGACGCTGAAACCGCCCGCACACCCCGGCGTACGTCTTAGTAGGTACCCACCACAGCACCACACCGCTGTCCACAACAGAAACGCCCGGGAGGATCAGATGCGACTAGCAGTGACCACCTCGACCTTGAGCCGTACCGCCGCGCTTTTCGTACTGCTCGCCGGCTGCGACGCCCGAAAGTCCGGGCCCGAAACCGCCAGCGCCGTCACCACCGACACCGCCGCCGGCACCTGGAGCGAAAACAAGGGCGCCGTCGCCATCACGAGCGGCTCGGCGGAGGCGCGGGCGCTGTACCTCGAGGGCCGCGCGCTGACCGAGGGGCTTCGCGCCCACGACGGCCGCCAGCTCTTCCAGCAGGCAGCCGCCAAGGACCCGGAGTTCGCGCTGGCGCATTACCAGCTCGCGCTCAACGCGGCCACCGCCAAGGACTTCTTCGATCACGCCAAGCGGGCGGTGGCGCTCTCGGATAAAGTCTCCGACGGGGAGCGCCTGATGATCCTGGCCCTCGAGGCCGGCGGCAATGCGGACCCCTCGAAGGCGATCGAGTACCAGCGCGAGCTGGTGGCCAAATATCCGGGCGACGAGCGCGCGCATTTCCTGCTCGGCAACGCCTATTTCGGCCGGCAGGAGTACGACAAGGCGATCGAGGCGTACCGGAAGGCGACCACGATCAACCCGCGATTCTCTCCGGCCTACAACTCGATCGGCTACGCCTACCGCCCGCTTGCGAAGTACGCCGACGCCGAGCTGGCGTTCAAGAAATACATCGAGCTGATCCCCGACGATCCCAATCCGTACGACTCCTACGCCGAGCTCCTGATGAAGACCGGGCGGTTCGACGAGTCGATCGCGCAATATCGGAAGGCGCTCGAGGTCGATCCGAACTTCTCGGCGTCACGCGTGGGGATCGCCACCAACCTGATGTTCCAGGGCAAGCACACCGAGGGCGCCAAGGCGATGGACGAGCTGTTCGGCGCCGCCCGCGATGACGGCGAGCGGCGCAACGCGCTCTTCACCAAGGCCGTCATCCTGGTGGACGCCGGGCGGACCGACGCCGCACTCAAGGAGATCGAGCGGGAGTGCGCTCTCGACGCCCGCCTGGCCGACTCGGCCAACATGAGCGGCGACGCACAACTGCTCGGCAACATCCTGCTCGACGCGGGCCGCACCGACGCGGCGGCCAGGAAGTTTCGGCAAGCCCTCGACCTCGTGGAGCGCTCGAGCCTGTCGGACGATGTGAAGCAGGACACCCGGCTGGCCCATCACTACGACATGGGCCGGGTGGCGTTGGCCAAGGGCGACCTGGCCAAGGCGAAAACCGAAGCGAAGGACTACGAGGCCGGTGCGAAGGCACGGCAGAACCTCAACCGGGTTCGTGGCGCGCACGAGCTGCTCGGCATGATCGCGCTCGAGGAGCAGCAGTTCGACCAGGCGATCGCGCACTTCGGGCAGGCCAACCAGCAGGA
>JACCSZ010000184.1 GCA_013812695.1 Gemmatimonadales bacterium | reverse complement strand
TGGCCAATCCCGAGATCCCCGCCGACACCGGCGACTTTTGCCTCATGGACCGCCGGGTGGTCGACCTCTTGAACAAGATGCCGGAACGCAACCGGTACATCCGCGGACTCCGTGCCTGGATCGGGTTTCGCCAGACCGCGGTGGATTTCGACCGCCCCGGGCGGTTCGCAGGGGATGCCAAATACACCTTCCAGCAGTCGCTGGCCCTGGCGCTGAACGGGATTTTTTCGCTCTCCAAGGCGCCGCTTCGCGTCGCGACCTATTTCGGACTGTTGGTCTCAGCCACGAGCTTTCTGCTGGCGGTGTGGTTCCTGATCGAAAAACTGACGGTGGGTTACGAGGTGCGTGGCTGGGCCTCGAGCGTGGTCATCATTCTGTTTCTGGGCGGGGTCCAACTGCTGACCATAGGGATCATCGGCGAGTACATCAGCCGAATCTACGACGAGGTCAAACAGCGCCCCCTCTACATCATCGATTCCCTCGACAACATGGACGAGTCGATGCTCGCGGCGCGCCTGCCGGCGGGGGGCCGGCACGCGGACACTCCTGTGTCGGCCCAGTAATCCGATGGACGTGTCTCTTTTCAGAACGTTTTCGGAAGTCGAGCAGCATCATTGGTGGTTCCAGGCCCGGCGGGAAATCGTCCTCGCGGTGGCGGAGGGTTTGCTCCCTGATCGTACTCGAGTCCTCGACGTGGGCTGCGGGACCGGCTACGTGCTCGAGCGCCTGCAGCAGCGCTACGAGGCATTCGGACTGGATGTCTCGCCGGTCGCGCTGGAGCTCTGTCGTGACCGTGGGCTCGGCCGAATCGCGAGGGGCGGCGCGGAAGACCTGTCGTCCGTGGCCGGCAGTCGCTTCGGAGGTGTGTTCCTGCTGGACGTGCTGGAGCACCTCACCGACGACGTGGAAGCGCTGGTGCGGCTCCGCGAAGTTCTCACCCCCGGCGGCGTCGTGATCATTACCGTCCCCGCGTTCATGTTTCTCTGGTCACCGCACGACGAGTTGAACGAGCATCGGCGGCGGTACACCCGGCGGGAGTTGAGCGGGGTGCTCACCCGCGCCGGGTTCGAGGTCGAGCGAAGCACGTATTTCAACGCCTCGCTCTTTCCCCTGGCCGCCGTGGTGCGCCTCGGTGGCCGGGTGTTGGGTACACAGGGCTCCGGCGGCCTCCGCGTTCCCCCTCGACCCCTCAATACCGCCTTGCGCCGGATTTTCGCCGCGGAGAAACGCTGGTTGACCCGGGCCAAGGGGACTTGCTCGTTCCCATTCGGCGTATCGTTGCTCGCCGTCGGCCGGCGCGCCGCATGAAGCCTCACGACCTCGCGGCGCCGCGATCAGCCAAGCCATATCCGTCCATTCCGGCCGTCGTCTTCTTCATCTGGGCGCTGACCGTCCCCCTCGTGTTCTCCGCCCGCCTGCTCAACGCCGATGGCGACCTGCTGCGGCACCTACGGCACGGCGAGTGGATGCTGCGGCATCGCGCCTTGCTGCACGAGGACATGTTCTCCTTCACGCGCGGGGGGGATCCCTTCGTCGCATTCGAGTACGGGAGTCAGCTGCTCTACGCCGCGGCGCATCGAATCGGCGGGCTCTCGGGCGTGGCGATCCTGGCGAGCCTGCTGATCGCCGGCAGCTACGCGCTGCTGGCGCGGTTCCTGTTGTCCCGTCGGGTCGACGCCCTGCTCACCTACCTGGTGAGTATCGCCTCCGCGATCCTCGGTGCCGTGCACTGGACCGCCCGGCCTCACCTGTTCACGCTGTTCGCCGTGATGGCGATGCTGTTCGTGCTGGAGCCGGGCGAACGGCGGCCTCGACTCTGGCTGCTGGTGCCCGCCTACGCCCTGTGGGCCAACGTCCACGGCGGTTTCGTATTCGGCTTGACGCTCCTGGGGATCTACCTGGCGGGCAGCGTGGCCGAGTGGTGGGGCAAGCGGGGGTCGCCCGGCGCGGCCGACGAGGTACGCTATTACGCGGGCGCGCTGGGCGCCGGCCTGCTGGGAAGCCTGGTCAACCCGAACGGGTGGGGACTGCACGTCCACATCATTCAATTCTTCGGTGAACCATTCCTTCGGGACAACACTCACGAGTTCCTCTCGCCCGACTTTCACAGCACGGGCGGCAAGATGCTGCTGATCTCGCTGCTCGCGGTCGTGGCGTCGTTTGCGCTCGTGCCGGGACGGCCGACGCTGCCGCGGCTCTTCCTGGTGCTCGCCAACATCGCCTTCGCTCTCCAGGCGCGGCGCAACATTCAGCTCTACGCCGCCACCGTGTTCCCGATCCTGGCGCTCCACTTCGATCCCGCCTGGCGCCGGCTCCCGGACTGGCGCGGCCTGCGTGCGATCTTCGAGTGGGATGCCCGCCGTGGCTCCAACACCATATTCATCGCGGGCGTGACCGCCGTGCTGTGCGTCCTGGGGGTGCTGCACGGCCGCCTGGGCTCGCTGGACCTGGTGCCGGACCGGCTCGATCCGAAGGAGTTCCCCATCGCCGCGGTGGCCCAGGCTCGCTCGGCGCGGCTCCAGGGCAGGATGTTTCACGACTTCGTCTGGGGAGGGTACCTGCTCTACGCCTGGCCCGAGCAGCGGGTGTTCATCGACGGCGGCACGGACTTCTACGGACCCCGCCTGATGCGCACCTATATGGACGTGAGCGGCATCCAGCCGGGCTGGCGCGATACGTTGGCCGGGCGCGACGTGTCGCTCGTGCTCATGCCGACCGGCTCCGCCATGATCAACGAACTGGCCCAGGACGGAAGCTGGCGCGTCTGGTACTGCGACCGCACCGCGACACTGCTCGAGCGCGACTCTCTGGGAGACGGGGGCATGGCCGCCACCGCGCTGGTCAGCGGCTGCGCGAATGGCCGATGAAGCCGCGGCGCGTCCTTCCCTCGCCGGCCGACATCGTCTTCATACTCTTCCTGCTCGCGATGCCGCTCGCCCGAGGTTGGCAAGCATTGAACACCGACGGTGACCTAGGTCGTCACATCCGGGTGGGGCAGACGATGATCGACCGAGGGGCACTCTTTCACACCGACCGGTTCTCCTTTACCGCGGCGGATCAGCCGTTCGTTCCGTACGAGTGGTTGAGCGAGGTGCTGTTCGCTGGAGCTCACCACCAACGCGGCCTTGCGGGGGTGCTCGTCCTCGTGGCGCTCGTAGTCGCCACAACCTACGGCGTGCTGACGCTGTTTCTCCTTCGCTCCGGCGTCGATCCATTGCTGGCGTTTCTAACCGCCCTTGTAGCCGGGCTCAGCGGCGCCTTCCACTGGCTCGCGCGACCGCACGTGTTCACCTTGCTCGGCGCCGTGCTGCTGCTCGGGCTGTTGGAGCGGGGGGGGCGTCTGGCGTTGTGGCTCATATTTGCTCTGTTCGTCGTATGGGCCAATTTGCACGGAGGCTTTCTCTACGGGCTCGTGCTCATCGGCCTGTATCTGGCGTCGTCGACCGACCGACGCTGGTACGCGCTGGCCCTCGGAGCGGCCCTGGCCGGCGCGTGTCTGACCCCCAGCGGGCCCGGGATCTTGGCGCACGTCGCGGGTTACCTCGGAAAGACCTACCTGGTGGATCGCACCGCCGAGTACCAATCGCCGGATTTCCACGAGTGGTATGCGCGAGTGTTCATGGTGGTGCTGCTCGCGTTGCTCGGCGCGCTGGCCCTGAGCCGCCGGCGGCTTCCCCTCCCTTGGCTGGCAGTACTGCTCGCCAATTCCGCCTTTGCACTCAACTCGGCGCGCAACATCCCGCTGTTCGCGATCACCGCGCTCCCGCTCGTCGTCATGCACTTCGACTCCACGTGGCGCGAATTGCGTTCTCGCGTGCTGGTGCGGTTCCGAGCGACATTTGCGGTGGGCGCAGCGGCCTCGCGCGCGGGGCCGTGGAGTGTGATCGCGGCGGCCGCGTTGCTATTTCTGGGGGAGCGCCAAGAGGTTCTCGGAGTGCAGCTACTGCCTGCTCGGTTCGACCCCGGCATCTTTCCGGTCGAGGCGGTCCGCAGGGCGCGGGATGCCGGGTTGCAGGGCCGGATTTTCAACGAGTTCGCCTGGGGCGGATACCTACTCTACGCCTGGCCCGAACAGCGGGTGTTCATCGATGGCCAGACGGACTTCTACGGCGAGGCGATCACGAGATCGTACAGCCGCATCCGCAATCAGGAGGCCGGCTGGCGGGAGGAGCTGGATCGGTGGGAGGTTGAGTTGATCCTGCTTCCGTCGGGTGCGCCGGTGATCGCGGCGGTGGAGGCGACGCGGGAATGGCGGGCGTGGCATCGGGATTCAAACGCGACGCTGCTCATGCGGACTCGTGCACTTCCGAGCGGAATGGGGCGGAGCATTCACCCGTGATCCCGGAGGACGTAGCGCTCCTGTGTGGTGGGGGGACGCATTCCGGCACTCGCGGGGTCGTCAGGTCGGCACCGTGAGATCCGGAATGCGCGGCCGGTTAAGGTTGAATCGCACAATATGGAAGATCGCCGCAACGCCGTCCCGCCAGCTAATTTTCTTCCCCTCCGCGTAGGTTCGCCCCGCGTAGGAGATCGGCACCTCCCAGATCCGGGCCCCGGCTTGGGCCAGCCGCGCGGTGATCTCAGGCTCGAAACCGAACCGATCGCTGGTGAGCGGGAGCGATTTCATCAGCGGCGCTCGGACCATCTTGTAGCAGGTTTCCATGTCGGTGAGGTTCAAGTCAGTAAACATGTTCGACAGAAGCGTCAGAAATGTATTGCCCACTGAGTGCCAGAAGTACAGCACCCGGTGCGGCCCCCCAAGAAACCGGGAGCCAAACACAGCATCGGCCTTCCCGCTCAGCAAAGGCGCTAGAAGCTGCGGGTACTCGGCCGGATCGTACTCGAGGTCACCGTCCTGGACGACGATAAACTCACCTGTCGCGTGCGCGATCCCTGACCGTAGCGCGCAGCCCTTGCCTCGATTGCTCGGGTGGTGCACAACGATGTCCACGGTCCCGGATGCGCGAAGCGAGTCCAGTATCTCGGCAGTCCCGTCAGAGGACGCGTCGTTCACCGCGACGATCTCGATCGGGAGAGGCACCTGCCGCACTCGCTCCACGATGACGCCGATCGTCTTCTCTTCATTGAACACCGGGATGATTACAGAAAGTCGAGGGTCGAGATTCATGCTCACAACTCTCGCTGAGGGATAGTGGCGTCGACGGACACTTGGGAGACGCACTTTCGGAACGTTTCCCGATGATGTTATCAACCCTCACGGGGTCACGGGTTGTGCGACATCAATCCTGATCGAGTCCGGTTGGACCTGCAGGAACCCGTCCAGATAAGAAAAGTGTGAGACAAAAGTCACCACTTCCTTTCGCTCCGACGCTCCACACTCATTCACATAGGTGACTACGACGCGTTGCCCTTGAATCAATGAAGGACTGCGCGCGTCGTTGCACGTCAAGTCCAGGGTGCCCCCGGGCGGCCATCGCAATTCGAACACCGCCGCGTACCGCCTCATGGTCCGACCCGTGCCCTGCCATTCCTGGTTTGCGCGCCCCGCGCGTACCAGTGTCACGGCCGCAGTCTGCCGCGAAATGGACTGTACCACGGCGTGTTCAACATTTCGACGTGCCTTGGTGGACGCCGCAACTCGAAGCGCCCCTCCCCCAGCAAGCAATACGGAGCCAGCTGCACATAAGGTCGCGATGATGGCAAGGCGAGGGCGTAGTCGTTGGACTCGACTAAGTCCATGCCCGATCATTGCGAGAGGTCCTAGCGCAAATGGGAGAGCGTAAAAAGATTCGAAGCGGGGCCAGGGGGCATACGCAAGAACCCCAACCAGCACCACAGTACTGCAGAATACTCCAAAGCCCGCGACTTCGCGGCGTGTCAGTCTCACGCCGCAACCAAACCAAGATACTCCTAGGGCTAGAAGGAAAAGGATATTGGCCGGAATGAGCAAGCGGAGTGCCCATGGATGAAGCTCGGCCCGAGAAGGCAAGAGGATAGTTAGGAAGATTGGAAGAACGCGAGCGCTGAAGCTGTGGTCGGCTCGATACAAACCGCCATATGCCGCCTCAGGCGCGGTCGAAAGGACTACCGCTGCCCAGCCAATTCGCAGCATCACCACTAATCCAACAACGACGGTTACGATCGTCAAACGTCGGCTAGCGGCCCCTTTCTCGCTGCCTATAGCGCCAACCCACATAATCGCCAGGATTACAGGCACAAGGCAAACAAAAATCTCCTTTACAAGGATCAGCCCGGCGCACAACAGGGTAAAGGCAACCACAGTCGCCTTATGTGTTGACGAATTCCGCAATCGAACTGCAAGCGCTACCGCCCCGATGAAGAGGCTGCACGCAAGCGGCTCACCAGTGAGTCTCGTCCAACCTTCGGCCGCAGGGCTGGATGACACGAGCATTGCGGATGCGAGAAACGCAGCAGACCTACTCCATTTCCACCCTCTGCCGACCAGAAATACTGCAACAACCAGTACCGCCATGGTGACCCACACCGCGAGCTGCCACCCTTCGCTCTGCAGTCCGAACAGGGCCCAACCCACTGCAATGTACGAATATGTGCCGATATTGGTCCTACCTTGCGTCGCGAAGTACTCCCGGAGCGAATCGATCGAGCTTAAAATGCCTTTACTCTGCTGAAGTACCGGTAGAAACTCAGAAAAGTCGATGATGTCGAACGGGCTCGCAGTCATTGGCCGATAGAGACTCCAAGCGATGGCTAGGAGCATGACCACGCATGCTCCGTCCATAAGTCGTGCCAGCTTCTGACGGACTCGTTTGGGTTCGAGCACGGTGCAAGCGCTCCGGTCAGCGGTCAATCGCAGATTTGCCTGCTGTCGTGCAGCGCGATGGAGCTGATATGAGACAGAAGCTGTCGCCCCAATTCACCGGCAGGAATGTGAAAGAGCCGGACATGACCACACCCCCCAAAGCCATTACGTTCGACGAGGCATGTTGCCATGTGTGTGGGAGTACCGGGTATTCGCCCTTCACCTGCCACTCAGATTACCACATCCTGATTTGCGATGTGTGCGGACTGCGGTATCTCTGGCCGCAACCACACACTCAAGCAATTGAGGACACCTACTCCAAGGAGTATTTCACAAGCAGCCACTCAATCTCGCGCGGTTATGGTGATTACCTCGCGGACGCACCGAATCACAGGACCACCTTTCGCAACCGATTGAAACTTCTGCCGCAACCAGCGGGGGACATGCGCTTAATGGATGTGGGTGCGGCCGCAGGCTTCTTCGTCGAGCAAGCAACCTTGGCTGGATGGCAGGCAGAAGGCGTGGAGCCGAACGACTTCATGGCTACCTACGCACGAGAGAAGTTGGGAGCGAAGGTTCGGACAGGAACACTCACAAGTTTGAGCCTCCCATCAAACCATTTCGACGTCGTGACTCTGTGGGAAGTCATCGAGCACCTGCCCCAGCCCCGACAGTTGTTGATCGAAGCTAGACGGCTTACGCGATCCGGAGGGCTGTTGGCGCTTTCCACACCCGATTGTCGCAGTATCGTAGCTCGCCTGAGCGGCAAAAGGTGGCTCGGCTGGAAGAAGGTGCCCGAGCACCTATACTTTTTCACGAGGCCGACCTTGATTCGCCTTCTGTCGGACGTTGGGTTTCAGGTGGTTGTAACAAAGTACGTCAGCATTACTGTCACTCTTGGGTTCGCGCTGGACCGACTCGGTGACATGACTGGACTAGATTTTGGTAGCCTGCCAGGTCGACTCCGGTCGACACCTTTCGACGTCAATCCATATTACGATTTGTTCGTGCTGGCGAGAGCGAGGTGAGCGAACTGTCTGCTCCAGGTCGTACGCCCCTCCTTTCTGTAATTTTGCCGTGCTTCCGAGCAGCGGGCGTAGCCAAGGAGTCGGTCACCGCCATAGGCGCGTTTCTGTCAAATGCGTCATTCGAGTGGGAGGTCGTGGTGGTAGACGATGGGGGACACGATTTTCCAGGTTCTGCTTTGCCGACAGATTCACACGTGACACTAGTTCAGCTGCAGCAGAATCGAGGGAAGGGAGCGGCCGTTCGGGCCGGCATGGCGAGTGCCCGCGGCGCCGTGCGAATATTCACCGACGTGGATCTTCCCTTTGGCGTACGCGCGTTTCCTATGATCATGGAGTATATCCTGACGTACGGCTTCCATCTCGTGATCGGTGACCGCACGATGCCACAATCCCGGTACCGCTTGGAGATTCCGCGTATGCGGAGAGCCGCTTCCGCCATCTTCTCAACGTTCGTGGGCCGAATCGTTACCGGCGGCTACTATGACACCCAGTGCGGCTTAAAAGGAGTCCGCGGGGATGTCGCAGACGCAATCTTCCCGCTGCTTCGAGTGGATGGGTTCGCGTTTGATGTCGAGCTTATCTATCTCGCCTTGAAGTCCAAAGCAGACATCAAGCGCATTCCAGTCGTCCTGGAAACAAATACGTCTTCCTCTGTCCGTCTGTTCCGCGACGGGTGCCATGGTTGTGTGGACATTGCTCGGATCAAGCTCAATGAGGCAGCCGGACGGTATGCGAGTAAAGAACTCTCCTTGCTACTGGCGAGCGACATTCACGCCAATGCCGCCAGGGCCGCACAGCGATGGTAATCCCTTTGACCACAGGAGACTTCAAGAAGAAACCACCCGGAATGAGGCCAGTTACTCTCTGTTATAACGCACCAACTGAACCAGTCCTGACCGCCGTTGCATTGTCTCTTTGGCCCCAGCGCTCTCGAACGCAGACCGCAAGAGCGCTGAAGACCCGAAATCACGCACAAAGAGCGCCCACCATTGTTTGTCGGATCGCAGCATCATTCTACGAGATTCGTTGGCCGTCCATCCCGAGTCTGGCGTTTGCTGAGCTAATCCACGCCCCCATCTCCACTGAAGTCCTGTAAACAAACCATATACCTCCGGTCCATATGGGCCATCGTAAATTAGCTCATCCCCCTCGTTGGCCACGTGTCTCCGTCGTGGCGCGGCATTCTCAAATGCTGGTCCGCCAGAGCTTCCAACTCTGGCCGCGAATGCCAGCCGAGCTCGATCCGGATTGCCCCAGTCGGTAGAGTAGAAAATCCACGCTGGTAGCGAGCCAGCGTCGATGTAAACCGACTCGTCTGAGCGGAGACTTCGAGTCAGATCGGCGATGAGAGGCCTTGAATTCTCCCGACCGTGTGGATCGATAGCGGCCAGAGCCGTGAAATAAGGTGAGGAGGCGAGAGCCGAGAGGAGAACTGTCGACGCCAGCAGCCGATACTCAGCTCCCCGGAGGCACACGATCAACTCTGTCCCTCCCGCAACTACGAGCAACAACAGAAATGGCGCCGCGTATAGGGTCAATCGGAGGGCGATAGGATATAACCCTACGAAGGACGCCGCGAACACCATAACCACCGGATTGACTATGAGTGCGGCTTGAAAAGGCCCAACGCGCCGGCGGATGCGTACGGTACCAAGCGCGATCAAGAGCAAGCCTACCGCTGTGAAAGAATGACTGAGGTACCTCCACAGAAGTCCGATATCCCGATCAGTCGCTTTCCCTGTCAGTAACCCTGTGACGATCTCTCGAATGGCGAACCAGATTCGCGGAGCCCACTCGGGCTGAAAGGGGTCGAGCAGTCGATATCCCCAAAATACTTTCAGATACGGGCTAGCGACGTTTCCCCTATACACTAGAAAATATGCGCACGCCAATGTTATTCCGGCCGGGACGGCGATCATGAGCGCATGGGGCCAGCGCAGTCTCTGAGTGCGACGAGTGAAGAACCAACTCGCGCCGACCCCGCTTAACACGAACACTGATGGCGTCGACAACAAGATCGCGAGAACACCAGCGGTCGACAAGCCAACAACATTTGTCTGCGTCGGTTTCGCGGCAGCGACACGCGCGAGAAGCACGAGAGTCGCGGCAACGGCAGCATCGACTATGTAGGGTTTCACCTCGTTCGAGTAATAGACTAACACCGGAGAAATCGCAGTGATCGTCGTGACAATCGCCGTCTCACGGTGCGAGACGAGAGGGCGTACCAACCAGAATGTCAGGAATAGCACTGCGATCCCGGCAATCATAGGAAAAAGTCGTAGACTGAGCTCGCTCATACCGATCACCGACGTGGCAAGCTTCTCTACGGCGAGAAAGAGCGGTGGAGCGGCTTGGTCGTAATCGAGCGGGCGAACCAATCCAGCAAAATCGCGGGCACCTATGTTGAGTGCGAGCCGGGCCTCATCTATCCAGAGAGATCGCCGAGCAGTGTAGTGCCAGAGACGCAGCGAGATTCCGAGGGCGAAGAGGCCAGCAATGGACAAGTTGAAGGCTCGCGGCCCATCACGAACACTTGATGGAGAGACATTGGGGTCCGCGGTCTGACCGTTCACTTCCAGGCGAGCCCCCGTCTCCGCCGGTACACGAACGCGAACACGAGGATGAAGCTCACACCCCGCACGATCGTCTCGGCCTCGAGCTTGTCCCATTCGAGCCCGGGTGCGATCTGCCGAGTGGTCAGACCGCTGCCTCGCATCGGTGGAGGCTCCGGAGAGCGGCCGGCGGCCCCACGCTGGAAGATGCGGTACTGCCCCACATCCGCGAGATGGCCGTAGGTCCGAAACAACGCGTCGAACCGCTCGTCCATCCGAAAGTAGCGGAGATAATCGACGCGCCGCACGCCTGACCGCCCGTCATCTGGTCCGTGCCGGAGCACCAGAATCAACTCCGGCCGGGCCCTTCGGAAATCGGCAACCACGGCATCCGACATGAACCGCTCGAGCCCGCCCCGCGCCTCGGGCCGGCGATAGCGCCGTGGCGTGGCATCCGGACGCCGAACACCGAGTAGCCGATCACGGAGGCGAGCGGTCCGATCGCGGCGAGCGGGACGATGTAGCCGGTGTACAGGGCGCCCGGCGACGTGACTTCATCGTCGATCACCTGCCACTCCGGCTGGGGACTCAGCAGGATGCGCTTCACGCGATCGACGAGGTTCATCGGGCACTCCAGAAGAAGGAGGTAGGTGCGGAGCCGCAGATATACTGCGGTGTTGAGGGGCCGGCGTCCAGATGCCGGGAAACCCGGATTCCCGATCGGCCGTATGATCCCTAGATTCCCGACCCGACGCCTCCAGTCCCCGGAGACCTTTGTGCCCCGTGCATCGTCACGCGCCAGATTCGGCGCGGCCGCGATCGTGCTGCCTCTCCTGGCTTGCTCGCCGTCCTCCCCCGCCCCGGGTACGGCAACACCCACCGGCACCGCTCCCGCCATCACCGCCGCTGATCTGCGCGCCCGCCTCGCCATCTTCGCCGACGATTCCATGATGGGCCGGGCGGCCGGCACGCTCGGCAACGTGAGGGGCACCGCCTACCTCGCCGGCGAGGCGCGCCGGCTGGGCCTCACTCCGGCCGGAGAGAACGGGACCTTTTTCCAGACCGTGCCGCTCGTGGCGCGGACCCTTG
>JACCSZ010000277.1 GCA_013812695.1 Gemmatimonadales bacterium | reverse complement strand
TCGAGCGGCGCCTCGACAAGACCGCCCGCGTCGCCAAGTCCGGCGACGCTCAGGCGAAGCTCGAGCAGCGCGTGCTCGAGCCGGTGCGCGACGCGCTTGCCGCCGGGCAGCCGGCGCGGTCGATCGCACCGACCGAGGACGAGGCGCTCGTCTTCCGGAGCTTCAACCTGCTCACGGCCAAGCCGGTCCTGTATGCGGCGAACGTGGCCGAAGCGGAGATCGCCGGCGGCAACGCGCACGTCGACGCCCTCCGCGCAGCGCTCACGCGGGAGCGCGAAGTGGCGGAGATCGTTCCGTTCTCCGCCAAGGTGGAAGCCGAGCTGGCGGAGCTCGCGATCGAGGACCGGCCCGAATTCCTCGAGTCGCTCGGGCTCACCGAATCGGGCCTCGACCGGCTGGCCCACGCAGCCTATCACCTGCTGGGCCTCCAGAGCTACTTCACGGCCGGGGAGCAGGAAGTCCGTGCGTGGACCATTCACCAGGGCGACAAGGCCCCGGCAGCGGCCGGCGTGATCCACTCGGACTTCGAGAAAGGGTTCATTCGAGCCGAGACCGTGGCCTACGACGACTTCATCCGCGTCGGCGGGTGGAAGCCGGCCAGAGAACAGGGGCTTGCCCGGGCGGAGGGCAAGGAGTACGTGGTGCGAGACGGCGACGTGATGCTGTTCCGGTTCAGCAGCTGACCCCTATCATCGGCACCCCGGCCATCGTAAGTTTGTGGGCTGATCAATCCATCCTCCTCGGCGCCCGCACCGGCCCCGGGGCGACCCAGACCGAAGGAAGGTGTCATGACCCGCCAGTACGAGGTGGTCTATATCTTCGAGAGCTCGCTCGAAGAGGCCGCCATCAACGAGCGCCTCGAGCGCTTCCATGCCCTGATCCAGCCCTCCGGCGGCGAAGCTCCCCAGGTGAACCACTGGGGCAAGCGGACCCTCGCGTATCCCATCAAGAAGCACGAAACCGGCTATTACGTCGTCGCCAAGTTCGACGCCGAAGCTACGGCGCTGCCCGAGTTCGAGCGCGCCATCAAGCTCGATGACGGGGTGCTGCGGTTTCTCGTCGTCGTCAACGAGGGCGCGCAACCGGTCCCCGTGACCGCCGGCAAGACCGATGACGAGGACGACGAATGAGGCGGCCGCAGAAGACCTGCGCGATCTGCGAAAGCGGCGTGCGCGTGGTCGATTACAAGGATGAGCGGACGCTGTCCCGCTTTCTGACCGAGCGCGGCAAGATCCTGCCCAGCCGCCTCTCCGGCACCTGCGCGCGGCACCAGCGGCAGCTCAGCACCGCGATCAAGCGCGCCCGCGAGCTCGCCCTGCTGCCCTACATCAAGGGCTTCGTCGGCTGACCTCGAGCCGCCCGGCGGGATGGGGACAGCTCCTGGCGCTCGCCGGATTCCTGCTCTTCGCTCCGCCGGTCTTCGTGTTCGGGCCCCTCGCGGGGCTGCTGCTCCTCTCGCGTCCCGGCACCGCGCGGGAGTGGGCGTGGCTGGTAGGTGCCGGTGTGTGGTCGGCGCTGTGGCTCCAGCAGGTCGGTGGTCTCGGTGCCCAGGTGACCCGCGCCGGGGCTGTGCTGGTCTGCGGCACCTTTCTGGCGCTCACACTGTGGCAGCCGTCGAACGGGGTGGGGCGCGTACTAACGGCCACCGCCGCGGCCGGCGCTGCGCTCGTGGCGTGGATGTGGCACCTCGGCATCGGCTGGTCGCAGCTGGTGAGCGGGGTCGATCACGATCTCAGCGCCTATCAGTCGACCGCCCGGGACCAGTGGCGGAAGGCCGGCGCGCCCGAGCAACTGATCTCACAGATGGCCGGCGTCCTCCACTCGATGTCCCAGCTGTACCCGGGGCTGCTGGCGCTCGCCGGCATTGCCGGCCTCCGGCTGGCGTGGACCTGGTATCATCGGCTGGCGATCCACCCGGTGGGGCCGCCGCCGGCACCATTCCGGTCGTTCGGCTTCAGCGACCAACTGGTCTGGGGATGGATCGCCGCCCTGTCGCTCACCCTGGTGCCTGTGCCCGAGCCGTGGCGGCTCGCCGGAGCCAACCTGCTCCTGGTGCTGTGCGTGCTGTACGCGGCGCGCGGGCTGGCGGTGTTTCTGGCACAATCGGGGCGGGTGGCGACCCCAGTGGCAGGCGTGCTCCTCGTGATCGCCTTGTTTCTGTTGCCGTTCGTCGTAGGCGGGCTGACACTGCTCGGGCTCGCCGACACCTGGCTAGATTTCCGGCATCGGCCTTCCACGCCGGCCATGAAAGGGTTCGACCGATGATCGAAGTGATCCTGCGCGAGGACGTGAAGTCGCTCGGCAAAGCTGGCGAGATGATCCGGGTCAAGCCGGGGTACGCGCGGAACTATCTCCTGCCCCAGGGTCTGGCCTTCGAGGCCACCGAGGGCAACAAGAAGCGGATCGAGGCGGAGACCCGCGCGCGGAGTGTCCGGGGTCAGGCCGAGCGCACCGAGGCCGAGCGGTTCGCGGCCACCCTTGGCGCCGTCACGCTGTCGCTGGCCGGCAAGGCCGGCGAAGAGGGCAAGCTGTTCGGCTCGATCACCTCCCAGGACATCGCCGAAGCGCTGGCCGCGCACGGCCACCAGGTGGATCGCCGGCGCATCGAGCTCGAACACCCCATCAAGACGCTCGGCCACCACACCGTCGGGATCCGGCTGCACCCCGAAGTGCGCGCTGAGGTGGGCGTCTCGGTCGTCGCGGAGTAGTCCGCGCCGCATGACCGTCGGGATCGCCTACGTCGACGGACCGCGGCTGGCCCGCTCGCTCTTCGCCGCCGCGGACTGGGTGGCGGCGGGACGGGATGAGATCAACCGGATCAACGTCTTCCCGGTGCCTGACGGCGATACCGGCACCAACTTCACCCTGACGCTCCGCGCGGTCGCCGACGCCCTCCGGGCGCTCGGCGACGCCTCGCTTCCGGACACCGCCCGCACGATGGCCCGCGCCGCGGTCCTCGGCGCCCGCGGCAACTCCGGGATGATGCTGGCCCACTTCCTTCTTGGATTTGCCGAATCGCTGGACGACCGTCCCGCGGCGACGAGCAGGGACGTCGCCGCCGCCCTGAGACAGGGCGCCGACCGGCTGTACGAGTCGCTGGATGACCCGCGGGAGGGCACCATTCTGACCGTGGCGCACGAGGCGGCTGCTGCCGCCGAGCGGGCGGCGGCGGACACCGCCGACATCGGCGAGTTCATGCACCTCTTGCTGGACGAGGGAGAGGCCGCGCTCGCCCGTACTCCGGAGCTGATGGCCGTCCTCAAGGAAGCCGGCGTCGTCGACGCGGGCGGCAAGGGCTTCGTCCGGATGCTCGAAGGCGTCGTGCGCTACATCGAGGGCGACCCGATCCTGTCGCTCGCCGGCGCCGACGGAGCCGCGGGCTCGGCGGTCGTCGTGCCGGCCGCCGCGTTCGAGGTCGCCGCGGAGCGTGACTTTCAGTTCTACACCGAGGTGCTGGTCCGGGGCGAGCACCTGCCCGCCGCCAACGAAGTCCGAGCGGCCATGCACACGTTCGGCGGCTCCGTCGTCGTGGCGGTGCTGTCGGACATCCTCAAGATTCATGTGCACACCGACACCCCCGAGGCCGTCTTTAGCTATGCCACCCGTTGGGGGAGAGTCGAGACCACCAAGGCGGACGACATGCGGGCGCAGCACCGTCGTCTCGGTCACGCTGCGCGCCGAGCGGTGGCGGTGGTCACCGACACCTCCGCCGATCTGACGGACAGTGTGCTCGACCGGCATC
>JACCSZ010000168.1 GCA_013812695.1 Gemmatimonadales bacterium | reverse complement strand
GTGCTGGGCAACGAGGGGGCGGGGGTGGGACCGGGGCTCGTGGCCGCCGTCCGGCGGCGGGTGGCCGTCCCCCTCGCGCCGGCGGTCGAGTCGCTCAACGTGGCCGTCGCGGCCGGCATCCTCCTGTACGAGGTCACGCGTGACGCTTGAGCTGCCGAACCTGGGACGGGAGCCGGTGCTGGTCGCCTACGCGGGCGTGCTCGGCGCCATGATCGGCAGCTTTCTCAACGTCTGCATCCTGCGCTGGGGCGCGGAGCCCAAACAATCGGTCGTGCGTCCGCCGTCCCGCTGTCCCAACTGCGGCCGCGGGCTCCGCTGGTTCGAGAACGTCCCGATCGTCGGGTGGCTCGCGCTCCGGGGCCGCTGCGGCGGGTGCCGCGAGCGCATCTCGCCGCAGTATCCTTTGATCGAGCTCGGCACCGCGGTGCTCTGGGCGTTCATGGCGTGGCGCCACGGCTTCGGAATCGAGGCGTTGCGCGGGGCAGCGTTCGCCACGCTGCTGCTCGGGATCGCGATGACGGATGCCCGCGCCTACATCATCCCGCACGAGTTCTCGATCGGGGGCGCGGTCATCGCCCTCGGCTTCGCGGTCGTGTCGAATGGCGTGCCCGTGACGTTGCCCGACGCGCTGCTGGGGGCAGGCTTCGGTGCCGGCCTCGTCCTGCTGATCGGCGAGATCTCGGAGCTGGTGGCCGGGCAGGAGGCCATGGGCGGCGGCGATTGCGCGCTGATGGGGATGGTGGGGGCATTTTGTGGGTGGGAAGCCATCATACCCGTGGTCGGCGTGGGGGCGGGAATCAGCGTCGTGCTGTTCATCATCGCCACGCTTCGCCCCCGGGCACCGGCTGAGGACTCGGGCGCCGTCAGCGGAGCGCCGGGGCTCCGGTTGGGCATGCTGGTCAAGCTCCTGCTCGCCGGGGGACTCGCGATCGCAGCCATGGCAGCCGCCATGCGTCTGGGGATGTTCGGTGCCGTGCTCCGCGCCGCGTTCGACGGCGTGCTGGCCGCGGGAGCGATCTACTACGCTTCCTTCCTGCTGCCCAGTGCAGTGGAGGGGCGGTGGCTGCGGGTCGTCGGGCTGCTCGCCGCCGCGGTGGGGATCGCAGCCGGCGCCGGATTCTCGCCGATGCGGCTGGTTGCCGGCGTCCTGTTGGCGTCATCGTCGGTCTGGATCGCACGCCGCGTGGTGATCGTCGAGTCGCCGGAGACGGCGGAGGCGCTGAGCGACGCGGGATACCTCCCGTTCGGTGTCGGTCTCTCACTCGCGGCGGGGCTGCTCGCTTTGCTCGGCGCGTATCCGGGCATCCGAACCGCCACGGCGGAGTTCCTTCAGCTCGCGGGAGTGCGCTGATGCGATCGCGTCCCGCCGCGCTCGGGCTGTGCCTGCTGCTGGGGGTCCTGGCTGCATGCCGCGGACAGAGCCGCGGCGCCGACGAAGACGCCGTGCTCGCCCGTCTGGTGGACAGCCTCCGGGTCCCGGTCGAGCGCGCCGTGGGGCTCGCGTTCCGGACACCGCCGCGCTCGGCGCTGCGCTCGCGCGAGCAGGTGCGCGCCTACCTGATCGCCAAGCTCGACGAAGAGTTGCCGCCGGCGCGGCTCCGCGGCCTGGAGACCGCCTACCGGCTCTTCGGGCTGCTGCCGGACACCCTGGCGCTCCGCGCGCTGCTGCTGGATCTCTACGCCGAGCAGGTGGCCGGGTACTACGACCCCGACTCGGCGACGTTGTTCGGCGTCGCCGGCGCCGAGCGCGCGCAGCTCCGGCTGGTGCTGGCCCACGAGATGGTGCACGCGCTCCAGAGCCAGTACCTGCCGCTCGACTCCATTCTCAAGTCCAAGGCGAACAACGACCGCCTCACCGCGGCCCAGGCCATCCTCGAGGGCCAGGCTACGCTCGCGTCGATCGCGGTGCTCGCGCCAGGACAGAACGTGGCGAGCACGCCGCAGTTCTGGGAGCTTTATCGCGACCAGGTGCGCGCGCAGCAATCCGCGATGCCGGTGTTCGCGCGCGCGCCGCTCGTGGTTCGCGAGGCACTTATCTTTCCCTACCTGGACGGCGCGGAGTTCATGCATTGGTGGCAGACCACCGGTCCGAAGGACACCCTGCCGTACGGCCCGCGCATGCCGGTCTCGACTGAGCAGATCCTGCACCCAGCGCGCTACGCGAGCGGCGACCTGCCGGTGCCGGTGCGCTTCGCCGCCGACGCGGCGGTCGTTTACGATGACGCGCTGGGCGAGAACGAGATCCGGGTGCTGCTCGCGGCGCTGGCCGGTTCGGACGAGGTGCAGACGGTCATGCCGATCGGTTGGGGCGGCGACCGATTTCGGGTGTACGACGCGCCCGGCGGCCCCGCGCTCGTCTGGTACGCGGTCTGGGACGATCAGCGCTCGGCCGATCGCTTCCTCAAGGCGGCGGGTCCTGGGCTCCGGCGGACCCCGCGCGCGGCCTATCGCGCCGAGCTGGAGGCGGCGGCGATCGACGGGCGGCCGGGGACGCGGTACGTGCTGGCGCCGGCGGGCTGGGCGCGGTGGGGATCGGTTCCGGGGGTGTCGGTGGAGGAGTGATGGGTCCGAGAGCGACGCGGGCCGGACATCTCGAGCCGAACTGTCATCCAGAGCGGACCTGTCATCCAGAGCGGACCTGTCATCCTGAGCGGAGCGAAGGAGGCATGACCCGAGGCCTGGCGCCTTCGCTCCGCTCAGTATGACGCAGCCAACCTCACCCCCCCGCCCCTCCGAACACCCGCGTCAACGTGTACAGCACCAGCCCCACCAGCCCCCCCACCAGCGTGCCGTTGATCCGGATGAACTGCAGGTCCCGCCCCACCTGCAGCTCGATCCGGCGCGAGGTCTCGTCGGGATCCCAGGCGCTCACGGTGTGCCAGATGAGCTGACCCACCTCGTGCCGGTGCTGCTCGACGATCCGGAGCACCGCCCCGATGATCCACTCGTCGATCTTGGCCAGCAGCGCCGCGTCCTCGAGCGCGCCGGCCGCGAGCGCCGACAGGCCGCGCTCGAGCCCGCCCGGCGTGCCCTGCTCGGCGGCGTCGACCTGGCGGTCGAGGGTCAGCTTGAGTTCGCGCCAGAGCGTTTCGGTGAGCTGCTCGCTCGTCGGGTGATCGAGCACCTGATGCTTGATCGTCTCCGCGCGCGCCATCACGTCCGGCGACTCGCGCAGTTGCGCGATCCAGGTGACGAGCAACTCGTCGAGCTGCCGGCGGAGCGGGTGGTCGGGGTCGGCGCTCACGCTGACCAGCGTCCGGCTGATGGCGTCCACGATCTTGTCGTGCAGCCGGTCATCCACGAAGCCGGGCACCCACCACGGCGTCTCCTCGCGGACCCGCTCGCGGATCAGCGTGTCGTTCTCCGTCACCACCCGCGCCAGGCCATCGACCAGCCGGTCGAGCAGTTGCTGGTGGCGGTCGTTCACCGTCAGCAGCGTCAGGCCGTCGGCGAGCACCGGGGCGATGGGCCGCCGCTTGAGCGGCTCGATCACGCCGCGCTCGAGCAGGGCGTGGACGTCCTCGTCGCGGATCACCGCCGACGCGCTCCGGAACGCACCCGCCGCCTGCCGCACCACGGCGCGTGCGTGCTCCGGCTCGCGTATCCATTCCGCCGCCCGTTGGCTGAGCTGGGCCGCGCGCAGTTTGGCGCCCAGCACGTCGGGTGAGAGAAAGTTGTTCTGCACGAAGTTCCCGAGGCTTCGGCCGATGCGATCCTTGCGCTCGGGGATGATGGCGGTGTGCGGGATCGGGAGGTTGAGCGGCCGGCGGAACAGCGCCGTGATGGCGAACCAGTCGGCAACGCCGCCGACCATCCCGGCCTCGGCGGTGGCCCGCACGTAGCCGAGCCAGGGATACCGGCTTTCGAGCCACCATGCGGCCAGGAACACGGCCGCCATCACCACGAGCAGGCCGGTGGCCCGCCGTTTCATGCGGTCGAGTTGAAGCTGCTTGGTTTCGGCGTCGGCGACCTGCGGGATCGCGCTCATCGTCCTCGTCGGTGGTGGCGCCGGCGAGCCGGTGCGCGCCCGAAAGCTACACCTGTCCGCTCGAAGGTTCGTGAGCGGAGCGGAGGATCGGGTGGGTGGTGCCGTCGCGCTCCGAACCTCACTCGCATGCCTCGGGCGATCCTTCGCTCCGCTCAGGATGACGGCCCGGCCCTATCGTGCAGGGATGCTGGCCCGGCCGCTCGCGGGATCGTAGCGGCCGCCGGGCGGCAGCAGGTGCACCCGCACGTCCGTCGCGCCGAGCACAGAGCCGGCAAGCGCCGGGATACGGGCGCGTCGCGCGTCGTACACGGCTACGCCGCTCTCGCCCAGCACCCGCCACCGCCCGTCGGGCCCGACCTCGATGGCGGTGCGCTCGTCGATGCCCACCCCGATCAGCCGGGGCCGCTCGAGGACCGCGCTCAGCAGGCGGTTGTGGCGCTCCCGCCGGATGAAGTGCTGATCCACGATGGCCATCGGCAGAAAGCCGAGACCGGCAGCGACCTCGACGCGGTGTCGCTCGATGGTGGGGTACTCATCGCCGTAGTAGCCGGTGGTGTCGCCGGGCGGCGTCTGGTCGCCGGTGAGCATCGAGTCGGACATGATGGCGGCGCCGGCCGAGGTGCCGCCGATGACCGCGCCGTCCCGGTAACGGACCCGGATGGCTTCCAGCGACGCGGTGCCGGCGATGGCCGCGGTGAGCCGGGCCTGATCCCCGCCGCCGAACCAGACTCCGGTGACGGAGTCCAGCCGCCGGACAAATTCCGGCGTCGATGCCTGCGCCCGGTCGACGAGAAAGACGAAGGCGTCGGCGCCGAGGCTGTCGAGCTCGTGCTCGAACGCGGCACCGGAGGCGACGGGCTCCGAGCTGGCCATCGGCACCACGGCGATGCGCGCGCGTCCGGGTCCGCCGGCCAGCTCGACGAACCGGCGCATCAGCGACGCCGGGCGCGGGCCGCCGCCCACCATCACCAGAGACCCCTTGGGGTGTCTCACGGTCACGGAGCCGGGCGACACCGGTGCGGTCGCGAGCAATCCCAGGAGCGCGAGCGCCGGGAGCCGACGGACAAAGGGCGACATGGGTCGTCGAGTCGAAAGGGTCAGGCCGGGTGCGCCGGCGGGGAGCCGGCGCCAGGTGAGAGCTCGTCGGTCGGGGTGGATTTCCAATCTCGAAATCGCTCCGCACGCTGTCAAGACGGTCGGAATGCCGGACCGAGCGCCTCTTGAGAACTGCTTGACCCCACTCCACAAGTTTGATCGGGAAGATTGATCGACGATACGGCTTTCGAGTCGTCCTCCGAACTCCCCCTGTTCGAGGTGCCCGATGTACTCGCCCCGTCCGCACTCCGCCCGCCGCCCGCTCGTGGCTGCCGCCGTCGCGCTCACGCTCCTGTACGCTTGCCAGGATACGCCCCCCACGACCGAGCCGGAGCTGGCGACGGCCGCGGTCCGACTGAGGCTGACGGTCAAGGGCATCGGAGGCGGCAGTGGGGTCGTCACCTCCAGCCCGGCGGGGATCAAGTGCACCA
>JACCSZ010000276.1 GCA_013812695.1 Gemmatimonadales bacterium | reverse complement strand
CCGTCCGTCCGTCCGTCCGTCCGTCCGTCCGTCCGTCCGTCCGTCCGTCCGTCTTTCCGTCACGTCCTCACCCGCGCCAGCAACACCAGCCCCGCCAGCAGAAACGCCGCGTTGGGGAGCCACGCCGCCAGCGTCGGATCGATCACGCCCCCCGCGCCGACCGCCTTCATGATCTGGGTGGCCAGCAGGAAGATGACCGTCGTGCCGAGGCTGATGGCGATGCCGACGGCGGCGCCGGCGCGGGGGGCCTGGACCGCGAGCGGCGCGCCGAACAGCGCGATGATGAGGCACGTGGCCGGCAGCGCCAGCTTGAGCGCCTGCTCGACGATCAGCTTGTTGGCGTCGTTGCCCGAGCGCTCGAGCGCCTCGATGTACCGTCCCAGCTCGGCGTAGCGCATCTCGTCCGGCGCCTTGGGCTCGGCGAGCAGGTCGGCGGGGCTCTGCGTGAGGGCGCGGAGCCGCATCGAGCGGAAGGCGAAGCTGGCTTGCTGCGCCGGCCCCGCGATCACGCGGCTGGTGCCGTGCTTCACCTGCCAGGCGCCGCGGGCGCCGTCGTAGCTGGCGCTGTCGGCGGTGATGATGAGCCCCGGGTACCCGGCGCCGTCGCCCTGGCGCTCGAGCAGGAGCTGCTTGAGCTGGCGGGTCTCGACGTCGAGCGAGCGCATGGTGTACACCCATCCCACGTCGCCGCGATAGACGAAGTTGTAGCGCGACCGCGTGCTCCGGGCCTGCTTGGCCTTCTGGATCTCCTGCTGCTTCGCGGTGGCGCTCGGCGCCATCTCGCCCACCACGAACGCGAGCCCCGTCGCGAGGGTGGCGGCGACGAAGACCGGCACCATCAGCCGATAGAAGCTGAGGCCACCGGCCTTGGCTGCGGTGAGCTCCGAGTGCCGGCCCATCCCTCCGACCGTGAACACCGTGGCGAACAGGACCGCGGCCGGCATCACGATGAACGCGTTCTCGGGAATCGAGTACACGTAGCTGATCACGATCTGCCGCATGGTGAGGCCGCGGTCCAGCAGCTTGTTGAGCGTGTCGGTCAGGTTGATGAGGATCGACACCAGCGGGAAGCCGAGGGCCGTGAGCACGAAGATGCGGAGCCAAGTCGTGAACACGTAGCGGTCCAGCGTGCGGATGCCGGTCATGCCGTCTCGCCCGCGGCCGGCGTGCGCCGGCGGAGCCGCCGGAACAGATGGCGCCCGGCGTCGATCAGTTCCTGGAAATCGCCGCCGCGGGTCGAGCCCGACTCGCGGCTCACCCGCACGAGCCCGATCAGCCCCACGACCGTGAGCAGGATGTTGGGCGCCCACATCGCCTGCCAGGGCGTCACGAACCCGCGGTCAGCGAGGCTCTCGCCGGCGGTGAGCCCGACATAGTGGACCGAGAAGACGAGCAGCCCGCCGCCGATGACGAGCCCGATCCCGCCGCGGGGAAACCGGAGCGCCAGGACGATCCCGACGATGACGAACGACACGCAGGCGAAGCTGATCGACCACTTCTTGTGGACCTCGACCGCGAATCGGTCGGCCCGACGGCCGGCGTCCCGAGCGCGGTCGGCGGCGGTGGCCACCTGGGCCCAGTTGCTGAGCTGGGGGCGGGCCGCCGGCGTGGGCCGGGGAGCGGCCACTGGTGGCTTGATCTTCTGCGCGGCCGCCGGGAGCTTCACTTTGGGACCAGCCGCCTGCCGCTTCACCGTGACCGGACCCTGGACAGGTGTCTGTGTGGAGCCGGGCCCGCCCACGCTCCCCCCTTGCCGCACCGTCCGCAAACCATGTGCGGGCCGGACGGCCTCGACCGTCTTGGAGGAATCCGCCGCGCCCTGGACCCGGTCGATCCAGCGGCAGTACGCCGGAGCGCGATCCTCGACCTGGTCCGGCGGCGTCCACCCGACCGGTGGCAGGGCCAGCAGCGTCCGGAGATCGCTCACCATCAGCTCGTGGCGATCCTGGCCGGCGCTCCGCCCGTCGGCCTGGGCCTCCCGGATCACGCCGAGCATTTCGCAGGTGCTCATCTCGCGGTCGCCGCGCACGGTCTCCGAGCTGTTCCGCACCAGCTCGTCGTATACGTCCTTCACCCGGATATCGTTGACCCGGTAGTACGTGAGCTGAAAGGTGACCGGGTCGGCGGGGCGATACTGGTGGATGGCGCCGTCGTACAGCCGGAGGTTGAGGTCGGTCTGACCCTCGCCGTAGGCCATCTGACCGCTGTCGGCGTAGATGATTCGGCGGCTGGTTTCCCCGCCCACGTCGTAGATCGTGATATCCTTGAGCCGGCCGGTGGCCGCGTCGATCCGGCCGGCCCGGAGGAAGTACTGCGAGGGCGGCACCTCGTTGATCACCTGCTCGCGCAGCTCGAAGGTCGGCTTCTTCCGGCCGATGTCGATGAGCAGCCCACGGAGGCGGGCGTTGCTCCGGGGGAGCACCTGGTCCACGAAGACGAAGTTGAACGCCGACATGAACACCCCCCACGCCAGGACCGGCGTGAGGATCTGGTAGACGCTGATCCCGCTCGCCCGCATGGCGGTGATCTCGTTGTCGGCGGCCAAGTGGCTGAACGCGTACAGTACCGCCAGCAGCACCGCCATCGGCAGCGTCATGGCGATGATGAACGGAAGGCTCAGCGCGAATACCTCGCCGATGACGCCCCAGGGCAGTCCCTTCCCGACCAGCGCGCCGAACTTCTTGGCGACCTGGCTCAGGAGCATGAGGCTGGTCAGGGCCCCGAGCGCGAACAGGAACGGGGCCGCGAGCTGGCGGAGCAGGTAGCGACTGAGCAGGCGCACGACGGCTAACTCTTATAGTTGTAAGGGGTTGTTCGATTCATTATATTGCCCTGATCTCTCATCCTCAAGCCTCGCCGTGATCCACTAGAGTGACACGTTTCCTGGTCGCCCTGGGCTGCTTAGTCTGGCTGCCTGCGGTGCTCCGTGCGCAAGCGGACACGACCGGCCTAGGTCTAATAGTCCGCTTCGAGCAGCCCCCACTCGTTCTGCAGCAGCCGGCGGCGCTTCGGGCCCCGTGGATGGGCGGGCCCCGGACGGCGCCGCACGTCCGGCTTGCGGCCTTCGACAGCACGGTGCGCGCCACCCTCGAGGCCGACCGTTCCGACCGCCTGCTCGGCCTCCGGCTCCGGAATCTGTACGCGGTCGCCGATCTGGTGTCGGCAGATGTGGACAGCGCCGCGCCCCGTCCCCGGAACCTGCTCGGTCTGCCCACCAAGTACGCCGACCTGACGCTCGATGGGCAGGCCCGGCTCGAGGTCCGCACCGACCGCGTGCGCGAGGAGCGCTGCACGCCCTCGCTGTCGCTCGACCCGACCTCCGGCTGCCGCGGCGGGTTCAAGGCGCCGAGCCTGGACAACCAGGTGAACATCCGCTCGACCGGCCTGCTCGGCCAGCGGGTCCACGTCAACGTCGACTTCGATACCGAGCGCGACTACTCCAGCAACAACAACGTCCAGATCTACTACGAGGGCCTGCAGGACGAGATCGTCCGCCGGGTGGACGTCGGGACCGTGGTCTTTCAGCCGCCGGCGTCGCGCTTCATTACCGCCGCCGTCCCCGCCAACAATTTCGGCATTAACGCCACCTTCGAGGTCGGCCCGGTTCAGCTCCAGACCCTGGCCGCCACCCAGAAGGGCAGCGTGGTCGCCGAGCGGACCTACACGGTCGGGCAGACCACCAGCCAGGCGCAGGACCGGCAGTTGCGGGATCTCGACTTCGAAAGCGGGCGCTTCTTCTGGATCGTGGACCCCGACAGCCTGCCCGGCTCGCCGGCGCTCGACATCCTCAACCTGTCGGCCGACGGGCTCTCGCCCACCTACCGGCCGAGCCAGGTGAGGATCTACCGGCATCGAACGGCGGGGAGCAAGACCGGGGTCAACCCGAATCTCGGCGGCATCACCGCGCTGGCGCGGCGGGGCGACAGCCCGCAGACGTTTGGCCCGGTGCGCTGGGAGCTGCTCATTCAGGGCACCGACTACTCGCTCGACGAGTCCGGGCTCTGGATCTCGCTCGGCACCAAGCTCGACCAGAATGACTACCTGGCCGTGAGCTACCGGACCGCGGCCGACAATCTGATCGGCACTTTCCCCGAGGTCGACCGCGGCACCGTGGACGTGGGCGGCGTGCCGCAGGCGCTCGACACGCTCGAGCTGATCGTGCAACCGCAACAGGGGCCAGCCCTCCCCACCTTCCGGTACGAGATGCGCCAGGTGTACCGGGTGGCGGGGGCAGATCTCGACGCCCCGTCGCTGGAGGTCGGGGTCACGCTCAACCGGAGCGAGCGGCCCCTCGGTGGCAACGCCGAGACGTACCTGCAGCAGCTCGGCCTAGCGGTGCCGAGCGACGCGCTGGGGTTCGATCGGGTCAACCGGCTGTTTCCGAGGACCCAGGATCCGGAGGCGGCACAGGTCATCCGCGAGGCGTACATCGTCTTCCCGCACCTGCGGCCGTTCGCCGACCCCACCCGGCTGACGCCGGCGGAGGCGTCCGACTCGCTCTACCGGACGCCGCTGTTTTTGCTGCTGTCACAGGGCCCCGCGGCCAAGTTCGCTCTTCGGCTTCAGTACGACGCCACGGGCGGCGGCGACCGCTCGACGCTCAGCCTCAACTCGCTCCAGCTCCGCGACAACAGCGAGCAGCTCTTCGTCGGCGGCCGCAAGCTGGAGCGCGGCGTGGACTACTCGATCTCGTACGACGTGGGGCAGGTGACCTTCCTCAACCCCGACGCGCTGTTCGGTGGCGGCTCCGCCCAGGTGACCGCGCGGTTCGAGGAGCGCGGCCTGTTCGCGGTGGCGCCGACGACCATCTTGGGGCTGGCCACGCGCTACTCGCTGGGCGACCGGGGCGCCATCAACCTGATCGGTCTGTACCAGCGCGAACAGAGCGCCTTCACGCGGCCGGAGCTCGGCTTCGAGGCCACGGCCAACCTCATCGGCGGGGTCAACACCGAGCTCCACTTCAAGCCCAACTGGCTCACCCGCGCCGTCAACTCACTGGTGACGAGCGCGTCGACGGCGCCTTCGCTGTTCGACCTCAATGCCGAAGTCGCCTTTACCAAGCCGGACCCCAACCGTTCGGGAGAGGCGTATCTGGAGGAGTTCGAGGGCGACGCCGGCCTCGGCGTCTCGCTCCGCGAATCCCAGTGGGAGTTCGGCAGCCGCCCGCAGCAGGCCACGGGGCTCGAGGACATCGGCTTCGCCGGCGGGTTCGACAACGACGACGCCGTGGCGCTCACCTGGCAGAACCTGGTGCCGGAGCGTGGCACCAACGCCGTGCTGGAGCGCCGGCCGCAGGACATCGACACGCTGATCCGGATCGCGGGTCGGGGCGAGGACCCCGAGACGATCATGTACCTGACCCTGCACGCCGACACCGCGGGCGGCATCGTGCAGGTGAACAACGCCTCACGCTGGTCGCTCCCGCGGCGAGATCTCCGGCCGCGCTGGCGCTCGATGGTGACCTCGCTCAGCCCGACGGGCGTCGACCTCAGCAACAATGACTTCCTCGAGTTCTGGCTGATCGAGGAGGCGGGCGACTCCGCCAGCGTGGCCGGCACGCGGCTGGTGTTCGATCTCGGCACCGTGAGCGAGGACGCCGTGGCCCTCGCGCCCGACACGTTTGCGGTGGCCGGCGCCGATACGCTCTATACCGGCCGCCAGTACGTCGGCCTCGGCACGCTCGACACCGAGCGCACCGATATCGGCATCTTCAACGCGGAAACCGACGACCTCGGCATCCTCGGCGACCGGCCGGCGGAGATCGAGGAGGCCGGTCTGGGACCCGTACAAGAGCTGCCGCTGTGTTCGCGCTCCCTGACCAACAGCGTACCGCTCTTTCCTTGGGGCGACCTGAGCGGGCGGTGCTCCCAAGGCAATGGCGTCCTCGACACCGAGGATCTCAACGGCGACCTGGGCCTCGACCTGACCGGCGCCAATGAGAACGTCTTCCGCTACGTCGTGGATCTCGCCGCCGACAGCTTCTTCGTCCGGAACGGCGTGTCCTCGACCGTCGACGGCCAGACTACCACCTGGAAGCTCTACCGGATCCCGATCCGCCGGCCGAGCGCGGTGCTCAACACCCCGACCCTCCGGCTCGCGCAGCACCTGCGCATCACCTTCGCCACGCCGGCCGACGCGGGGCAGCCGGACATCGTCGCCAGGCTCGCGATGGCGCGCCTCCGCTTCGTCGGCTCGCCGTGGACGCGCCGCTCGGAGACGCCGATCCTGGGGCTGACCGGCGCGGTCGGCCAGCCGCACGGCGAGGTGGGCACGTCGGTGGTGTCGACCGAGAACCGCACCGACCTCGGCTACGAGTCGCCGCCGGGGATCTTCGACTCGCGCTCGCGCCGCGGCGGCGACCGCGAGACCGAGGGCACCCAGATCAACGAAAAGTCGCTCCGCATCATCGGGCAGGACTTGCGGCTCGGCGAGCGCGCGGAGGCGTATCTGCGGTTCCCGGCGGGCGCGCAGAACCTGCTCACCTACCGCACGCTCCGCGTCTGGATGCGCGGCCGCGGGCCCGGCTGGGAGGAGGGCGACCTCCAGGCATTCCTCAAGCTGGGCAGCGACAACGACAATTTTTACCTGTACCGCGCGCCGGCGCGATCCTCGACCTGGGAGCCCGAATTCGCTATCGACCTCGAGACGCTTCGGCGCCTCCGGGCGGAGGTCGAGAACCGCTGGTTGACGGGGCAGGCGCCCTCGGGCGCGGCCGAGTGCGGGACCGAGGAGGCAGGGGCGTTCGTCGCGTGCGAGGGCCCGTACCTGGTGCACGTGCGCGATCCCGGCATCAACCCGCCCAACCTCGCCGCCGTGCAGGAGATCTCGGCGGGCATCTTCCGGGTGGGCGAGACCGTCACCACGCCCGCCGTCGAGCTCTGGGTCGACGACGTGCGCTTGAGCGAGCCGGTGTCGCAGACCGGCAACGCGGCGTCGGTGGATGCGCGGCTCTCGGCGTCGGACGTCGGCAGCTTTACGATGGCCTACGTGCGGCAGAACGGCCAGTTCCGGCAGATCAACGAGAACCCGTCCTACCGCGGCAGCAATGTCCTGCAGGTGGCGGGGAACCTCCGGCTCGAGCGCTTCCTGCCCACCGGCCTCGGCCTCGCGATGCCGCTCACGCTCAGCTACGCCCGCACGGGAATCGACCCCGAGCTGCTCACCGGCAGCGACATCCGGGGCGAGTCGCTGTCCGGCCTTCGGAAGCCCGACGCCCGGAGCGCCACCGTGGCACTGTCCGTACGGCGGAGCAGGCCCGGCACGAGCTGGATCACGAAGGGTCTGATAGATCCGCTGAGCGTCGCGGCGAGCGTCACCCGTGGCCGCGCGCTCACCGAGCTGAGCGAGGCGCGCGCCAACTCGTATGCGCTCAACCTGATCTATCAGTTGACGGTCCGCCGGAAGGGCATCCGCCTGCCGATCGGCGGGATCGTCAAGGCGCTGCCCGGGTTCATGCGCCGGGGCGAGATCGGCCGGAGCCTCGAGCGGGCCGACTTCAGCCTGGCCCCCACGCGCCTCCGGCTGGCGAGCGGGCTCAATCGCGACGAGGCGAACTCGACCGCGTTCCGGTTCCCGGTGGCCCGGAGCGACGACGTCGCGTTCCGGCCCACGCTTTCCCTCAACCATCTCTGGCGCAATTCGGCCGGGCTCACCTGGCAGCCGCTCGGCATGCTGAACCTGAGCGGCGACCTCACCAGCACGCGCGATCTCCGCGTCTATCCCGACTCCTCGCCGATCGGACGGCTGGCGTACAGCGAGCGGCGCTTTCTGCTGGGCCTCCCGGTGGGCGTCGAGCGCGATCGCACCCTCGTGACGGCGCTCTCGCTCACGCCGAACCTCGCCTCGTGGCTCCGGCCGCGGTTCGTCTCGAGCAGCAGCTTCGTGCTGAGCCGCACCCTGTCGAGCCGCGATCCGGTCCGGGCCGACGTCGACAGCGGCGCTTTCATTCTGCCGCAGACGCTCAACAACGCCCGCACCAACGAGATCGGCGCGGCGCTCGACGTGGCGCGCGGGCTCCGGATCCTCGCGGGCGACAGCAGCGGGCTCGGCCGGGCGCTTCAGCGCGTGCGTCCGGTGGACGTGAGCACGCGGCTGACCCGCACCTCGACCTACGATCTGACGGCGTTCGATCCGGGCGTCAAGTACCAGCTCAGCCTCGGCGGGCTCGAAAGCTTTCTGGTCCAGGAAGGCGAGGACGCGCGCGGCGTGTCCGAGTCGCGGACGGCGCAGATCGCCAGCGGCGCCGACCTGCCCTACGGCATCAACTTCACGATCTCGCACGCGCTGACCCGGACGACGCGGCTACAGCGGGTCGGCGAGGGGTTCATCGAGACCGAGACCAAGCAGCGCGAGTTTCCGGTGGGCAGCGTGCGCTGGAGCCGCACCTTCCGCGACGGACCGCTCACGATTCTGGCGGTGGGGACCGCGTTCCGGCACCGCGAGGGCAGCTCGGTCCAGGCCAACCGGAGCGGGCCGGCGGCGCTCACCAGCATCGAGTCGTCCTCGATCACGCCCGACGTGCAGTTCGGCCTCCGGAACGGCATGGCGATGACCTTCGGCTACAATACGCTCACCCAGGACAATCTGTCGAACGGCAACGAGACGCGGCTCGACCAGAACGATTTCACCGGGGCGTTCAACTATGGCTTCCGACTCCCGCGCTCGATCAGCAAGTCGCGGAAGCAGGTGCGCAGCTCGCTCACCTACCTGCAGACGGCGGCCGAGACCTGCCTGCAGCAGGGCGCCACGACCGTCTGCACGCTCGTCTCCGACGTCCGCCGGCGCGAGGTCCGCGGCGGGCTCGACACCGACCTGCTGCAGACGCTGAGCGGCGGGCTGCAGGTGGGCTACACGGTCAACGACGCGCGGCACCTGAGCCGGCGGACGTCGCAGATCTCGGTGATCGCGTCGTTCCAGTTGTCGCTATTCGCGGGGGATTA
>JACCSZ010000132.1 GCA_013812695.1 Gemmatimonadales bacterium | reverse complement strand
CGCTGGGTGTGGGTGTTTGGGGTGATCGCCATCGTCCTGGTCCTGCTGTTTGTCATCCAGCACCTCGCCGGCGGTGGCCTTGGGGGCCACACCCCGTGATGACCATGACGCCCGGCCTCCGCAAGTTCGCGCTCACCGCGCATGTCACTTCCTCGGTAGGCTGGCTTGGCGCGGTCGCTGCCTTCCTGGCGCTCGCCGTCGCCGGTCTGACCAGCCAGGATGCGCAGATGGTGCGGGCCGCCTACCTCGCGATGGAGTTGACCGCCTGGTCGATCATCGTGCCGTTGAGCCTTGCCTCGCCGCTAACCGGGCTGGTCCAGTCACTGGGCACCCCGTGGGGCTTGTTCCGGCACTATTGGGTCCTGGTGAAACTTCTGATAACCATCCCTGCCAGCATCGTCTTGCTGCTGCACATGCAGCCCATCGGCCACCTGGCACGGGTCGTAGCAGAGACGACCCTGTCCAGTGGCGAACTCGGCGGGCTCAGGATCCAACTGGTGGCCAACGCCGGTGCCGCCCTGCTGGTGTTGCTCGTAGCCACGGCGCTGTCGGTGTATAAGCCGCGGGGCATGACCCGGTATGGGCGGCGTAAGCAGGACGAGCAGCGCACGGTGTCGCGGCCGTAGCTGCGGCGACTCGTACGCGTCCGGAGCGGCGCCATGCTCAAGAGCGCTCGAGATTCGTCACGCGAGCCGATGCGGATGAGAGGTCCGGTCGGCATCATGGGGACAGTGAACCGCGCCCTGTGCCGCCTCGAGGCAGAAGAGGTGCGCGAGCACGGACTCGGCTGGGTGATCGCAATGTGGCCGAGCACCGAGCGTGCCGGCGGCCGGCATCGGGTGCAGCACGACGAAGCTCGAAACCCATACGAGCGCGACGGCCGCGAATGCTTGTACCAGGGACCGGCGGGTGACGTGACTGCGTGGCGCGGCGTCCTCGCCGACCAGTCGGCGGACGCGCCGGTCCAGCAAGTCCGGGTGGTGGAACCCCAGGGATGCACCCGGCAGCGGCGACAGCGACCGCCGTCGCGCCAGGGTGAGTATCGCCGTCGCGAGCGCGAGGGGGCGCCCGGTCGCCGCGCGGTCGTCGGCCTCGATCTCGAACTCATCGGCCACGTCCTCCGCCAAACGACGGAGGGCCGGAATCCAGAACAGGGTGCACGCGAGCAGGCGGAGTCCGAACAGCCGCAGCGGATCGCGGCGGGCCACGTGAGCCCCCTCGTGCGCCAGCACGGCCGCCAGCTCGGGCTCGGTCAATTCCTCGGCGAGGTCCTGGGCCACGTACACCAGCGGCCGAAGCAAGCCGATGGTGAACGCCGGGACGGGGAGGTCTGAGACGATGCGAAGGTGACTGGGGTCTAATTCCCCCGCGACTGCGGCGTCCCAGAACCGGTCGCCCGGCTCCGCCCGGCTGCATGCCAGCGCAGTCAGCGACTGCCGGGCACGGCGCAATGCCCGGCAGCGATCCCAGAGCGCGTACCCGAATCCGGCCAGCAGCAGCAGGTGGAATCCGTGGTGCACGGGGGCGAGCAGGAGATGCAGTGCGGTGAGACAGAGGGCGCCCACGTGGTCGAGTCCGGCGAGAAGATCCGTACCGCCGCGACTGGCGTGGTGCGCGATGACGGGCCCCGTACCAAGCACCAGAAGGGCCACGATGGCGCCAGTTACCGCGCGCCGGCGTGACCGCTCCCGCCGGATGAGAGCGGCAGCCAGGTGGCCGAGGCTCGCGCGCGTCATGCCCGCTACTCCCGCCCGTCCTTCGATCGCTTGCGCCGCCGCACCAACCGGGCGAGCCGTTCAAACTGCTCCGGATCCTGCTTGGCGAGGACATCGACAAACGACGCGGTGACGGCTTCGGAGCTCAAGGACAGGATCCCCTCCACGAGCCGGCGGGAGGCGAGCGCGGTGAATTCCGCCTCACTCTGCCGCGCTTCATAATGGAGCAGGTCAGCGCGTTTTTGCCGCGCGAGAATGCCTTTCACGACGAGCTTGTTCAGCACGGTGACGACCGTGAGAAACGCGACCGGGTGTTCTTCCGCGACCAGGTCATGCACCGCGCGGGCCGGTACGGGGCGCCCGAGCTGCCAGACGCTGCGCAGCACGCGCGCCTCGAGATCGCCCAGGACTTTGGCCAGGCCTTCCGCTCCTAACCGCACGGTGTTCTGTAAGCGGGGCTCGGTCGGTGGTTTGGAGGGGTGACGCCGGCGCTCGGCCATTGCGGCTTCTCACGAAAGGTTAGCGCTCGGACACGCCGTCGACGGACGCCTTGGGTGTCACTCGAGTCACAACAGCCCTGGCCGAGGGACGACTGCAGGCAATGAAGTTAACCCCGCCGAGCGTTCACGGCAGCCTCGGTTGATGCCGGTCACCAGGCACGACGCACAGGCAGACAGCCGCGATGTCCGGGCAGAGCCGTGACCGCATCACGGGTGCTCCAGGCGATCCGCGTCCCCGGGGTGTCCTGGCGGACAGACGGGCCGCAGAAAGTCATACACTCGGGTCGCGGCGAGCGCGGCGGTGATCGGAGCGGCCCAGTACAGCCAGTGCGCCTGCCACAGATCCCCCGCTACGGCGGGACCGAGCGATCGTGCCGGATTCATGCTCGCGCCGGTGAGCGGCCCGCCGAGCAGCGCGCAGAAGCCCACCGTGAAGCCGACCGCCAGCGCGGCGGATCCGCCCGCCACCCGGACGTCGGTCGCCACCGCCATGATGACGAACATCAGCGCGAAGGAGAGCAGCCACTCCACGGCGAAGGCCGGACCCGTGGGAAGTTGCGGCACGGTGGCGCCGAGACCGCCGACCGGCCCGAGCACGGCCCGGAGCGTGAGCGAGGCGGCCACCGCGCCGCCGCACTGGGCGGCCACGTAGGGGATGACCTCCGCGCTCGGGAACCTGCGACTGGACCAGAAGGCAAGCGTCACCGCGGGATTGATGTGCGCTCCGGACAGGTGGCCGAGGGCGGAGACCATCGCCGCGACCACGAACGCGAACGCCAACGCGACGCCGACGTGGCCCACTGCGCCGCCCACACGAGCGTCGACCATCGCGGTGCCCGGACCCACCAGCACCAGAAAGAACGTGCCGAGCGCCTCGGCGGCCGCGCGGCGGGTCCGCTGGCCGACGATCACTTCGTCCGGGCCGTCGGTTCGATCGCACCGGTCCGACCGATCTCCTTGACGCGAGACTCGAGCGCGAGCCGCGACAGCTTCTCGATCGGAAGAGCCAGGAACAGGTCGAGACGGCGGCTGATCGTCAAGACCGTGTCGTCGAAGGCCCGCTCCTTGTCTTCCTCGGACCCCTCGACCGCTGCCGGGTCGGGCATGCCCCAGTGCACGATGACGGGCTGGCCTGGGAAGAATGGACACGCCTCCTTGGCGCGGTCGCACACCGTGATGACGAAGTCCCAGTCCTCATCGGTGAGGCCATCCATACCCTTGGGCTCGCCTCCGGTCCAGAAATAGCCGTGGCCTTCCAATGCCTCGATCGCGTAGGGGTTCACCTGTGCGGCGGGGTGGGAGCCTGCACTCTCGGCCGCGAACTTCCCCCGCCCCTTGCGATTCAACACCTTCTCCGCGATCTGGCTCCGCGCACTGTTGCCCGTGCAGAGGAACAGCACCCGAAACACCTTCTCCGTGGCAGTCATGATTCATCCTCGCCGCATCGCTGCGGCCTCAGGGGTCAGCGCTCGGCTAACGTCTTGCGCATCACGACGGCGGAGGCGGGACAGGCCTCGCGGAACTCGACGGACTCGTGCACCTGAGCGGGAACATCGGAACGACCGATGCACGCGAAACCGAGACGCGGGAAGTAATGCTCGGCCGTGGTCGTGAGCAGGTAGACATCCTTGATGTGGCGCTCGTGGGCCTCGGACAGCTGACGATCGATGAGCTGCCTGGCCAACCCGCTTCCCCGCCAATCCGGCTCGACGGCGACCGACCGCAGGAGGGCCGAGGCGCCATGCAGCTCGAGCCCTGCGACCGCCACCATCCGCCCTTCGTGCTCCGCGAGGAGAAAGTGTGGGAGCCACTCCTCCACCCCGGCGATGGGCAGACCTGACCGTTGAAGGAGTGCCTGGATGCCGGGCAGGTCCTCGCCGATGGCCGACCGCACAGCCACGCAGCGCCGATCGGCAGCCGTATCACCGCTCATGAGCGCTCCTGTGGGTTGGGCTTCCGGGCGCGAATGAACGCCCCCATGACGCGCCCTCCGACTTC
>JACCSZ010000128.1 GCA_013812695.1 Gemmatimonadales bacterium | reverse complement strand
CGGTTGTTGAGGACCTGCACCTTCGCCATGAGCGCTTCCTGGACGAAGGGGCCCTTCTTCACGCTGCGCGCCATTACTGAGTCGCCTTCCCGCGCTTCCGACCGCGCACGATGAGCTTGGTGGACGCTTTCTTCGGATGCCGGGTCTTCCGGCCTTCCGGCTTGCCCCAGGGGCTCGTCGGCGGACGGCCGCCCGAGCTCTTGCCTTCACCGCCGCCCAGCGGATGGTCGACCGGGTTCATGGCCACCCCGCGGACTTTGGGCCGCTTGCCGAGCCAGCGGCTCTTGCCCGCCTTGCCGACCGAGAGCAGCTCGTGCTCCGCGTTCCCGACCTCGCCGATCGTCGCCAGGCATCGCCCGTGCACCAGGCGCATCTCGGTGGAGCGGAGCCGGAGGGTGACGTAATCGCCTTCCTTGGCGACGACCTGCGCGCTCGAGCCGGCGGTCCGGGCGAGCTGGCCGCCCTTCCCGATCTTGAGCTCGATGTTGTGCACCGTCGTGCCGAGCGGGACCTCGGAGAGCGGCAGCGCGTTGCCGGTCCGGCTGTCCGACCCTGGCCCCGAGACCACGACGTCGCCCTGGCGGAGCCCCTTGGGATGCAGGATGTAGCGCTTCTCGCCGTCGGCGTACACGATGAGGGCGATCCGCGCGCTCCGGTTCGGATCGTACTCGATCTCGCTGACCTTGCCCGGAATCCCGAACTTGTTGCGCTTGAAGTCGATCTTCCGATACTGGCGCTTGTGCCCGCCGCCCCGGTGCCGCGACGTCAGGTGCCCCTGGTTGTTGCGACCGCCCGACTTCTTGAGCGGCTCGAGCAGCGACTTCTCGGGATCGGCGCGGGTGATCTCGTCGAACCCGCTCACCGACTTGAAGCGCGTGGCGGCCGTCATCGGCCGGAAGACACGGATGCTCATCTCAGCCCTCGAACACGGCGATCGAGTCGCCGTCCTTGAGCGTGACGATGGCCTTCTTCCACCGGGCCGTCATGCCGCGCGTGCGGCCGCGGGTGACCGAATGGCGGCGCATCTGCATGGTGCGAACGGCCGTGGTCGTGACCCCGAACAGCTTCTGCAGCGCGTCCCGGATCTGATACTTGTTGGCCTCGGGGTGCACCTCGAACGTGTACACCTTGCCCGTCTGATAGGCCGCCGAGCTCTTCTCGGTCACCACCGGGCGGACGATGATCTGGTGCAGCGCGGGCATTACTTGTCCCCCTTCTTCTTCTTCTTCGGGGCGGCCTTTTTCGCGGGCTTCCCGGTCGGTTTCTTGGCGGCCTTCTTCGCGGCTTTGGCCGTGCTCGTTTTGGCCGCCTTGGCCTTGGTTGCCGACTTCTTGGCCGCCTTGGTCTGCGTCTTCTTGGTGGTCTTCGCGGCCTTGGCGCTCTTGGCGGCCTTCAGCACCGAGCGTTTCGGAGCCTTGGCCGGTGCGGGCGACTCGGGCTCATCCGCCAGCGGCTCGGGCATGACCCCCGTCAGCGCACCCTCCTCGACCACCACCGCGTCCGCCCAGAGCACGTCGTAGGCAGCGGCTTCGGCGTACGGCAGGACGTCGACCGTGGACAGGTTCCGGCCGCTCAGGTAGACCGCCTCGTTGGCCACCGCCGTGAGGACGAGCACCTTGCGACCGTCTAGGCCCAGGCTTCCAAGCAGGCCGGCCAGCTGCGACGTCTTGGGCCCGCGAAACGCGAACCGCTCGACCACGTGCAGCGCGCCTTCGCGCGCTCGCGCGTTGAGCGCGCTCCTGCGTGCGAGCTGCTTCACCTTGCGCGGGATGTCGGTGCGGTAATCGCGCGGAATCGGTCCAAAGACGATGCCGCCACCCCGCCAGTGCGGCGCCCGGGTCGAGCCTTGGCGCGCGCGACCGGTGCCCTTCTGTTTCCAGGGCTTCTGGTTGCCGCCGGAGACGAAGCTGCGGGTCTTGGTCTTGGCCGTCCCCTGTCGCTGATTGTTCAGGTAGACCTTGACGGCCTGGTGCAGCACCGGCTCGTTCACGGTGCCGTCGAAATAGTCAGCCGGGAGCGCGAACGTCGCGTCGCGCCTGGCGCCCGCCGAGCTGTAGTGCGGGGCCTCAATCATGGCGGCTCGGGCCTCCCTGCTTGGCCACGGTGACGATCCCGTTCCGGGCGCCGGGAATGGCGCCCCGGACGAACAGGAGATTGCGCTCGGCATCGACCTTGACCACGGTGAGCCCCAGCTCGGTGTGCCGCTCGGCCCCCATGTGGCCCGGCATGCGCTTGCCCTTGATGACGCGCGACGGATCGGTGCCCGGACTGATCGAGCCCGGCTTCCGGTGCCGTGTATTCCCGTGGCTGCCCGGTCCCCCGCCGAAGCCGTAGCGATGCACCACGCCTTGGAAGCCGCGGCCCTTGGTGGTGCCGGTGACCTTGACCCGCTCGCCGGGGGCGAAGATGTCCACCTTCACCTCCGCGCCGGGCACGGGCGCGTCGCCCTTCACGGCGAACACCCGGAGCACCTGCGGCGCCGCGTCGAGGCCGGCCTTCTTGGCATGACCCAGCTCGGCCTTCGTGGTCCGCTGCGCGCGGCGCGCGCCGAAGCCGAGCTGCACGCCGCCCTCGCGCACCTGCACGACGCGGCAGGGGCCCGCCTCGATTACCGTCACCGGCACCGCGGTGCCGTCCGGCGCGAACACCCGGGTCATCCCGAGCTTGCGGCCGATCAGTCCAGTCGTCATCAGTGGGATCCGCCTATTCGACCTTGATCTCGACGTCGACGCCCGCTGGCAGATCGAGCTTCGTCAGCGCGTCCATCGTCTGGGGACGGGAGTCGTTGATGTCCAGCAGCCGTTTGTGCGTGCGCAACTCGAACTGCTCACGACTCTTCTTGTCGACGTGCGGGCTCCTGAGCACCGTCCAGCGCTCGGTCTTGACCGGGAGCGGAATCGGGCCCGACACCTGCGCGCCGGTCTTCTCGGCCGTCCGCACGATGTCCGCGGCGGCCTGGTCGAGCACGACGTGATCGAAGGCCTTGAGGCGGATGCGAATTCGTTGAGCCATGACATTCCTCGACGGAAAGACGGAACGACGGAAAGACGGGACGGAACTGATGGAGCGACGGAGCGTGAACGCGCGCTGCCTTTCCGTCTTTCCGTCCTTCCGTCTACTTCAGGATCTTGGTGACCACCCCGGCGCCCACGGTCCGGCCGCCCTCGCGGATGGCGAAGCGCAGCCCCTCGTCCATCGCGATCGGCGTGATCAGCTCGATCGTCATCTGCACGTTGTCCCCCGGCATCACCATCTCCACCCCCGCCGGCAGCTCCACACTCCCGGTCACGTCCGTCGTCCGAAAGTAAAACTGCGGCCGGTACCCCTTGAAGAACGGCGTGTGCCGCCCCCCCTCTTCCTTGGTCAGCACATACACCTCCGCCTCGAACCCGGTGTGCGGCGTGATCGACCCCGGCTTCGCCAGCACCATCCCCCGCTCGATCTCCGCCTTCTCCACCCCCCGCAGCAACAGCCCCACGTTGTCCCCCGCCTCCCCCTGGTCCAGCAGCTTGCGGAACATCTCCACCCCCGTCACCACCGTCTTCTTGGCACTGTTGAACCCCACCAGCGCCACCTCGTCGCCGACCTTGATCTTCCCCCGCTCGATCCGCCCCGTCGCCACCGTCCCGCGCCCCGTGATCGAGAACACGTCCTCCACCGGCATCAGGAACGGCTTGTCGATCTCCCGCTTGGGCTGCGGGATGTAGCTGTCCAGCGCCTCCAACAGCTCCTGGATCTTCTTCCCCTGCTCGCTATTGGGGTCCCCGCTCTCCAGCGCCTTCAGGGCACTCCCCTGGAT
>JACCSZ010000123.1 GCA_013812695.1 Gemmatimonadales bacterium | reverse complement strand
CCATCGAGGGCATCGCCGGCGCGGCCGGTATCGGACTGGGCGCCGCGGTGGTCTTTCTGCTCATCGATGTGGCGCTGCTCCAGAACATCGGCACGTACGGGCACCGCTGGCACGAATTGGGCGGCGGCAGCAACTGGTGGTATCACCCGATCTGGTGGATGGTGGGAACCTTCCTGCCGTGGATGGGCGCGTGGATCTTCGCGAATCAGCTGGCCAGGCAGGGCGCCGTTTCGGCGCTGAAGGCGTTCGGAACCGCGCTCGCCTGCGCGGCGGTCCTCGCGGTTGTCGCGGTGCTCGTGCACTTCCCGGGCGCGCGGTGGGAGCTCGCCACGTTCGGGGTGGCGTTCGTGCCCGGCCTCGCGCTGGCCACACTCCTGTCGGGGCTCGGCGCGACACGCGCCTGAGGCATGCGCTGGCTCCGGCTGGTCTTCCGGATCTTCGGGTGGCTGCTCTCGCCGTTCCTGGCATGGGCAGCTTCGTTTTTCGGGGCGGTCGGCGGCGCGCTGCTCGCGATGCGGATCGAGGATCCGGTGGACGGGCTGGCGGTCACGGCACTCTGCGGCGCCGCGACGGGCTTCGCCGCCATCATCGCCTGGCTGCATTATCTGCGACGGACGCCCGAGGCTCGCGAAGTGCTCGCCGTGACCGCGGACGGAACGCCGGACACCGTCGGTCTTGCGCTGCCGCGCAGCGGCAATGGGGCGCCCGAATGACGCCGCTCGCGCTCCTCGGCACCGCGGCGCTCGCCGGGCTGGCGTGCGCGGAGCGGCCGGCGCCGGACGCCGCTGGGCGGGGGGGCGACGCCGCGCCGGCCACGGCCGAATCGCTGGTCACGACCAGCCGGGACGGCGCCCAGATCTGGCTGACCCTCGCGCGCACCGACAGTGGCAAGGCCGGCCGCTGCATCGCCCGGGCCGTCGAGATCCGTCGGGGCACCAGGCGAACGCCGGTTCCGTTGCTGTACACGCTCACCGGGCCCGAGCTGGTGAACGACACCACCCTTCGCGCGCGCCTCTCCGATCACTGTGCCCCCGGCGACAGCTACCTCGTCGATCTCCGAACCGGCCGCCCGGTGCGCGAGCGCTGATGCGGGCCATCGGGTTCGCCGCGATCGCCTACGCGCTCACCTCCACGGCGGTCGTGTCGGCGCAGGCGGTCGACGGCCGGATCGGCCGATTCTACGCGGACGACGGTTGGACCGTCTACCGTCTGGGCGTGAGCCGTCCGCTCACCGGCCCGCTCGCCACCACCCTGCATGGCGATTACCTGCGGCGGGCCGGCGAGGCCGATGGCGCGTTCGCGGGCCTGGGCTTCGATGTGACCGCGTTCCGAGGCTCGGGGCCGTACGTGGTGGCTGGCGTCGGCGCAGGGATGGGTTCGCCGCATTCGCAGTCGTTCTCTAGCGTGTGGACTTCCTGGTCGGCCGGCGTCGGCTACGAGCTGGTGCCGGCTCCGTTTCTCCGGGTGGGGGTCGAGGCCCGCTGGCGGGAGATCTCGCTGGACCGCCGCGAAGGGCTCGAGCTGGCGGCGGGCCTCACGCTCAATTTGGGCGGCGGACGGAAGGCGCCAGTCGCGCCACCTACGTCATCCTCGGCAGCGCCGCCACCCCCATCGCTGCCCGGCGACCTCCCGCCTCCCACGACCCCACCGGGCCCCACACCGGGCCCATCGACCCACCGTCCGGCCGGCGCGGCGTCTCGACTGGCCGACTCCGTTATCGCCACCGCCACCAAGGCGATGGGCCGCCCCTACAAATACGGCGGGACCGGCACCGGCGGCGGCGGGTTCGACTGCTCGGGTCTCATCCAGTACGCCTACGGCCGCCACGGGATCGCGCTGCCCCGCCGGAGCGTCGAGCAGGCGCGCGAAGGTACCAAAGTACGAAAGGAGGCCGCCAAGCTCCTGCCCGGCGACCTCCTCACCTTCTCGAACAGCGGCGGCTCCGTGACCCACGTCGGCCTCTACATCGGCGAACGCCGCTTCATCCACAGCGCCACGCGCGGCGTGCAAGTCAGCACCCTCAGCGCCGAAGATCCATACGGGCGGTGGTGGCACCGGAGATGGGTCGGCGCGAGGAGAATCGTCGAGTAAGGCACGAGCAGCTC
>JACCSZ010000113.1 GCA_013812695.1 Gemmatimonadales bacterium | reverse complement strand
GCCGCAGCTTCGATTCGTCCAGCGCGAACTTGACCAGCCCGCCTCCGAACTTGAACACCCGACGCATGCCCGGCGTGGCCGCGCTCTCGGCGGGGCCGCCGCCGATCGAGAGCAGCCCGCGCACCAGGTCCGGCCGGGCGATGGCGAGTCGGAAGGCGATCGCGGCGCCGCTGCTCTGCGCCACCAGCAGCACCCGGGTGACGCCGAGGCTGTCGAGGGCGCGGATCACCCGCCGGGTCTGCGCGGAGAACGAGTAGTCGGCCTCCTTCGGGTGCGAGGACCAACCATAGCCCAGGGGCTCGACGACGATCGTTTGGTAGCCGCGCGCGGCGAGCGGCCCGGTCAACATGCGGTAGGCGAACGCGGCGCCGAAGATTCCAGGAATGACGACGAGGGGCTGACCGGTTCCGACGGTGGTGGTGCGGAGGATCTCCCCCGGCGCCACCTGGATGTCACGCACGACAATGCTGTCCACCGGGGCGGTGGCGACGAGCGCGAGCGCAAGGAGAAGCATGGAACCTCGAAGGCTTCGAGCGGCCCGCCGGGAGAGTTGCCGAGGCGCTGAGGCTGGTAACGGGAGCCGCCGGGAGAAGTGCCAGTACTACGGTGGGCAGGCGGAAGGTAGTGGTTTGTTCCCCACTTGGCGAATGTTGGGGCCGTCTGCGGTGGGCTACCGGCCGCCCGGCCGCACCGCCGGCTCGATGAAGAGCTGGTCCACGTAGCACCAGCTCCAATCCTCGCCCCGCTCGAAGCTCCGCATGACGGCGTGCTGCAAGGCGTGGAAGTGCTTGGTCGCGTGCTTGCCGGGCGAGTTGTCGCAGCAGCCGACGTGGCCGCATTCCTGGCACAGCCGCAGGTGGACCCAGCGACCGCCGCTGGCGAGACATTCCTCGCAACCGTCTGGCATACGGGGTGCGATGTCGCGGACTTCGGTGATGTGCGCGCATGGTTGGGACATCGTGTGCTCCTGGGGAGTCATGCTGGACCTGGTGTGAGGCTGGACCTGGTGTGATGCTGGACCTGATGTCATCCTGAGCGAAGCGAAGGATCGAGCCGTGGACGCGAGTGCGCCGCAAGCGTCACTCGCATGCGCCAGCCGATCCTTCGCTCAGCTCAGGATGACATACCTCTCACCTCTCGTGCACCGTCCTCACCCCGGCCTCGCGATGTGCGCGTGCACGAAGCTCACCGCCATCGCTCCCTCCCCAACTGCCGAGGCCACCCGCTTCACCGAGCCGCTCCGGACGTCGCCCGCCGCGAACACGCCGGGCAGGCTGGTCTCGAGCAGGAACGGCGCGCGATCCGCCGTCCGCCAGCGCTCGCCCTTGGCGGTGGCGGGCGGCAGCGCGCTGCCGGTCAGCACGAAGCCTTTCCGGTCCAACTCGGCGCATCCGCGAAGCCAGTCGGTGTTGGGGTCGGCGCCGATGAACAGGAACAGCGACGTCGTGTCGAAGGTGTGACGTTGTCCGTCGCGATCCGTCGCGTGCACCGCGCTCAAGTTCCCGTCGCCATCGAGTCCGGTCACCGTGGAGCCCAGATGAACCGTCACGTTGTCGAGTCCGAGGATCCGGTCGACCAGGTAGCGCGACATGCTGGCGCCGAGGTCCGCGCCGCGTACCACCACGTGCACGCGCCGGGCGTACTTCGACAGGAAGACGATCGCCTGCCCCGCGGAGTTTCCCGCGCCGACCACCACGACCTCTTCGCCCTTGCAGAGCCGCGCCTCCATGTCGGTGGCCGCGTAGTAGATCCCCGCGGCCTCGAAGTCCGGGAACCCCGGCACGTCCAGCCGCTTGTACTGCACCCCGCTGGCCACCAGCGCGCAGCGGGTGCGGAGCCGGCTGCCGTCGGTGAGCGTGACGATCCGGTCGCCGCTGTCGAGGCTCAAGGCGCGCACGGTCGAGGGCACGGTGATCTTGGGGCCGAAACGCTGCGCCTGGAGCGTCGCGTTGCGGGTGAGATCGGCGCCGGAGATGCCGGTGGGAAAGCCGAGGTAGTTCTCGATGCGGGAGCTGGTGCCGGCCTGCCCGCCGGCGGCGAGCGCGTCGACGGTGAGCACGTCGAGCCCCTCGGAGGCCGCGTAGACCGAGGCGGCCAGGCCCGCAGGCCCCGCACCGACGACCACGAGGTCGTACACGTGGCCTTCCTCGAGCTCGAGCGAGAGCCCGGCGCAGCCGGCAAACTCGACGTTCGTGGGATTGCTCGCCCAGTGCCCGTCCCGCCCGATTACGATGGGCGTGGCGGCGGCGGGCACGTTGAACTGGCGGAGCAGCGTGTCGGCCTGCTCGTCGGTCTCGAGGTCGATCCACCGGAACGGGATGGCGTTCCGGACCGCGAAGTCCCTGAGGCGGTGCGCGTCCGGGCTGAACCGCGACCCGAGGATCTTCACGACGGAGAAGCCCTGGCTCAGCAACAGCTCGCGCCGCATCAGAAACGCCTTGACGATGGTCTCGCCCAGGTCGGGCAGCTCATCGACGGCGCGGCGCAGCTCGCCGGTGCTCAGCTCGAGCACACGCCCGTCCTGGCCGGCCCGTGCGGTCACGACGGCGGGCCGGCCGGTGAGCATGTCCACGTCGCCCGTGAACCCGCCTGCCTGGTGGACAGCGACCGTGCGGGGCTCGTCGTGGGATTGCTCGACGATCTCGATGCTGCCCTCGAGCACGACGTAGAAGCAGAAGCTGCGGTCGCCGGCGTTGAAGAGGACGTCACCTGCCCGCACACCGCGCTCGTGCCCGCGCGCGGTGAGCGCGGCGATGTCCGTGGGACCGAGCTTCGGGAAGCCGACTGCTTCGTCCGCGGCCATCGGCATGCACTCCATGGTATGACGGGGCCGGCGGCGGTTGCCGGCGGCAGGTATCCGGAACATAGCCGCACGTGAACGGAAGTTTGACGGCAGGCGTGGGCGGCGCGACGCAGGGTTGCGAACCCGATCCGCCGGCGGCGGGGAGGCGGGGCGGCAGGATTGAAAGGTGGAAATTGAAGGTGAGAGGTTGAGAGGAGAGTAGGGGTTTGGCCTGTGCGCTCGTCATCCTGAGCGGAGCGACGGATCGGGTAGTCGAGCGAGTGAGCCCCGAGCGTCACTCGCATGCGCCAGCCGATCCTTCGCTCCGCTCAGGATGACTCCCGCCTCCGGTGACCCGTCTCGCTACCTCACAAGGGCTCTACCAGCACCGTCGTCGACGTCCGCCCCGCCCGCGTCACCAGCTTCAGATGCAGCAGGCCGGTGCCCGCGTCATACCAGTACCGGTCACCCGCGCTCGCGTCGAGCTCGGCCAGGTCGACCGCGGCTATCAGCGGCTGCGACGTGTTGTAGTCCCTCGTCACCCGCGGCGTCGCCTGCGCGTACGGCAGCGTCAGCCTGGCCCACTCGCCCTCGAGCGTGCGGCTCAGTGAGATCCTCGGCCGAAGCGGCACCGCCCCGGAAAACTGCACCGTGTAGCCGCGGCCGGGCACGGCCGACGTGTGGGCCGTGTTCGGATTGCCCGGCACGCCGACGAGCGCGACCGCCGCCGCGTCGTCCCGGGTGACGGTGAGCGGCGCCACGAGCTCGGCGTCGCTTCGGACGTTGAGCCCCACGTACCGGTTCGAGCACACGTGCGCATTCCATTCGGGGCGCGCCGTGCAGCCGCCGGTCACCAGCAGCGGAGCGTTGGCCACCACGTAGGCCCCCGCGCTGCCCGTGACCGCCCCGTCGCGGTCGAGGAATACCGCGGCCTTGTCCCCATCCTTGTCCGCGTGCGGGGTCTCCAGATAGAACGGCGTCGCGTTCACGAACTCGAGCGCGCCGGCGAAGTTGCCCGTGCTGACCGAGAAGCCGTTGTTCCGGTTGAAGCCGAGCGCGCTCGAGGGGATTGAACCCGCGGCGGTGAAGTTGACGAAGGTGACGCGGTCGGCGCCCACCCGCCCGTCGTAGAACTCGAAGCCGCGCCGCGGCGTGCCGGCGGGCAGTCCGCCGGTGTTGTTGGCCGACTCGCCGACGAAGAGCGCGTCCTCCACGAAGCTCTCGCTCGAGGCGAACGTGGCGCCGATGGCGTTGTCGGCCAGCACGGTGTTGCTGAGCCGGTGGTCGCGCCCGCGAAGCCAGACGGCGCGGCCCGCGTGCTTGTACGCCGTGAGGCCCGTAAAGTCGGCGACGACGGCGGTGTTGGCATCCGCAGGGTTGGTGCGGGGCGCGTAGAACACGACCTCGGTGTTGCCGTCGGCCATCGGGCCGTCGTCCACGTTGAGCCCCGGCCGCCGATTCGAGTGCGCGACGTTCGCGCTGAACTCGCGCAGCGGCAGGTTCCGCGGCAGCAGCGGGGAGCCGGTCGAGAGCCCGGTCGGCGATGCGGGCAGCGCGTACCAGAAGCCGAAACCCTCCGAGCCCGCCGCCGCGTTGCCGCGCACGGTGTTGTCCGGGTTCGTGATCCAGAACGTCGCGGCCCGCGTATCGGTGGGCAGCACGCCCTCACCCGTCGCGGTGACGCGTGTCCCGACACCCAGGTTGCCGGCGATGAGGTTGCCGGTCTCGCCGCCGTCCTCGAGAAAGTATCCGTGGCCCAGGTGGTCGTGGCAGACGTTGCCCTCGACCCGCGCATTGCTCGTCCCGTGTACCGTCACGCAGCGGTTGAAGCTCTGCCATATACTGTTGCGTGCGAAGTACTGGCCGTCCACGAATCCCATCATGTGCCAGTGCATCGGATAGCGGGCGACCAAGCCCTTCTGTCCCATGAAGCGGAGCTGGACGCCCTCGACCCGGAGCGTCCCCCCCATACCGATGAGGTGACCGCCATATCCGGCCGCGCTGGTGGCGCTGTCGCCTTGGATCAGAATGTTGCGCGTGAGCAGCCCCACCTCCGCGCGCTCGTCCACCGTGCGGCCCGCGATCGTCTGCAGCTCGCCGTAGTGCGCAAAGGCCAGCGGCTGCGCCAGCGTCACCATCGAGCCGCTCCGTCCCGCCACCGTCACGACTTCGGCGCGATTGGGATCGAAGTCGGTCGACGCCACGACCAGCTTGTCGCCCACGCGCCACTCGGGCGAGCTCTCCAGCACGAGCTGGGTGGCGCCGGCGGGCGCGGTGGCGGCGAGCCGAGTCCAGCCCACGCGCGGCTCGCCGTGCAAGTCGAGCGTGCCGCCCGTGACGCCGAGCATGCGGTTGCCCATGCCGTCGACGGAAGGCGCGTCGGGACTGCCGGTGAGAGTGATGGTGGCCCGGTGGTCGAACGGATCCGCGCTGGTACCGATGCGGAGCGTGCCCGAGACCGTGATCCAGCCGGCCGTGAGATCGAGGTCGGCCTCGTCGAACACGAGCGCACCCGCGATGGCAAGGCTCGCGAGCGGCGGCGGGCTTACGTCGAGCCGCACCGTGCGATCGGCCGCGATCGTGACCTCGGCACCCGCGACCGGCACCTGGCCGCCGGGCCAGGTCGCGGGATCGGACCAGCGCAGCGCCTGCGGCAGCGGCGGCTCGGGCCCGGGATCGGTCGGACCCGTGGCGTCGTCGGTGGAGCAGGCGAAGAGTGCAGAACAGAGCACTCCGAGGCGAAGGCAAAACGCCAGTCGGCCGTGCATGGTGGCCTCGCGCTGAACGGGCTGGAAGGGCTAAGTGGAAGTGGCGGTGACGGCGGGTGGGATGAGCGGCAAGAGTCGGGCGCGAGGTCAATGCAATTCGTCGCAGCGGTTGACGCGTCGCGCGTCCGTCTGAGCGGAGCGCGGACGAGGGGGGCCTGGCCGGAGCACTGTCGGCTTGTGCGGAGTTCAGGCCCCCCTCGTCCGCGCTCCGCTCAGGCTCATAAGGCGGGCCGACATCCTCCAGTGCTCACACGTACAGCTTGTGCCGCGTCCCGTTCCAGATATCGAGCGACGACGTGCCCGGGCGCTTCCGCTGCGTGTCCTCGTCGCCCCGGTACACGTACACCATCGTCATCTGCAGTGCGCTGGCGAAGGTGCGGCTGTCGGCGGCGCGGGTGATGAGCGGCAGGAACGTGCCGGTGTTGATGTACATCCGCGCCGTTCCGTCCGGTCTGCCCGCGAGGTACTCGTGGCGCGCCCGGTGGGTATGGCCGTAGATCACCCGGTGAATTCCCCCGGCGTCGGGGCCCTGCCCGAACACCGCCTCCGAGCGCGCGCCCGTCAGCAAGCCATCCTGCGCCGGCATCAGCGAGGGAATGAGGCGCTGCAGCCGCTTGAGCGCCTCGACGCGGCCGTGAAACGACTCGAAGTCCGGGCCGATCAGGACTGCCCGGGCCTGCTGGAGCCGGTCGACCAGATCGCCGCTCACGAGGAAGTCGGTCGCGAGCCGGTCCCACTCGCGCGCCAGGCTGGACTCGAGCAGCCCGTCGAGCGCCCGCCGGAGCGACTCGTGCAGCATGCGGCGGTGCTCGCGGTCGCCCACGCCGCCGATCCACTCCAGCCAGGCGAAGACGTCGAGCAGCGGACGCAAATTGTTGACGTCCCGGAGCTGCTCCACCAGCGCCGCGGGCGCGCCCTGGTCCACCGCGTGGAACACGAGCCCGCTCATCAGCTCCGCCGTCACCACCTCACCGATCGCCATGGTCTCGTACGTCACGGCCGCGAAGCGATCCACGTTCTCGTTGGGTACGAGGACCCGGCGCCGGAACTGCCAGCCGTGGGTGTTCTCGTCCCACTCGTGGCCGTGGCGCGCCAGGACGGCGTACTCGGCGCTCTGGTAGGCGTGGGCGACGCTCGTTACCGCTGGCCACGCCGCGCGCACCGACTCCTGCAGCGAGGGGAAGTTCCACAGCACGCGGTCGTGGTTGCCTACCACGTACGTCGCCTGGAACGGGACCGGCCCGGCGGCGAGCGCCGCCAGCGTCGTCCCCAGCGCGGCGGCGGCCGGGGTCGCCAGGATGCCGGCGAGCACGGCGTGGAACTGGTCGCGGGTGGCATTCCGGTCGACGTTCATCCCGGTCCGGCGATCGAGCGTGCCGCCCCAGGGCCGCCGCGCCATGGGCACCGGCGTCCGGTGCCAGTAGTCGGTGCGCACGAGGTCGAGAATGTCGCCGAGGAGCACCAGGTGGATTTCCCGGGCCCCACGCCTCGCGGCGACCTCGAGGATGTCCGAGCCGAGCAGCTCGAACGCCTCGGGGTTGACGTTGTTGGCGGTGGTTTCGTCGGTGAGGTGGAGATCGCTGATCAGAACGAGCATCGGCTAGCGCGCCGTGCTGTCGTCCATACACGGCCGCCGGTACGGCCGGGCGAAGTTCGTCGCCCGCGGATCGTGCGGGGGAACCTGCAGCGACTGCCCCAGGATCGAATCCATCGAGATCACCTCGATCGGCACCTGGTTCTCCTGGCCGGGATCGTGGGGCGGCACCACGAAGCCCTGCCGCTTCCGTCCGGGCCCCGATGGCAGGCCCACGATCGTGCGGTGGGTCGGCTCGTGTGGTGGGATGACGAAGCTGCCGTCGGGCCGCGGGTTGGCGGTGGCACACGGGAGCAAGACCACGTCGGTGATGACTTCCTGCCGCCGCGCACGCGGCGCGGGCGGGGTCGAGGTGCTCGCAGTGTCCTGGATCTGGGAAGCCGCCTGCACCGGTGCGCTGCCCGTCCCGCCCGGGCGTTCCGGACTGGGGCTCGCCTGGGCCCGGTCCGAAGGCGAGTCGCCCTGCGCGCTGGCCGTGAGGCCTCCGCTCTCGACGGGCTGGCCGGCCGCCGCCCAGAGCCGCGAGAGCGCTTCCGGCTCGACCCGCGCGAAGATCACCAGCAACAGCACGAGCACCGCCAGCACCAGCGCGACGCGGCGCGCCAGCCTGATCGTGCGTTCTTCTCGACCGTCCTCGGGTATCGGCATGCCGTCTCTCCTCGAGCGCCTGAACGAGAGCTATTGCTCCGGTGGCGAAACTGCAAGTGACTCCGCGTCCTGCCGCCCCCGCCGATGATCCCGCGGCCCGAGATGCGCTCGGACCTGACGGATCAGCGCCGCCATCCCGTCCGCTCCGGAGTCGCCCGCCAGCAGCTCCGACGAGTAGACGATCGGCACCTCCGCATACCGGCTTCGGACGTAGTCGACCAGCTCGTCCTCACCCGGGTCCGCCGGCTCGACATCGGTGACCACCAGATCGATCAGGATGTCGTAGCGCTCGAGCAGGAGCAGCGCCTCGGCGGCATCGCCGGCGCTGAGCCAGCGCCAGTCCTCGCGCTCGAACGCTTGCGTGAGGCGCTGCCGGGCGGCCGCATCGGTCTCGATGACCAGCACCATTCGTTGCTCGACGGCCGGCTCAGGTGGCGGGTTCGGTGGATCGGCCGGCGCGGGCAGATCGGGCTCGGGCAGCAGCATGGCGACGCCGATCAGGCGTCGAGCGGACCCAACGCCGTCGCCCACGAGCCGGCCGCGTGCAATCACGACCCGGCAGCTCCCGCCGTGCGGCACCCGATACTCGAGCGCGTAGTCCGAGCCGTCCGAGGCCGAGCGCGCGAGGGTGGATCGCATCCGCTCGCGATCGGCCGGGTGGATCGCTTCGAGCAACTCGTCCAGCTCGATTGCCCCGGCGGAGCGCACGCGATGCATCTCGCGCGCGGCGGTCGAGAGCTGGAACCTTCCGGAGTCGACCTCCCACTCCCAGGTGCCGGCGCGCGACGCATCGAGCGCGCCGACCGAGTCCTCGGCGGCGCCCGCACGCACCGCGGCCTTCCTCCGGCCCAGCCTCGCCTGGGCGACGAAGACGGCGGTGAGTACGGACCCGGTCAGGAGGACGAGCTGCTGAATCAGGTCGGTGGAGCTGGTCAAGCCGAGGGCGCGGGCGGGCGGAAAAAACCAGTAGTTGAGCGCGAGGGCGGACAGGAGCGCGGCGAGGAGAGCGGGCCAAAGCCCGGCCGCGAGCGCGGTGCCCGCGACGGCGAGCAGGAGCAGCGCCGGCAGGAGCGGAAACACCACAGGCCGGAGCACCAAGGCGAGCACCACCGCCGCGCCGGTAGCGGCGACCGCGATCGTCGCGCCGAGCGCCCGATCGACCGGCGTCGGCTCGCGGTGGGTGACGGGTAGATAGGGGCTCATCATCGTCCCTAAAATAGCGCGCCCGCAGACGAGCGGGTGTCCTCAGGGACGAGCCCAGCGGCCGGCCCTCGCTCAGCGCCGATCGGGCGGCACCACCGGGAGAACCAGCCGCGAGAGCTGGCCGGCGGAGTGGTGGATCCGCACGTCGCCCGCGCGTGTACTGTCGCTGTCGAACTCCTGCGCGCCGGTCTGCGGATTGATCGAGAACAACGGATAGAACGCGGGCGACACGACGACGCGGAGCCGGTGGCCGGCGAAAAATTGGTTCGCGGTGACGAGGCGGTCCAACCTGAGCCGCACGGTGTCACCATCCCGGACCAGGCGGCGGTCCGGTCCGCCCTCGCGATAGCTCGCCCGTTGAAGCGCACTACCGGGACTCGAGAGATTCCAAGCGGTTCCGTCGGGCGCCACGTCGTAGAGCTGCACCCACACGTCGAAGTCCGGCACGCCGGCGCTCATCGTCAGCTCGACGACGACGGGGCCCACGACTTCCCGGGACAGCGTGAATGGCGCCGTCTCGAACACCGCAAACCCTGGCCGGCCGACGAGCGGGCGATAGTCGTGCGCGCCGGCCCGCCCCTCGAACGGGTCGCTCGGCGGAGCGGCCGGATCGGAGCGGATGACGGTCTCGCCCGCGGGTGCCGTGGGCGGACGCCGCGACAAACGCCCGACAGTTCGAGCCGTGGTGTCGACACCGTCGGCATGGGCGACGCCCGCGGGACCGGCCACGAGGGGCGAGTGGAAGTAGAGGGTGTCGGGCCGCGTGCCGGGAATCGGCCACCGGTCCGCACTGCGCCAGCGATTGGCGCCCATGACGAAGACCCGGACCGCCGGCTCGGGCGGGGCCGGCCTGCCGGCGCCTTTCACGTGCCGGTCCATCCAATCCAGCACCGTGCCGGTGTAGTCGAGCGCGGCACGGCGGCCGAACTCGCGGTCGCCGGCCCTGTCGCGACCCACGGCTCCGACACCGTGGGTCCACGCCCCGATGATCAGTCGCGTGCGCGAGTCGGCGGGGCGAGCCTCGACGAGCGCCTGATGGTTGGCGACGGCACCGCTCGGGCCGTACGGCTCGTCGAACCATCCCGAGAGGTTGAGGACGGCGGCGCCGACGTCGCCATAGCGACCCTCGAGCGCGGCCCAGCTCCACCAGGGATCCCTGGGCGGGTGGCGCATCCACTCGTAGTACCACGGGGCGATGCCCTCGAAGTCGGCCAGCGTGCGCAGCGGCCGGTGGCGGCGGGCGGCCGGCCCGTCGCGTTCCCAGGCCGCCGCGACGTCGGCGTCGCTCCGCGGCCCCGGCGCGCCGAGCCGGCGGCGAAGATCGGGGGCGATGCTGAACCAGGTCCAGTCGAGCCACGAGCCGTCCCACACGCCGCCGGAATACCAAAAACTTTCGGGCGCGGAGTAGGTCATGGCCGGCACCATCGCCTTGAGCGCGGGCGGGCGCTCGACCGCCGCGAGCCACTGGACAGCGCCGGGATACGACAGGCCGAAGGTTCCGACGTCGCCGCTCGACCACGGCTGCCGGGAGGCCCACTCGATCGTGTCGTAGCCGTCCCGGCCTTCGTGCCGATAGGGATCGAACTCGCCGGCGGAGCCGTAGCGTCCGCGCACGTCCTGGAGCACGACCGCGTACCCGCGGCGGACGGCTGCGACTACGAGCTCCCCGCTACTGGCCGTGTCGCCGCGGCCGTAGGGGGTGCGGTAGACCAGGGTCGGATATCGCCCCGCGGCCGTTGGGCGCCACAGGTCGGCTCGGAGGACGACGCCGTCGCGCATGGGGACGGCCACGGCGGTGTCCACGCGGATGGCGGCTTGGGCGGACAGGCCGGTGGGGCCGATCAGCAGGCCGGCGCCCAGACAAAATAAGGCGCCGAGGCGAATACAGGCTGATGCAGACGACGGGATCACGCAGGGATCAGCAGGCGGGGAGCTGGGCGAGCAGCGTTCATTCAGAGAACCCGTTAGCGCTCAGGCGGCTTCGGGACCGTCGCTCGACGCCTTGGGACAGACCGCCCACTCATCGGTCCAGTGGCCGATCGCGACGAACACCTGCTCCAGAGCGCGGCCCTTGGCCGTGAGCTGATAGTCGACGCGCACCGGCGTTTCGGCATAGACCCGTCGCTCGACGATGCGCTCCGCTTCCAATCCCTTCAACCGCGCGCACAGCATTCGGTCGCTGATGTCGGGGATGGCGCCGCGGAGCTCGCTGAACCTGCGGGCTCCAGCCAGCATCTCGCGGACGATCGCCCCGGACCAGCGTTGCCCGATCAGCTCGACGGCCTTGTGGAAGTCGGGGCAGAAGTGCGAGTCGTGGGTCATAGCTCGAAAATAGTGAGTGACTTACTGCTCGGCAACCATGTCACGCGTGCGTCACGCGTCGCGCGGCTTCCCTTGACTCCAAAGATAACGCAGCGTAATGTGATTACGAAAAGTAAGCCTGGCCCTGGTCAAGACGACCGCGATGAAGCACCGAGGAGATCACCCTACATGAGTCGCCGAACACTCCCAAACCGCCGCGGCTGGATCGGCACGGCCTTCCTGCTCGGAGCGATCGTCACCACGGGCGCCGCCCTGGCCACCTGGAAATTCCTGGAGCTGCAGAAGTCCGAGACGGCCGCCGCGAGCCAGCCCGAACCGACGGAGACGATCACCGCCGGGCTCGCGACCGAGCGCGAGCACCGCCCGACCACCACGGCGATCGGGACCGTCCTGGCCATGCGCTCGATCACGCTGCGCAATGAAATCGCGGGTACCGTCCGCCGGGTAGCGCTTACGCCTGGAGACATCGTCGAGACGGGCGCCTTGCTCGTGGCGCTCGACGTATCGGTCGAAGCAGCCGAGCTGGAGGCGCAGGCGGCGCAGGCGGCCCTGGCGGGGACGACGCTCGCCCGTCTGGAGAGCCTGCGCCGCCACAAGGCGGTCTCTCAGGAGGAGGTAGATCAGGCCCGGGCGGCGCGCGACGTCGCCCAGGCTGAAATGGCGCGGACCCGTGCGATCATCGCCCGGAAGACGATCCGGGCGCCCTTCCGCGTGCGGGTCGGGATCGCGGACGTGCACCCGGGGCAGTATCTGGAGGAAGGCACCGAGCTCACCACGCTCCAGGGCATCGCGAACGCTGCGCACGTGGACTTCAGCGTGGCGCAGCGGGTCGCCGCCGGCCTGCGCGAGGGAGACCGAGTCGGGGTCGTCGCCGGGAACGAGGCCGCCCCGATCGTGGCGCGGATCCTCGCCATCGACTCCCGGGTGGACCCCACGACGCGGAACGCCTCGGTCCGCGCCACGATCACGGGCGGCGACGTCCCCGCACCCGGCGCGTCGGTGCGCGTGCTGGTGCCCGTGGGCGCGACGGGCAAGGCCGTGGCTATTCCGGTGAGCGCGCTCCGCAAGGGACCCGGCGGCGACCACGTCTTCCTGATCGCGCCGGACAAGGACGACAAGCTGCGCGCGCACCTCAAGCCGGTGCGAAGCGGAGCGGTCGTCGGTGACGAGGTCATGATCCTCGAGGGCCTCTCGGCGGGCGATCGGGTGGCCACGTCGGGCTCGTTCAAGCTGCGCGAGGCGGTCTTGGTCGCGGTCGCGGATAGCCAGGCCACGCCCCCCGCCGGGAGCAAGTAGCATGCGCTCGTTCACCGATGTCTTCATCCGCCACCCGGTGCTGGCGGTCGTGGTCAACCTCGTCATCGTGCTGATCGGCTGGCGGGCGCTGACGGCCCTGCCGGTGCAGCAGTACCCCCAGATCGAGAGCTCGTCGGTGGTGATCACCACCGTGTACTACGGCGCCGGCGCCGAGACTGTCCGCGGCTTCCTGACGACCCCTATCGAGAGTGCCGTGTCGGCGATCAGCGGGGTGGACTACGTCGAGTCCACCAGCCGCGCGGGCGTCAGCACCGTGACCGTGCGGCTCAAGCTCGACCACAACAGCACAGCCGCGCTCGCGGAGGTGACCGCTCGGCTGCAGCAGGTCCGCGCCGAGCTGCCGGCAGAAGCCGAGCCGCCGGTGGTCGAGGTGCAACGCGCCGACCGGCCTTACGCGACCTTCTACCTGAGCTTCACGTCCACCGAGCGCGATGTCCCCGCGGTGACCGACTGGCTGCTGCGCTCCCTTCAGCCGCGGCTTTCGACCCTTCCGGGCGTCCAGCGGGTGACGTTCGAGGGCGGCCGGCAGATCGCCATGCGGGTCTGGATCGATCCCGAGCGTCTGGCCGCCCTCAACCTCGCGCCGGGCGACGTGCAGGCGGCGCTCCGGCGGAACAACTATCTCGCGGCGGTCGGCCAGACCAAGGGCAACCTGGTCCAGGTCAACCTGCTCGCGAACACCGACCTCCGCTCGGTCGAAGAGTTCGACGACCTGATCGTCGCCGACCGGGACGGGGCCATCGTGCGCCTGAGCGACGTGGCGCGGGTCGAGCTGGGGGCGGAGGAGCCGAACCTGGTCGCCAAGTACGGCGCCAAGGAAGGCGTCTACCTCGGCGTCTGGCCGCTGGTCGGCACCAACGAGATCGATGTCGCGCACCGGCTCCGGGCGGAGATGGAGCGGATCCGGCCGACGCTGCCGAAGGACATCGACATGCGCCTGGTGTACGACGGCACCAGCTTCATGGAGGACGCGCTCACCGAGATCACCAAGACTCTGGCCGAGACCATCGGGATCGTCGGACTGGTGGTGTTCCTGTTCATGGGGTCGATCCGCACGGCGCTGGTGCCCCTCGTGGCCATGCCGGTCTCGTTGGTCGGGGCGGCGATCGTGATGTACGCCCTGGGCTTCAGCCTGAACCTGCTCACCATCCTCGCCATCGTGCTCTCGGTCGGCCTGGTGGTGGACGACGCGATCGTCGTGGTCGAGAACGTCGAGCGGCATGTGCGCCTGGGCAAGTCGCGGATCGACGCGGCGCTCGTCGGCGCGCGCGAGCTGGTCGGCCCCATCATCGCCATGACCATCACGCTGGCGACCGTGTACACCCCGATCGCGTTCCAGGGCGGGCTCACCGGCTCGCTGTTCCTCGAGTTCGCAATCACGCTCGCCGCCGCGGTCGTGGTGTCGGGCATCGTGGCGGTGACGCTGTCGCCGGTCATGAGCTCGCGCTTCGTGCACGCGCACGGCGAGGAAGGGCGGCTCACCGCCCTGGTCAACCGCGGCTTCGAGGCGGTGCGCCGCACCTACGCGCGGGGGCTCGACGGCGCGCTCGGGATGCGCTGGGGGATCGTCGCGGCCGCGCTCCTGGTCATGGCGGCCGCCTGGCCGCTGTACTCCTTTTCGCGGCGGGAACTGGCGCCGGTCGAGGACCAGAGCCACATCAGTTTCTTCATGGAAGCGCCCCCCGATGCGTCGCTTCCAGCGGCCAACCGCGCGTCGCTGGACGTGATCAGCCGGGTGCAGGGATTCCCCGAGGCCGAGTTCATGTGGTCGCTGACCGCGGCGTGGGGTGGGTTCGGAGGGATGGTCACGAAGGACTGGAAGGAGCGCGACCGCTCGACCGAGGCGATGTACGGCGAGGTGTTCGGCGCCGTCTCGCAGGTGCCCGGCGTGCGGGTGTTCCCGCGGCTCGATCCGCCGCTCCCGACGCCGGGGCAGTACGACGTCGAGCTGATACTCCAGAGCGAGGCGCCGCCCGAGCAGCTGCTCGAGACCGTGGGCCAGGTCGTCGGCGCGGGCTGGCAGAGCGGCAAGTTCCTCTACGTGGACACCGACCTCAAGATCGACCTGCCCGAGGCGCGCGTAGTGATCGACCGCGAGCAGGTGGCCGACCTGGGCCTCGACCTGGCCAGCGTCGGCCAGGAGCTCGGCACCCTGCTCGGCGGCGGCTACGTCAACCGGTTCAACTTCTTCGACCGGAGCTACAAGGTCATCCCCCAGATCGGCGAAGCGGACCGCGCCAGCGTGGCGCCGCTGCTCGATCTCAAGATCAAGACCCCGAGCGGGGAGCTGGTGCCGGTGTCGACGTTCACCCGCATCGAGACGACCACCGCGCCGAGAACGCTCAACCGATTTCAGCAGCGGAACGCCGTGCGGGTGTTCGGCGGCGTTCAGCCGGGCGTCACGAAGGAGGAAGGCCTGCGGGTCCTCGAGGCCGCGGCTGCCGCGGCGAGCGGGCCCGCCCTCACCGTCGATTACGGGGGAGAATCGCGACAGATTCGGCAAGAGGGCGCGGCGCTCACCGTCACGCTCGGGTTCGCGCTCGTGCTGATCTACCTGGTGCTCGCGGCGCAGTTCCAGAGCTTCCGCGACCCGTTGATCGTGCTGCTGGGCTCGGTGCCGCTGGCGATCTCGGGCGCGCTGCTGTTCAGCTTCCTGGACCTGACCACGATCAACATCTACTCGCAGGTCGGGCTGATCACGCTGGTGGGACTGATCGCGAAGAACGGCATCCTGATCGTAGAGTTCGCCAACCGGCTGCAGAAGGACGGTCTCGCCAAGCTGGCCGCGATCCGCGAAGCCTCGGTGACGCGGCTCCGGCCGGTGCTGATGACCTCGGTGGCCACCGTGTGCGGGCACTTCCCGCTGGTGCTGGTCTCGGGGCCGGGATCCGAGGCGCGGAACAGCATCGGCACCGTTCTGGTGACGGGCATGACCGTGGGGACGCTGTTCACCCTGTTCGTGGTGCCGGTGTTCTACCTGCTGATCGCGGCGGAGCACCGGCCCGTCGAGGCGGCCGAATCGGTGGCGCAGCCGCTGGCCGCGGGTCCGAGCCTGGTGGAGGCGTAGGATCGCTTTTCCGGTCTTTCCCCTGAGCCCTGGCTTCGGCCACGGTCAGCGAGGGCTTGGGGGATGTCTCGGGTCAGGCACCACTGTCCGCAGCCGGATCAGCCCCCGCAAACGGGTTCCGCTGGCTATCTTGTAGGATCAGACCACCCCCAAAGCGAAGTCTCTCCGAAGGCATGGCGTCGTCCATGGCCGATCGAAGCACGGCCGTCGCACGGATCGACCGGTTCCCCGTCGTGGCCGCGACCCTCGCGATCGGCCTCGGCGTGGCCCTGCTCCAGGGGTACGTGTACGGGTACGTGCCGCTGGTGCCGAGGGCGCTGTTCCTGCCGGCCGCGCAGCCGCTCGACGCCATCCTGTTCGTGCTGGCCGGCACGGCGCTGCTCGCACTCCGGATCGGCGCCGGGCGGCTCCGGCAAGTCACCGCCACGCTCACCGCCACGCTCGCGGCGCTGCTCCTCGCCCAGTATCTGTTCCCCATCGACCTGCGTCTCGACACGCTGTTCTTCGCCGACCAGGTCAGCCAGCTCGCGCGGGTGTTTCCCGGCCGCCCCGCCCCGCTCACGTGCGTCGCATTCCTCCTGCTCGGCCTGCTGCTGCTCGTCGCCCCGGCGGCGCGGAGCAGGTCGCGGC
>JACCSZ010000078.1 GCA_013812695.1 Gemmatimonadales bacterium | reverse complement strand
CCCCCGCCCCACCTACAACGAGGTTCTGCCTAGACCAGTGCTACCCGGCGCTCGGGACCGGCGTAACCGGCCTGGGCCCCCCGGCGGCGCTCCTTGTTCTCGAAGCTGAGCTCTTCGCGGACCACGGGGCGGCGCTCGACCTCAGTGCGAGCGGTGCCCAAGTCGCGGGCTGCGGTGCCCGTGTCCTGGAACCGCCCCACGCCCGAGGGTCCGAGATCCACATTATGCGCCTGCAGGATGGCGAGCGCTTCGGGAATGCGGTCCCCGGCGTTCACCGTAACGAGGATCGAGCCGGACTCGATCCCGCGATTGAAGTGCTGGGCATCTTCCTCGGGCACGCCGAGCCCCATGAGCCCGCCGATGAGGCCGCCGGTAGCCGCGCCGATCCCGGCTCCGGTAAGCGCCGAGGCGAGCACGCCACCCACGACGATCGGGCCGACGCCAGGAATCAGCAACGAGCCGAGCAGGCCGATGAGTCCGCCTACCACGCCGCCGCTGAGGGCTCCGGTTGCGGCGCCCTCCGCCGCAGTACTGCCGGTGTCCTGCATGAGCTGCTTTTGCTCGTCGCGGTCGCGCAAGGCGACGCCGACCTGCTTGTCGTTGAAACCGGCTTCCTTGAGATCGCGGATCGCGTCTTCGGCATCCGAGCGATCGGTGAACAGTCCGACGACCGTGCGGCCAGGGGAGCCCGGGGTGGTGTTGGAAGATGAAGAGTAGGGAGACGTCATGATGCGGCCCTCCAGAGGAAGCTTCGGCCCGCGGCCCGCCTGGGCGGCACCCACGAGCGAGGTAATACGAACGGTTGGTCAGGGAACGCGCCGACTGTGAGCGACGCCGTCCCCATGCGATGCAGAAACTAAGGCAATCGGCGAGTGCAAGGCGTGACACCCCTCACAACCCGGCTGCCTTAACAGACCGCAATCGAGCACGTCCATCCGACCGATTCAGGCACGAGCCTTCCGACTGCACCCCTGCAACCCGTTCCCGAAGGAGTGTCGACCATGCGCCGGACTCTCAGTGGGCTGTACGCGTCTCGAGGGCCGCGGGAGGTGTGATGCTGTTGGCACTCACCGCCTGCAGCGACTCGACGAATCCTTCCGCCACCACGGTGCCGGCGGCAGAAGTCAGCGACATCGGCGCCGCCGAGGGCGACGAGGTCGAGCAGGCAGTGGGAGCGCTCATGACACCTGCGGCACAGGGCCTCGTAGCCCCAACCGCGCCGGCGGGCTGCGCCACGGTGGACGACGAAACCGACACGGATGGCGACCTGGTGCCGGACGCCGCGACGTACACCTTCGCGCTTCCGGCGTGCAGCTTTACCGGCTTTCGGGGCGGCACGCTGGACATTACCGGGGCCATTACCGTGTCCGATCCGACCCCGAACGCCCCCGGCCTGGCCGTAACGGCCACCTTGGCCGATCTCAACTTCGAGTTCACCAATCCCGACGCCACGCGAACCTACACCGCCGTGCGGAACGGCACCCGGATGCTTACGGGGAATGCCCAGGGCGCCTCCCTGAGCAACCAGGTGACGGTGGTGCGGAGCGTCCCGGGACGCGCGGATGCCACCATCGGTCACAATCTCCTGCTCAGCTTCACGCCGGAGGCGGGCGAGAGCCTCGTGTTCGGCGAGCCGCTCCCGAACGGGACATTTAGCCGGAGCGGCACGTTCACGTGGAGTCGGGGGACGACGAGCCGGACGTTCACCGTAACGACGGTGTCCCCGCTGGTCTGGGACGCGTCGTGCACTACGGACCGGAAGATCGCCTCGGGAGAGACGCACGCCACGCTCGGAGAAGGGAGTTACATCCGGACGGTGTGGGCGGGGTGCGGGATCGATCCGGCCCGGAGCTTCGTGCCGGCGAGCTAGGGTATCACGACGCAGGCAGGTTCCGGTGCAAACCGCGCCGGGTATTCAGCACAGAGGCACAGAGGCCCGAACGGGGAGCAACAGAATGCTTTGTTGCTTCTCAGTGGACCTCTGTGCCTCTGTGGTGAACATCCGGGCGCTCCCCTTCCCTGGCCCGGCGCTACGCCGCCACAACCCTCACCGATTGCAGATCGTCGGCCGGGCACCGTGCCCGTCGCGTGTACTGGTCGAAGAACGTCCGTGCCTGCTCGAGGTCGGACGGATGGAAGTACGCCGGGCCAAGCCCCGCGCAGCCCTCGAGGGCGATCTGCGCCAGGTCGGCGGCCGTGCTTGCCAGCGCCGGATCGCGGAGGCCCAGACGGCTCGCCCGGTCGAGCAGGCCGAGGTCGGGCGCACCGAGCAGGTCGGCGGCGGCGCGGAGGGCCCGGCGCTCGTAGACCACGCCGACTGCCAAAGCCAGCGGCGCGGCGTACCACTGCGGCGGCACCGCGTCGGCCGAGCGCAGCTCGAAGTGGCCGCGCGGCCGGACTTCGGGAAATAGCGTCGAGAGGTGGTCGCGCCATTCGTCCAGGGTCACCGCCGCCCGCTCGAGCCAGTCGCCGAAGCGGAGGTGCTCGCCGTCCACGGTCGGGAGCAGGATGGCCGGCGCATCGAGCGCGAAGTCGAGGTACGTCGCGATGGGCGCGCGCGCACCGTACGGCAGCCCCGTTCGGGTCGGGTCGAGGGCGCGCCAGACCTGGGCGCGGGCGCTCGATACGCCCGTGGCCCGGCCCGCGTACTTCGGAGAATTGGCGAACATCGCCACCAGGTGAGGCGCCATGGCGTTGAGCACCCGCCAGCGGAGCCAAGGCTGGTCATCCATATCGAGCGCCATCTGGAATGCCGCCGTCTGCCGCATCATGCGCGCCCCTGCCGTGCCGCGCCGCGCCAGGTACTCCGCCATCCGCTCGTAGCGCGTGGTCCGGAGGACCAGAGGGGCGCCCTCGATGCCGTTCGCCGGATCGATCCCCACCACCAGCAGCTCGATTCCATCGTTGGCTGCCGCCGCACGCAGCGGCAGCACCACGCTCCTGAGCAGCCCGAGCAGCGCGCTCGGCGATCGGCATGGCGGTGAGCTGTACTCGAGCTGGCCGCCAGGCTCGAACGTCAGCGTGCCGCCCCCGGGAAGCGCAAAGCAGGGCGTGCCTTTCGCCGTCCGGGTCTCGGTCCAGCCCTGACGGGCCCCGTGACGGCGGAGAAACGGGAGCGTGGCACAGCACCCGTCGCCCTCGATGGGACAACGCCGCCCGGTGGTGGTCTCGACCGGAATCAGCTCGACCTCGGCGCCGACCCGGCCGGGGGGGAGCGACGCGGCCGGCGCCGCCGCGAAGATGTTGGCCGCGAGGTCGGCCTCGAGGCCGGCGCGGCTGAGCGTGGTCATGCGGGCGCGCCCACGACGAGGCCAAACGGCGTCAGGGGATCCGTGGGCCACGCCTCGATGCGGAGTCCGGCCGCGACGAACAGCGCCGACACGCTCCGGCGATCGTACTTGCAGCTGATCTCGGTCCGGATCGATTCGCCCCGGGCGAACGCTACCGGTTCGAGGCCCGGAATGGCGACGCGCTGATCGCGCGTGGAGACGAGGTGCATCTCGATCCGGTGCGTCATCCTGTCGTAAAACGCGCGGTGCTCGAAGGCGCCCGGATCGAAGTTCGCGCCCAGCTCGTGGTTCAGCACCAGCAGCATGTTCCGATTGAACTCCGCCGTCACGCCCTGGCTGTCGTTGTAGGCCGCCTCGATCTGCGCGATGTTTTTTCGGAGGTCGACGCCCATCAGGAAGCGGTCGCCGGGCTCCATGGCCGCCCGCACGCGCGCCAGCAGCCGGATGGCCGCGGGCGGATAGAAGTTGCCGATCGTACTGCCCAGGAACGCGAACAGCGCCGGTCGCGGGAACCGGCGCGGCAGGTTGAGCTCGTCCGCGATGTCGGCGATCGCCGGCTCGACCGTCAGGCCCGGATACTCCCGCCGGAGCCGCGCCGCCGTCTGGCTCAGAAACGTCGCGCTCACATCGATGGGCACGTACATCTCCGCCATCCCCGCCGCCCGCATGGCATCGAGGATGATCCGGCTCTTCTCGGCGTTACCGGCGCCGAGCTCGATGAGCGTGCGAGTGCCGAGCTGGACCATCAGCTCGGGCATCCATCCTTCGAGCAGCCTGCGCTCGGTGCGCGTCGGGTAGTACTCCGGCAGCCGGGTGATGGCCTCGAACAACTCGGAGCCGCGCTGATCGTAGAAGTACTTGGGCGACAGTTCTTTCTGTGGGGCGGACA
>JACCSZ010000069.1 GCA_013812695.1 Gemmatimonadales bacterium | reverse complement strand
CGCGGCTTCGCCAAGCGGCTCAACGCGTCGCTCGCCATCATCGACAAGCGGCGGCCGTCGGCCAACGTGGCCGAAGTGCTGAACGTCGTCGGCGAGGTCGGGAACCGGGACTGCCTGATTCCCGACGATATGATCGACACCGCAGGCACGATGGCCGAGGCCGTGACGGCTCTCAAGCGACTGGGCGCGCGCGACATCTACTGCTGCGCCACGCATTCCCTGCTCTCGGGACCCGCGGTCGACCGGTTGATGGCGTCGCCGGTCAAGGAAGTGGCGGTGAGCAACACCATCGCGATTCCGCCCGAGCGCCGGTTCGATCGGCTCAAGGTGCTCTCGATCGCCGGGCTGCTGGCCAAGGCCATCGGATACACGCACAGCGACCAGTCGGTGAGCTCGCTGTTCGACTGACGCTTCACGCGAAGGATTCAGATCATGGCACAACAGGCGAACCTCCAGGTCGCATCACGCACCACGCGGGGCAAAGGCGCGGCGCGCTCGCTCCGCCGCGAGGGCAAGGTGCCCGGCGTCATCTACGGTCACGGGCGCGAGGCGGAGCCGGTCACCGTCGATTCCTCGGCGCTCACCAGGATGCTGGTCGGCATCAGCGCCGGGACCACCATCCTGGACGTGACCGTCGACGGCCGCGCGCCGGTGAAGGCCCTGATTCGCGAGATCCAGCGCGACTCGCTTCGTCCGGCCGACATCCTCCATCTCGACTTCTACGAGGTTCGCGTCGACGAGGAGATCACCCTCGCGGTGCCGGTACGGCTCGTCGGGGTGCCCGATGGGGTGCGGAACTCCGGCGGCGTGCTCGACCATGTCCTCCGCGAGCTCGAGATCGAGGTGCTGCCCAGCGACATCCCGGAGCATGTCGAGCTCGACGTCACGGCGCTGACCATCGGCCACTCGCTCTTCGTGCGCGACATCCGGATTGAGAAGGCCCGGATCATGAACGATCCCGACACCCCGATCTGTACGGTCGTCGCACCCCGCACGGAGGAGGCACCGGCCGTCGTCGAGGAAGTCGCCACGACCGAGCCGGAGCTCATCCGCAAGCCGAAGGCTGAAGACGAGGACGAGACCGAAACCAAGGCCTGACCGCTGCGCGTCATCGTGGGCCTGGGAAATCCCGGCCCGGAGTACGACGAGACCCGGCACAACGCCGGGTTTCGATTGGCCGACCATCTCGCCGCGCGCTGGAGGCTGGGCGCTTTCCGGCGGGTGGAGCGGGCACGGCAGGCGCAAGGCACGCGCGAGGGGCTGCCCGTTCGTGTGCTGAAGCCCCAGACGTACATGAACCGGAGCGGCGCGGCTCTCGCGCCGCTCCAGACACTTTCGGGGTTCGACCCGTCGGCCGACCTGCTGGTCCTGGTCGACGACGTCGCCCTTCCGCTCGGCAGGTTCCGCCTCCGGGGAGCGGGCACGGCCGGCGGCCACAACGGGCTCAAGAGCATCGAGGGCACGCTCCGGCGCCAGGACTACGCCCGCCTGCGCATCGGCGTGGGTCCGGTCCCCGACGGCCTGACGGATCTCGCCGACTTCGTCCTGGGGCCGTTCGAGCCCGACGAACATCAGGTGCTGATCGACCTGCTGGATCCGATGGCTGAGGCCGCGGAGTGCTGGCTCGACGAAGGCATCGAGCGCGCGATGTCCCGCTGCAATCGTTGAGGCGTCGGCCGGGCTGCCGCCTCGCCCCCTGGCAATAGCCACCGTCCATGTTGCGACTCGGAATCGTCGGTCTTCCCAACGTCGGCAAGTCCACCCTCTTCAACGCGCTCACCGCGGCGAAGGCGCTGGTGGCGAACTACCCCTTCGCGACCATCGAGCCCAACACCGGGATCGTCCAGGTGCCCGACCCGCGCCTGGAGACGCTGGCGCGCCTCGTGACCCCAGAACGGACGGTGCCGGCGGCGGTCGAGTTCCTGGACATCGCCGGGTTGGTGAAAGGGGCGAGTGAAGGCGAGGGGCTCGGCAACCAGTTCCTCGCGAACATTCGCGAGGTGGACGCGATCGTCCACGTGGTGCGCTGCTTCGAGGATGCCGACGTGCAACACGTCATGGGGACGGTGGACCCCGTTCGGGACCGCGAGATCATCAACATCGAGCTCGGCCTGGCCGACCTCGCGAGCGTCGAGCGGCGCCTCGACAAGACCGCCCGCGTCGCCAAGTCCGGCGACGCTCAGGCGAAGCTCGAGCAGCGCGTGCTCGAGCCGGTGCGCGACGCGCTTGCCGCCGGGCAGCCGGCGCGGTCGATCGC
>JACCSZ010000042.1 GCA_013812695.1 Gemmatimonadales bacterium | reverse complement strand
GGTGAGTTGGACAAACGGCGATGGCTACGAAATGGGCGGCCGGGCAGGCCGAGGAGAGAGCATTGAATATAGGAATCGCCGTGGGCACGGTCAAGCAAAAAGTGGTTTCCACATCACAAATCGTTCTGGGGTAGTTGGTTGGTGAGTTTATCCACTTTTCAACTGGGCTGGGGAGACGTGGTGACTGATCATGCAGAGGTAAGTTTAGAAGCGACAATATGATATGACACGTCATCCCGAGCGGCGCGAAGGATCGCTCAGGTGATCGTCTCCAAAGCCTTCCGGATGGCTGTCTCGGACGCCGGGTGCGTCCACCGATCGCCCTCAGACATCGCCCCGAGCCCGCGCGCCAGCGCGAACCGGACCGCCGAACCCCGGTTCTTCTTGTCGCTGGCCATCGCCTGAACCAGGCGACCCGAGTCGATCGGCGCCGGCAGCCGAACCGGCAGTCGGAGCCGGCCGAGCAACCCCGAGACCCGGTCGCCCAGGCCCGCCGGCGCCACGCCCAGTGCTGCCGCCAGCGCACACTCGGCGATCAGGCCGAGCGCCACCGCCTCACCGTGCGAGATCCGATACTCGGTGGCCTGTTCGAGCGCATGAGCCACCGTATGCCCGGCGTTCAGGATGGCGCGGCGCCCGGCCTCGCGCTCGTCGCCGCTCACCACCGCGGCCTTGATCTCGACGCTTCGCCGCACCAGATGCGTGAGCGCCGCCACGTCCCGCCCGAGCAGGGCATCGGTCTCTCGCTCCATCCAGGCGAAATATTCCGCATCCGCGATCAACCCATGCTTGACCGCTTCCGCCATCCCGCTGTGGTAGTCGCGCTCCGGCAACGTGGTGAGGGCGCAAGGGTCCGCGATCACGGCCCCAGGCGGATGGAACGCCCCGATCAGGTTCTTCCCCCGCGGCGTATCCACGCCGGTCTTGCCGCCGACCGACGCGTCCAGCATCGCGAGCAGCGAGGTCGGCACCTGGACGTACGGGATGCCGCGCAGGTAGGTGGCGGCGACGAAGCCGGCCAGATCCCCCGCGACGCCGCCGCCCATGGCGACGATGCCGCTGTCACGGCCGTAGGCCCCGGCGAGCAGCGCGTCGCTGAGGCGCGCCCACTGATCGCGGGTCTTGGACGCCTCTCCCGGCGGAAATGTGATCGCCGAGCCGTTCCACGGACCCCGCCCGAGCCGGCTCGACTGCAGCAGCGCGTGCACTGACGCATCCGCTATCATCGCGATGCGTACGGAGCCAAGGTGTCGGGCGACCAGCCCTTCGAGCTGCATGAGCGCCCCCGGGGCCACGTACACCGGATACTGCCCCAACGCATGCGTGACGACGACCGGGTCGAGCGCCGTGCCGGCCGCTACCATGTGACGTCGCCCGCGCCGTCGCGGTGGTTGGCCAGCCGCGCCAGCGTGAAGAGCAGATCCGACAGCCGGTTGAGATAGACCACGAAGAGGGCTGGCACGCGGTCCTCACGCGCGAGATGCACGACGCTCCGCTCCGCGCGCCGGCACACCGTGCGGGCCAGATGGAGCGCCGTCGCCTTGGGCGTCCCTGCCGGCAGCACGAAGGCGCGAAGTGGCGGCAGCTCCGTGTCGGCCTCGTCCATCACCCGCTCGAACTCCGTGATGCGCTCGTCCGAGAGCTCGGCCTTGGCCAGCGCCTTGGCCACCTTCTCGGGATCCGGCGTCGCGAGGTGGCCCCCGATGGCGAACAGGTCGCGCTGCACCGACTCGAGCAGCGCATCGAAGACCTGCGCCGGCTGGGCGGCCCGCGCCACGCCGATGGCCGAATTGAGCTCGTCGACGTCGCCGTACGCGGCCACCCGCGGGTGGTCCTTGGCCACACGCCCGCCGCCGAAGAGTCCGGTCTCGCCCTCGTCGCCCGTCCGGGTATAGATCTTCATCGACACGGTCCCTGGACCGCCGCTGCGGCCACCACGACGTTTTCGCGCGGCTGCACGATCCCCCAGCGCACGCTGGCGTCGCGCACGTCCACCTGCTCCATCCAGAGATTGTCGCGGCGGAAGGCGAAGTCGCTGATGGGCTGGAGCCGGCGCCAGAAGACGGCGCGCTCGCGCGACTTCCAGGGCTCGAGCCGCCCGCCGCGGAGCCGGAGCAGGGTGGGGCGGAAGATGTCCTGCCGCCACGCGCCCGCGCTGTCCCAGACCATGACCGCCGCGGCGACGAGCGTGTCGCCCCCCGCGCTCAGCCGGCGCACGCGAAGCGACACGGCGTAGCGGACGCGCGTGTCGACCACCCGAAAGGCGATGACGTCCGCCGCATCGAAGTCCGCCAGAGTATTGATCTCGAGCCGCGCGGCGGGGTCGGGGCGAAGCCCGGGCGAGCCGGACCGGGCGGCGAGCATGCTGTCGAGCGCGCGCTCGGTGCGTCCGACCAACTCGCCCGTCAATCCGGCGGACGGCGCCGGCACGGAGTCTCGCCGCACGAGACCCCGCC
>JACCSZ010000032.1 GCA_013812695.1 Gemmatimonadales bacterium | reverse complement strand
GAGGACGGCTATCTCTGGATCATGAGCCGCACCGACGACGTGATCAACGTGGCCGGGCACCGGCTGTCCACCGGGGCGATGGAGGAGGTGCTGGCGGCGCACCCCGACGTCGCGGAGTGCGCGGTCGTCGGGGTCACCGACGCGCTCAAGGGCGAGGTCCCGCTTGGCCTCGTGGTGCTCAAGGCGGGCGCGGTCCGGAACCGCGAGGAGCTGACGGCGGAGCTGGTGGAGCTGGTCCGCGAGCGGATCGGTCCGGTGGCGTCGTTCAAGACGGCGACGGTGGTCACGCGGCTGCCCAAGACCCGGTCGGGCAAGATCGTGCGCGGGACGATCAAGAAGATCGCGGACGGGGCGCCGTATACGGTGCCGGCGACGATCGACGATCCGGCGATTCTCGAGGAGATCGCGGTGGCGCTCGCGGCGATCGGGTATGCTCGCCTCGGCAGCGGAGTGGACGGCGCGCCGCCGAGTTCCAACGCATGATCCGGGAGGCCCGCGCACTCCTGCGCCCGTAACTTGGAGCTCCCTGTTCGGAGGCCGTCATGTCGCAGTACCGCGAGGCCGGCTGCTTCATCGCCCGTGTGGACCGCGGCACGCCGAGCGACTGAGCTCGGCGCGTGCGCGCCCTCCGGCGGATGAATCTCACGGCCGACCCTCAGGCGACCATGCCTCTGAAACTTCCCGCCCTCGAACCAGATCATCGACGACGAGGATCAGTTGGTGATCGTGATCGCTGTACAGGGCTTCGATATTGACGCCGGCCTGCGCCATCTGACGGGTGAGCAGGCCGAGTTGACCAGGCACGTCCTGCTTCAACCGCTGAACGAGCACGTCCCGCTCCTCGAGAACCCGGATACCAGCGGCCTCGAGCGCCCTGCGGGCGGCGGTTCCGTCGGCAAAGAGGAAGTGGGCCACGCCGCGGCCGTCCACCACCCAAGCTCCTCCACCATCGATGCTCACCCCCGCGCGGCTCAAGGCCTCGCCCATCTCGGCGAGCGCGGCAGGCCGATCTTCCAGTACGATCGTCAGGTCCTTCATGGTCGCGTGCCTCCAGGGGCTCGCGGGTGAAGTACGGAGATCGGCGGCTGCCGGGATACCGGCGGACCGGTCACAGCGTCTTTACGTACCGGAGCGTTTCTGCCGCGTAGCCCAGGCGCTCGTAGACACTCCGTGCGCGGTCATTGTTCGCGAACACGTTCAGCGTCAGGAGACCGAGCCCCATGTCGCGAGTCCAGCGTTCGGCGGCCTTCAGGAGCAGCCGACCCACGCCTTGTCCCTCGACCTTCGTCGCCACCGCGAGGATCGATACGTGGCCATGCGGGCGCCGAAAGTAGTCCAGCTGCTGCTCCAGATAGACGAAGCCCGCGGGCTCGTGGTCGGCACTTTCGGCGACCAGCAGCTCGGCACCCGCCGGCATCGCTTGCAGCGCCGCATCGAGCGACGCAGTCTCCGCGCGCGTGACTTCCCCCGCGGAGCGCCACGCTGGAAGGGGGAAGCCCTCCGCGAGACGAGGGACCAGTCCGAGGATGAAGGCCCGGTCGGCATGCCGAGCAGGTCGGACGCGCCACGTGGCGGTAGGCGGCATACGTGAAGCTCCCTCACTTGAGCGACTGCATGCGGCCGCCCAGGGGATGCCTAATCACCTGCGAGCGACGGCCGCGGTACCTCGTAGTGCAACTCCGCGAACCCGGTACCGACCGCTCTCACCGACATGAGACGGAGCGGGGGACTGACGATGGCCCGCGGCAACAGCGGTTTCCCAGCGCCCAGCGTGACCGAGCCGACCTGCACGAACAGGTCATCGAGCAGGCCGTGATCGTAGAACTGGCCTGCCAGCTCGCCGCCACCCACGATCCAGACGTTCTTCCCGCCGGCGGCCGCGACCATCTCCGCGTGCACGGGCCGGACATCCCCGCGGACGAAGCGAATGTCCGCACCGGGCACCGGCGTGAGCGCGCGGGAGCTGAACACCCAGGCCGGCTGCTTGTACGGCCAGGGCTGCGGTTGCCCGGGCTCCGCACCTACGACGTGTCGGAGCATCCACTTGTACGTGGCGGAGCCCATGACCAGCGCGCCGACTTCACGTATGAAGACCGGATAACTCGTGGCCTCGACATCGCCGAGCGGGAAGAGCCATTCGAGTGAATCGTCGAGGGTGGCGATGAATCCGTCGACGCTGGCAGCCGTGTAGTACTGGGTCTTCACGATGATGACGTGTACTTAGTTGAAGATCTGTTGACAGTCGGTCACAAAAGAGAGTGTCCATGATCCTCTGCCGGTCCAACTACGGGCGAAACGCCGTGGTCCCCGCACCGATCGGTCGTCCCTCCAGGTCATACACCCAGCCTTGCACGACATAATGTCCGCCCGCAACCAGCGGCTGAGGGCCTTGCCTCGAGATAGCCCCGCTTGGCAACTCGCCGTAACGGAGCGGCGCCTGCAAGAGATTGTCCGGTCCCAGCTGGCCTTCGGCCTGGATCATCCATTCCGCGGAGATGCGCTCGCCGGGGGTCTGTGAAAGGCCCGGGTAGACGGCGACGGCCACGAGGCCGAGCTTGCAATCGGGCGACCACCCGAGTTGGGGCGTCAGCCCAGCGCTTGCTGAGAAGCTGACTTGCGACTGGCAGCCCCGCTCGAAGCCGTTGGGCTCGCCGCACCCCGCCAGCAGCAGGCACGGGAGCAAAAGTCCTTGGACCGCCCCATTCACCGATCTCACACTGGCTCAGGTAGGGAGATGTTGGAAAGGTACCGAGGCCGGGTGGCGCTGCCTTGTATCTACCAATTCACTGAATCCGTGGCCAGTATCCAGGGTGCGACAGCTCGTGAGCTGGTGGCCCGCTGTCAGGCGCTCGCCCCGACGGTCATGGTCCTCGAGGCGACCGGGGGAATGAGGCGACCGTGGTGGCCGCCCTGGCGACCGCGGGGCTCCCCGTCGTCGCCAATCCCCGCCAGGTCCGTGATTTCGCCAAGGCCATGGGGCAGCTCGCGAAGACCGACGCCCGGGATGCGCAGGTGCAGGCGCTCGACGCGCTCCTCACCCGCCGCCGCCAACTGGTCGCGATGCTCACGGCCGAGCGGAACCGCCTGCTGCTCGCCCGGCCCGCGGTGCGGCGCGACCTCCAGCAGCACATCGGCTTCCTCGAGCGCCGCCTGCGCGAGGCCGATACCGGCCTCCACACCGCAGTGCAGGCGAGTCCGCTGTGGCGGGTCAAGGACGATCTCCTCCAGAGCGTGCCCGGCGTGGGTCGCGTGGTCTCCCTCACCCTCCTCGCCGAGCTACCTGAGCTTGGGCGGCGCTCTTCCAAGGAAATCGCGGCGCTGGTCGGCGTCGCGCCGCTCAATCGGGACAGCGGGACCCTGCGCGGCCAGCGCCTGGTCTACGGTGGCCGGGCACCCGTGCGCGCGGCGCTCTACATGGCTGCCCTCGTCGCCAGCAAACGCAACCCGGTGATCCGCACCTTCTACCAACGGCTTCGGGCCGCCGGCAAGCCGGCCAAGGTCGCGCTCACGGCCTGCATGCGGAAGCTGCTCGTGATCCTCAATGCGATGGCGCGCAGCGGCACCCCGTGGCACTCCGAGCGCACCCTCGTGAGGGCTTGATTTTTGAGACAGTTGCTAACGACTTGCGCATCAGCAGCACGCGCTCGAGCCGGTGCCCGCTCCATCTTATGTCCACGGCGCTCTCAGGGGGCCTTCCGCCATCGTGAAGTCCCGCGCCCGTCCGGCCTCTGTCGGCTGAATGCGCGAGTCAGGTCTCAGCGGCGTGACTGCCAGCGGCGTGGGTGCCGGCGCCCGTGCACGACGGCCAGCACGACGACCTCGTCGTACTGCGAAAGGTAGATGGCGTAGGGAAAGCGCTGCAGCCGAATCCGCCGGATTTCCCGATGAACGCGCTGAAAGGCCTCAGGTGTCCGGACCAGCAGACTGAGCGCTCGATCTGCTTCTTGACCAAACTCCGAGCCTAAACCGGGACGTTGCTCCTCGTCCCAGCGTCGCACGTCGAGCAGTTCAGTCCGTGCCTGCGGCCGTACAACGAGCCGCCAGGTCACTCGGGCTTGAGGAGGTCGCGACGCACCTGCTCCCAAGGAATGGCGGAACCGGGATCGCGCTCGTGCTCCGCCAGCCGGCGGTTGCTTTTGCCATGGGATCCTTGTTGCGACATCCAGCTGGCGGACCGACGCCGGCAAGCATTCGACCTCTAACATGAGCTCTTAGAGCCTATGCATTGTCCGGATGAACCCT
>JACCSZ010000018.1 GCA_013812695.1 Gemmatimonadales bacterium | reverse complement strand
TGGCCACCTGCGACTTGCTGATCTGCTGCACCGAGTGGCGATTGGTGACGTGCCCGATCTCGTGGCCCAGCACCGTCACCAGCTCGGCCTCGTTGTTGATCGAGGCCATCAGTCCGCGGGTGACGTAAATGAAGCCGCCGGGGAGCGCGAACGCGTTGACCGCCGCGTCGTTGACGACGTGGAACTCCCAGGGGAGTGCCGGCCGCTCCGAGGCCTTGGCCATCTTGAGTCCGAGGTTGGACACGTACGACTGGACCTGCGGGTCCTCGTAGAAGCCGATCGACTGCTGGACCTGCTGCGCCGACTGCCGGCCCAGCTCGATTTCCTGGGCTTCCGAGACCAGGGCGAGCTCGTTCTTGCCGGTGACGGGGTTGCGGGCGCAGGCGCTGGGGAGCAGGGCGAGCGCGCCCACGAGCAGCAGCGAAGCGATCGGGACGACGGCGACACGGCGCGGCATGGGCGTTCCTCGGTTCGCGTTGGCGATGGGAGCACCTCGGAATATGTGCCAGGTCATCCAGTGGGGCTGTGATCTCCGTCCCGCCCGGAGTGTCGACCTTTAAGCGCTTCACGGATAATCAGTTAGCCGATCATAGTGCGCCGCGGTGGCGGCAGGACGGGGGGAATCATTGGCGTATCCTGCGGTAGACGAGAAAATCACTGACAGTCCCGGTGAGGCCATACGACCTGAACTGGTGCTCGAACCCCTTGTCCTCTCGAAGCGCCCTCGAAAAATCGAAGCTGAGGTCGGCGGGGCCTGCTGCGGACCAGCGCCTGAGCAGCACCACGGGCGGCTGCCTGCGAGCCAGATCCTCGCCCACGGCGTGGACGCACCAACGTTCCGCCGCGGACCGCACTTGACCTGGACGCGCCTGAATACACCACAGGTGGGGCACTCGAAGCGCCCACATGGTGCCGCTGTAGAGCACCAATGGAAACGCATCCGCGAGACGAGGTGACAGGACGGCAATCGGCCGTCCGGCCGCCAGCGCGCGAACCTCGGCAGCGGCGCGCAGCATCGACACATCGATCGGGCTCAGCTCTCCGCGCGCCCGGCGAGCCGACGCCTGCAGAAATGGCCAGAGCGCCCCCAGGAGTATGAGCGCCGCACAGGTGACCGTCGCCACCCGCAGCAATGGGCCAGCGCGATCGGCACGGCTGACCGTCATGACCAGGAGTAGAAAAATCCCCGTGCCTATCGCGGGCAGATAGTGGTAGCCGAAGCCTTTGCCTTGCAATACCACCGCCAGCAGGAAACCACCGGATGCCAGCGCCAGGACATCGGCGAGCTCGCGATCGCCCACGGCCCGCCGGAAGCCGGCATAGGCCAGCAGGGCGGCCAGCACGGAGAGCGGTAGGGTGTCCCGGGTCATGATGCTGACCACGGAGCGTGCGGCGAAGCGCTGGTACGCCGTGCCGAGGGTCGCGACAATCTGCAGATACGACGGTTCAAAGACCACCACGGCCAACGCGTAGAGGGTCAGTGTCAGCGCGATCGTCCAGTTCATCGCACCGATGCGCCGCCGCCGGCCTTCGTTCCGATACCAGCCATACAGGACCACGCCCACCCACACCGCCAGAAAGTGCGGCTTGAGGCTCAGGGCCAGGGCCGCCGCCAGTCCGAGCGCGACGCCGGAACCGCGACCGATCGCCACTCCGCGAAGCTCCGCCGCTGCCGCCAGAAGGTAGGGCGTGATCAGCGCAAGAACGAGGTGCTCGCGCTGGCCGAAGTAGCCGGCCGGCATCGCGAACAGCACGGTGGTCACGGCGAACAGAAACGCCAGCGCTGCGGGCCCCTCCGCTCCCCACGCCCGACGCAGCAGGCCGGCGCATGCAGCGAGGGACAGGAGCGCAAGCGCTATCACGAAGCCGCGGTAGGTAGGGATCTCGGGAAGGCTGGTGAGCCGCGCAAACCAGATGACCGGCAGGTTCAACCAGAAGACGAGCGGCGGGTTGATCTCGACGAGGTTCACATACATGCGCTCACCATCGAGCATTCGGCGGGCGCAATAGAGAATCCAGGCCGCATCACCGTTGAGCGGGCTGCGCCATTCACCGATCAGACCCAGGACTGTCATCGCCGCCCCGGCTGACGTGGCCAGCAGGAACGCGACGCGCCTCCGGACCTCCGCCGCCAGCCCCCGGCCGCCAGCCGAGCCGGAGGGAGTGGCCATCATTAAGGGAGTTAGCGGTTGGCGGGAGCCCGGGTTACTGCCGCCGAGTCGGGCTCCTCCGCGGCGCTGGGCTGGGCCTCGGGCTCCGTGATCTCGCGGCCGGTGCGGTCCGTGAGCGTGAACGAGCCGGAGCCGTTTCGATCCACCCCCAAACCGGCGCGGGTAGCGCCGTTGCGGTCCGCGAACACCATGGTCGACCCGCCATCGTCCGAGATCCCGAGCACGACCCGAGTCTTTCCGGATTCGTCGGCCAGGACGATGGAGGTCGATTGATCGGGAAGAAATGCGAAGACGGCGCGAGGCCGTCCGGCGCTGTCCGAAAACGTGAGGCCGGAAGAACCGTCGCTCAGCAGGTTGAGCTTCGTCCGCGGTCTGGCCTGCGCATCCTGAAGCACGAGGCGCAGCGCGCCCCCGGTGTCGGTTCCCCACACACCCCGGACGGCGCCGTCGGGGCCTCGGAGCACGAACTGTCGCGCTGCGACGATGTCGGCCACGGTGCCCGGCACCCCGTAGCGCGACGAGACCGTCACGAGCGCGACACCCAGCCCGAGAATGATCGCGGCGACGACGACGAACATCAGGTTGAGCCGTCGAAGCCGGCGGTACTCCCGCTCGACTTCCTCCAGCCGGTGCGAGAGCGTCGCCTCGGCAAGCAGGTGCTGCCGGTGGTCCTCAGTGGCTTCGGTCATGAGCCGGCTGCCGTAGAGTCGTCCAGGAAGTACGATTGGCACGCCCGATCCAACAGTTCGGTGCTGAGCCGGTGCTCGACCTCCAGAAATCGCGAGATGTCCAGCAGGTGGTCCAGGATATCGCGCGGATGGCAGGCGCGGGGCTGGATGCTCATCTGCCCGTAGTATCGGGCGTAGATATGCTGGACGGCGGCTTCCTGGTACGCGATGTCCCGATCCTGGCAGCATCGCCGGAAGATCTCGCGATACTCCTCGGGGTCCGGCCCGAGGACATGAATCTTGTAGTGGATGCGCCGCAGAAATGCCTCTTCCACGAGATCGGCCGGCGCCAGATTCGTGGCGAAGATGAGCAGGGTATCGAACGGCACTGGAAACTTGCCGCCGGTGTGCAACGACAGAAAGTCGATCCGCTTTTCTAGCGGCACGATCCAGCGGTTAAGCAGGTCCCGCGGCGGGGTCCGTTGGCGGCCGAAGTCGTCCAGAATCAGGACCCCCCCATTGGATTTGAGCTGGAACGGGGCCTGATACATCTTGGTGAACGGGTCGTACTGAAGGTCGAGCTGATCGAGCGTGAGCTCGCCGCCCACCATCACGACGGGGCGCTCCACCTTGATGAACCGACGGTCGTGATCCTCGATCGGCTTGAGCCACTCTCCCGGGTCATGCCCGCGGCTGATGGACTCCGGCTCGTGACGGATCGGGTGGTGGTAGACGGGGTCGAACAGCTGGAGGATCTGACCGTCCACCTCGATCGCGAACGGGATGTAGAGCGCTCCACCGAGGAGCCCGGCGATGGTCTCGGAGATGAAGCTTTTTCCGTTGCCAGGGGCGCCATACAGGAACAGGGACTTGGCCGAATTGATGGCCGGCCCGAGCATCTCCAGCATCGCGTCCTCGAGCACGAGCGCGCGGAACCCCTCGCGCACCATGTCGCGGGTTACGCGAGCGTTGGTGATGGACTGCTTCAGCGTCCATGCGCGGTATTGGTCGAGCGGCACCGGCGCGGGTCCGACGTACTGATTGGCCGTGAGCGCATCGCGGGCGCGGTCTCGGCCCGCACCCGTGAGGTCGAAGATGTACCCCGCCCGACTGAGACCGCTGGTCCCGCGGACCTCGACCATGCGACGCTGCTGGAGGTCGAGCAGCCGGTCGTCTACGAACTGGAACGGCAGGCGCACGACCTCCATCACCTGCAGCCCGCTGCGGGCACCCTGGATGTACAACACCTTGAGGAGCAAGTCGGTGATGAACTCGCCCGAGAGACCGGTATCCCCCACCGTCTCCAGAACGGACGGCCGGTCGTCCTGCGTGAGGCCGGGCACTTGCATGTGGTGCAAGTTGGGAGCGGCGCTCATCGGAACTCCTCCGCGCTGCAGACGATGATGTCACCCACGACGGTGCCGGTGGCTTCCAGCGTGCCGGTCGGCAATTCCAGCGCGTCGACCGCGTGACGGTGCCATTGGGTGCGGCCACCCGGGCCGAGGTCAGGGTAGAGGGCCAATACCGCGCCGTCAGGATCGAGGAACGCCACGTCGAGCGGAAATCCCATGCCGAGCATGTGCACGGCGCGACAGGGGCGAAGCAGCAGTCCTTCCCCTTCCGAAAGACTGGCGCGGCCGAGCAGGCCGCGCGCGCGCAGCCACCAGCGATCCGCCAGGCCGACCCGCGCCCCGAGCTCACGCCCGCGCGTACGGTTGAGCGCCCGAACGTACCTCACATCGCGAAGTTCTGCAGCGTCTCCAGGATCTGAATCAGGGCCGGTCCCAGAATCACGACAAACATCGCAGGAAAAATGAAGAGCACGAGCGGGAAGACCAGCTTGATCGTCGTCTTGGCCGCCGCCTCCTCAGCCCGCTGGCGACGCTTGGTCCGGAGGGTATCGGCCTGGACCCGGAGCGCCTGGGCGATCGACGTGCCGAACCGGTCGGTCTGGACAAGCATGGCCACCAGCGACTTGATGTCGTCGAGGCCGGTACGCTCGCCCAGGTTCCGGAGCGCGTCATCCCGGGCGGTGCCGGCACGGATCTCGAGGTTGACCAGCGAGAGCTGTTCGGCGAGGACCGGGCTGAGCCGCTCCGTTTCCTCCGAAACGCGAACCAGCGCCTGGTTCAGCGCCAGTCCCGCCTCTACGCAAACCACTAGAAGGTCCAGCGCATCGGGAAGCGCCTTCTGCATTTCCTTTTGTCTAGCCTTGCGCCGCATACTGATGTAGACCGGCGGGAAGACGTAACCCAGCACGCCGAACCAGGCGGCCCCGATCAAGGCGACGAGCCACTGGAACCCTGCCACGGGCAGAGCCAGAAACATCGCCGTCCCGAGTGCCGCCGGCAGAAAGAGTCGGGAGCCCAGGTAGAGCGGCACCGCGCGCGCGTCGGGGAAGCCTGCCTGAATCAAGCGGAGGCGTAACGCACCAACATCCTTGTAACCGATCTCGGCGCGGACGCCCAGGGCCTCGATGACCCCCGCGAGTTGCTCGGCCTGCGCCTGGCGACGGCGCCGGCGGAGCACTTCCGGGGTGCTGCCCTGCTCATGCGCGAGCTCGGCCAGCCGGCGGGTAAGCGCGGCATCGCGGCGCGGCGCCACTTCGGCGATAAAGAGCGCGACGAACGCGGCGGAAACCGCAATCAGGATGACGGCTACGATAAGCACGGGGCGTCAGATCTCGATGTTCACGATTTTACGAATCCACAAATAGCCGATGATCTGCATGACGCCGGCGGTGACCAGCATGAATCGCCCGATCCCGGAGGCGAAGAGCAGGCCGATATACTCGGGATTGAGCATGTAGATGATTGCCCCGACGGCGATGGGCAGCACGGCGAGCACGTATCCGCTGATCCGGCCCTGCGCGGTAAAGGTGCGCAGCTGCCGTCTGATGGTGAATCGGGCGCGAATGACGGAGGCGAGGTTGTCGAGCACCTCGGCAAGGTTGCCTCCGACGGTGCGCTGAATCAGGATGGCGGTAGTGAGGATCCGCACGTCCACCAGCGTGATCCGGTCGGCCATCGCGGTGATGGCGTCATCGAACGGCAGGCCGAACCGCTGCTCCTCGAAGGTGCGGCGGAACTCGGTCGAGATCGGCTCCTGGGTCTCGTCGGCTACCATCTGAAAGCCGGAGGAGAGTGGATGGCCGGCCCGGATGGCGCGGCCGAGCAGGTCGATCGCCTCGG
>JACCSZ010000010.1 GCA_013812695.1 Gemmatimonadales bacterium | reverse complement strand
GCCTCGAGCGAGTTCATGAGCCGGAAGGGCATCGAGTTCGGCAGTATCACCCACCATCCCGACGGCATCCCGCACGGCCCGCATCCCGGCCGCGCCGAGGCCAGCATCGGCGCCAAGAACACCGAGGAGCTGGCGGTGATGATGGACAGCTTCCGGCCCCTCAAGGTGGCCACCGTGGCTCAGAGCATCGAGGATCCCGAGTACCACAAGTCCTGGCTCGATACCCAGCACGCTCAGTTCAATCCGCCGACGTCCTAGTCGGTTTGATGGTCGCGCTGGGGGATCACCACAGAGGCCCGGGAACGGAGCACGACCACAGCGAACAACAAGAAAATGTGTTGTCTGCTCCGCGACCCTCCGTGCCCTCTGTGCCTCTGTGGTGATCCCCCAGCGCTAGAGTGAGCGGCATGCCAGGCGATCTGCCAGTAACCCAGCCGATCTGGATCCCAAGCCCCGAGCGCGTCGCCCGAGCGAACATGACGCGGTTCCTGGCTCACGTCCGGGACCAGCGGCCGGTCGGCGCGGAAGCGGTCGACGACTTTTCTTCGCTGTATCAGTGGTCCGTCTTCCGGCCTGATGCGTTCTGGCCGGCGGTGTGGCGGTTCTGCGGGGTCGTGGCGGAGGAGCGGCCGGGACGGGACCAATGGGACGAGGTGGTCGTCGGGCTCGATCGGATGGCGCCGCCCGATCCGGTGCTCGGCCCGCGCTGGTTTCCGGGGGCGCGGCTCAACTTTGCCGAGAACCTGCTGCGGCACGACGACGAGCGTGACGCGCTGGTCTTCTGGAACGAGCGCGGTCGTCAGCGGCGGATGAGCCACCGCGAGCTCCGGCGAGAGACGGCGGCGGCCGCGGCCGCGTTCGCCGCGTTGGGCATCGGGCCCGGCGACCGCGTGGCCGGGTTCCTGCCCAACCTCCCCGAAACCGTCGTCGCCATGCTCGCCGCGGCCAGCCTTGGCGCGGTGTGGTCGTCGTGCTCGCCGGACTTCGGGGCCAACGCCGTGCTCGACCGGTTCGGGCAGATCCGGCCGAAGCTACTCGTCTGCGCCGACGGCTATCGCTACGCCGGCAAGGCGATCGACTCGCTCGCGCGCGTGCGTGAGGCTCGCGCCGGCCTTCCGGGCATCGAGCGCGTCGTGGTGGTGCCCTATCTCGAGGCTCGCCCCGACCTGTCCGCACTGCCCGGCGCAGTGCGGTGGGACGAGCTGCTCGACGCGCACCGCGGGGCCGACTGCCCGTCCTTCGTGCGGGTGCCCTTCGATCATCCGCTCTTCATCATGTATTCCTCCGGCACAACCGGCCTTCCCAAATGCATGCTGCACGGCGCGGGCGGCACCCTGCTGCAGCACCTGAAGGAGCTGGTGCTGCACACCGACCTCGGCGGGGACGACCGCCTCTTCTACTTCACGACCTGCGGCTGGATGATGTGGAACTGGCTGGTCTCGGGCCTCGCCGCCGGTGCCGCGGTGGTCCTGTTCGACGGCGCGCCGCTCACGCCGCCAACGATCCTGTGGGATATAGCGGCGGCCGAGCGGATCACCGTGTTCGGAACCAGCGCCAAATATCTCGCCCTGGCCGAGAAGGAAGGGCTCGCGCCGGCGCGCACGCATGACCTGTCCTCGCTCCGCGCAATTCTCTCCACGGGCAGCCCGCTCGCGGCGCACGGCTACGACTACGTGTACGGCTGCATCAAACGCGACCTGCACCTGGCGAGCATCAGCGGCGGCACCGACATCATCTCGTGCTTCGCGCTCGGCAATCCCGCGGCGCCGGTCTGGCGCGGCGAGCTGCAGACGCGCGGGCTGGGAATGGCGGTCGACGTGTTCGACCCCGCGGCCCAACCGTGCAGGGAGCGAGAGGGCGAGCTGGTCTGCACGCGGCCGTTCCCCAGCATGCCGGTGGCGTTCTGGGACGATCCGGACGGCGCCAAGTACCGGGCGGCGTATTTCGACGTGTTCCCAAACGTCTGGCGGCATGGCGATTGGGCGCGCCTCACCGAGCACGACGGACTGGTGATCCTGGGCCGGAGCGACGCGACCCTCAATCCCGGCGGGGTCCGCATCGGGACGGCGGAGATCTACCGGCAGGTCGAACAGCTTCCCGAGGTGGTGGAGAGCCTCGTGGTGGGTCAGGACTGGCAGGGCGACGTCCGGATCGTGCTGTTCGTGCGGCTCCGAGACCGTATGGTGCTCGACGACGGTCTGCGGGACCGCATCCGCAGCCGGATCAGGGAGCATGCGAGCCCCCACCACGTGCCGCGCAAGATTCTGCAGGTCGCGGACATTCCTCGCACGCTCAGCGGAAAGATCACGGAATTGGCGGTTCGCGACCTGATTCACGACAAACCGGTTACAAATACGGACGCCCTGGCGAACCCCGGAGCCCTGGAGCTGTTCCGGGATTTAGCCGATCTTCGGGTCTGATGCGGCTCCCTGAATAAGTGTGATGTACGACCTAGTGCACTTATCATTTGCAAGCTATGTTCGGGCCTCACTTGAAGCTCGTGGATCCGCGGTTCACAGCAAGGCCCGCATGACGACCATCGGCGACGACGCCCGCGCGGGCAGGGCACCGGTCGCTACTAGGAGCAAACCGATGAAGACACTCTGGATCCTGGCGGCGGCTGTGACGTTCGCCGCGTGCGCCAACAGATCGGAAGAGGACACCGGTGCGGCGCCCGATCAGGGCGACAGCACGATGGTGCAGACCGACACGACGGTGGCGCCGAGCCCCTCGACAAGCGGCTACGACACCACCAGCACCACCATCCCGGCCGACACGGCCATGACCGCCGACACGACCCTGAACCCGTCGACGGGTGCCAGCGGCTACGACACCACCAGCACGACCGAGAGCCAGAACCCGCCCAGCGGTCAGACCAGCTACGACACCACCAGCACCACGGGTGTCGGCACGGACACCACGTCGATGAGCCCGAGCTCGGACAGCACGATGAGCGACTCCGCCGGCATGGACCGCAGCACCGAATCCATGCAGGGTGACAGCGTCCTGACGAACACCGACAGCACCACCACACCTCAGTAACGCTGCAGCAGCACCCCAGCACCGAACGGCCCCGGCAGACGCCGGGGCCGTTTCGTGTTAGACTCTTGGCCCATGCCCACCCAAGTCACGCGCACCTATCTCGAGCTCGGCTCACCGGCAGAGCTGCGAGCGGCCCCCGCGCCCGAGCCGGGCCCGAAGATCGAGCGCGTCGATGACTGCCCGGCGTCCTTCTACCGCTACCTCTATACCGAGGTAGGTCGCGCCTTCCGGTGGACGGACCGGTTGCCCTGGAGCGACGAGGCGATCCGTGCGCACCTGGCCGACCCGGCGGTGTCGCTCTGGGTGCTCACCTGGCAGGCGGCGCCCGCCGGGTACTTCGAGCTCAAGCGGCACGACGATCGGTCGGTCGAGATCGCGTACTTCGGGCTGCTGCCGGAGTACACCGGCCGGGGGTGGGGAAAGTATCTGCTGAGCGAGGCGGTGGGTGCGGCGTGGCAGGGCGGACCGTCGCGGGTCTGGCTGCACACCTGCACGCTGGACCATCCGGCGGCGTTGCCGAACTATCTCCGAAGGGGGTTTCGGGCGGTGCGGGAGGAGTGGTACGCGGTGGAGTAGCCCCCCGTCACCTTGAGCGCAACGAAGGGGGCATGACCCGAATCATGACCCCTTCGGTGCGCCCAGGGTGACAGGGGAAGGAACCACGCTGCGGCTGAGGGCTCGACCACTTCACCCCCCCACTCACATCGGTGCGAACCGCGCGGTGAAGTGCCGCAGCACCGCCGCCTGCTCGACGAAGGCGTAGCCGCGCACCGCCTCCCGCCGGTCCCACACGTTGAGGATGCCCTCGACGACGTAGTCGATGTGGCTCTGCGTGTACACGCGTCGGGGGATGGCCAGCCGGACCAGCTCCATGGCCGCCGGCGACTCGTCGCCGGTTGCGGGGTCGCGCCTGCCGAACATGACGGTGCCGATCTCGACGGCCCGGATCCCGGCCTCGCGGTACAACTCCACCACCAGCGCCTGTCCCGGCAGCTCGAGGGCCGGAATCTGCGGGAAGATCGCCGAGGCGTCGAGGTACACGGCGTGGCCGCCCGGCGGCTGAACGATCGGCACCCCGGCTCGGCTCACGTGCTCGCCCAGGTAGGTGGTGGAGGTGATCCGGTAGAGCAGGTAGTCCTCGTCGAGCGCCTCGTGGAGACCGACCGCGATGGCCTCGAGGTCCCGTCCCGCGAGCCCGCCGTACGTCGGAAATCCCTCGGTGAGAATGAGCAGGTTCCGCTGCCGGCGCGCCAGCTCGTCGTCGTTGGTCGCCAGGAAGCCGCCGATGTTGGCCATCCCGTCTTTCTTGGCGGACATGGTGCAGCCGTCCGCGTAGGAAAACAGCTCGCGGGCGATATCGATCGGCGTCCGGTCCGCGTACCCCTCCTCGCGCAGCTTGATGAAGTAGGCATTTTCGGCGAACCGGCAGGCGTCGATGTAGAGCGGGATGCCGTGCTCGCGGCAGACCGCGGACACCTCGCGCACGTTGGCCATCGAGACGGGCTGGCCGCCACCCGAGTTGTTCGTCACCGTGAGCATGCAGAGCGGGATCCGCTCGCGGCCGACCTCGGCGACGAGCGCGCGGAGCCGCGCCACGTCCATGTTCCCCTTGAACGGATGGCGCGCGGACGGGATCCGCCCCTCGGCGATGACGAAGTCCACGGCGGTGGCGCCGGCCGCCTCGACGTTGGCGCGCGTGGTATCGAAGTGCGTGTTGTTGGGCACCACGTCGCCCGGTGCGCACAGGATCGAGAACAGGATCCGCTCGGCGGCGCGACCCTGGTGCGTGGGCAGGACGTGCCGGAAGCCGAAGATGTCGCCCACCGCCGCCTCGAAGCGGTACCACGAGCGGCTGCCCGCGTACGACTCGTCACCCCGCATCACGGCCGCCCACTGCTCGGCGCTCATCGCGGACGTACCGCTGTCGGTGAGCAGGTCGATGAGCACATCCTCCGCCCGGAGCAGGAAGACGTTGTACCCGGCCTCCCGAAGGTTGGCCTCGCGCTCGGCGGGGGTGGTCAGGCGGACGGGCTCGACGGTCTTGATCTTGAACGGCTCGATGATGGTGCGCATGCCCTAAGGTGGCCGGGTCGGGGTTGGGCTGCCAGGGTATGATTCTCCGGCGCGCGTGCGTGCCGTCACGGTGCGCCCGCCCGGTCGTGAACACACCGTTCGACAGACCCACCCGGAGCCGAGCCTGTCCGCTGCTGTTCGCCGTGCCCTCGTGCTCGTCGCGCTCGCGCTGCCGGCCGGTCCGCTGGCCGCCCAGCGCACGCTGCGCGTCTGTGCCGATCCCAACAACCTGCCGTTCTCCAGCCGCCGGCTCGACGGATTCGAGAACCGGATTGCGGTCGTCGTTGCGCGGGAGCTCGGCGCGCGGGTGGCCTACGTGTGGTGGCCTCAGCGGCGCGGATTTCTCCGGAGCACCCTCGACGCCGGGCGATGCGACGTGGTGATCGGTACCTCGGCCGAGCTCGACGCGGTGCTGGCGACGCGGCCGTACTATCGCTCCACGTACGTCTTCGTCACCCGGGCCGACGCGCGGCCTGTGCGCTCGTTCGGGGACTCCTCCCTTCGAGCGCGGCGGATCGGCGTCCACTTTACAGGCGCCGGCGGCAACCCGCCGCCCGCCGAAGCGCTGGCCCGCCACGGGCTCGCGGAGAACCTCGTCGGCTTCAGCATCTATGGTGATTACCGCGAGCCGCATCCACCGGCCCGGCTGATCGACGCGGTGACAAGCGGCGAGGTCGACGTCGCGGTGGCCTGGGGCCCGCTGGCCGGATACTTCGCGCAGCCGGGGCGCGCGCGAACCGCGCTCCGCCTGGTACCGGTGCCGGCTACCGACGAGTCGCCCGGCCTGCCGATGACGTTCGCGATCGCGATGGGCGTGCGGCGGGGGGACACCGCGCTGCGCGATGAACTGCAGCGGGCGCTCGACCGCCGGGCACCGGAGATCCGCGCCATCCTCGAGCGGTTCGGCGTCCCGCTGGTGGACGACCCGCCGCGGGGAGCGACGCGATGAGCGCGCGGAGCCGGGGGCGGCGACCCCCACTGGAACCGGGATCACATCGGCGGCGCCCGGCCGCTTACATGATATGGCATGGCTGATTCACCATCCACGCCGGCCCCACCCCCAGGCTCGGCCGCTGACCTCGAGAATCGGCCCCCCTCAGCCGGCTGGCGCTCGCGCGACATCCTTCGAGCTACGCTCATCGTGCTCGGCGTCTGGCTGGCGCTTCAGTTGCTGTGGGTAGCGCGCTCGGTCTTCTTTCTCGCCTTCCTCGGTGTCCTGTTCGGCATCACGCTCTCAGCGGGGGTCACCTGGCTGCAGCGCCGCGGCATCCCGCGCGCGGTGGGTGCCTTGATGCTTGTGGGAGCATTTCTGGGCGTTCTCGTCGGGGTCGGCGCGCTGGCGGCGCCGCGGATCACCGAGCAGTGGGGCGAGCTTCAGAAGCAGTTGCCCGCGGCGCTGTCGCGAGTGGAGGCTTGGGTCGCCGAGCGGCAGGGGGTGAGCGACCTGTTGCGGCAAGTCGGGGCCGGGCAGGGCGACCAGGCGGCCCAGCCAGGACAGGGGGATCAGGCAGGCCAGGCGGAACCGGCCGGGCAGGGCGACGCGCCCGACATCCGCCAGACCCTGGCGCAGCAGGCCGCCCGGCTGGGCCGGAACTTCTTTGCGATCTTCTCGAGCACGCTCGGGGTGCTCGGAGGCATCCTGGTCATCACCTTCGTCGCCGTCTACATCGCCGTCGACCCTCGCACCTATCGCCGTGGCATCATGCACCTGGTGCCCCACCGCGGGCGAGCCAAGGCTGCCGAAGTGATGGATGCCATGGGCGTGTCGCTCCGGCGCTGGCTGGTGGCGCAACTGGTCGCCATGGTGGCCATCGGCGCGATCACCACGGTCGTCCTGCTGCTGCTCGACGTGCGCGCCGCCGTCGCGCTCGGCATCATCGCCGGGATCCTCGAATTCGTGCCGTTCTTCGGCCCGATCCTCTCGGCCGCCCCCGCGATCGCCATGGGATTTCTCGACGGCCCCGAGAAAGCGCTCTGGGTGGCCGCGGCGTACCTCGGCATCCAGCAGATCGAGGGCAACGTCCTCACGCCGCTGCTGATGAAGGAGGGCCTCGACCTGCCGCCGGTGCTCAGCATCATGGGGCAGGCAGTCCTGGCATTGACGTTCGGCTTCATCGGCCTCATCATCGCGATGCCGCTCCTCGGCGCCATCATGGTGCCGATCAAGCTGCTGTACGTGCAGGATGTGGTGGGCGACGAGATCGAGCTGCCGGGCGGCTCCAGCGGCTGATGGGCGAGGAGGCGGAGGGCGGTTCAGCATCCGGCGCGACTGGAGGCGCGATATGGAGATGTGCGGCGGGCTTGTAGCGCCCGCGGTGCTCACGGGGCGGGTGACCGCTCGTGCCGCCGCCCTGCTCGCCGTCGCCCTGAGCGGATGTTCCCGTGGCGACGGTACCGCCGGCTCGGTCACCGAGCAGGCGGCGCGCGTCGCGGCCCCCGCGTCGGTTTCGGGCATCCCCGCCGCCCGGGCCACGATCATGCTACCGCCCGGAGCCGACAGCGGCGAATGGACGATCGCCCCGCGCGATTACGGCAGCACGCGCTACAGCCCGCTGGGCCAGATCACCACCGCGAACGTCGCCCGCCTCCGCCTGGCGTGGACCTTCTCGACCGGCGTCCTCCGCGGGCACGAAGCGGCGCCGATAGTGGCCGACGGGGCGATGTACGTCGTGACGCCGTTTCCGAATCTGCTCTACGCACTCGACGTGGCCACTGGTGCCCAGCGCTGGAAGTACGACCCGGGCGCCTCGCGCGCTTCACAGGGCGTGGCCTGCTGCGACGTGGTGAACCGCGGCGCCGCGTATGCCGAGGGGCGGGTGTTCTTCAACACCCTCGACGTGCATACGGTTGCGGTCGATGCCCGGACGGGAAAGGAGATCTGGAAGACCAAGCTGGGCGAGATCAACCGTGGCGAGAGCATGACCATGGCCCCGCTCGTGGCCGATGGCCGGGTGTACGTCGGCAACAGCGGCGGGGAGTTCGGCGTGCGCGGCTGGATCGCCGCGCTGGACGTCCGGACCGGAAAGGTCGTCTGGCGCGCGTATCACACCGGCCCAGACGCCGACGTGCTGATCGGCTCGCGGTTCCGTCCGTTCTACAAGGCCGATCGGACCAAGGACTTGGGGCTAAAGACCTGGCCGGCCGAGCAGTGGAAGACCGGTGGCGGCGCGGTCTGGGGCTGGATCAGCTACGACCCCGAGCTGGGGGCGATCTACTACGGCACCTCCAACCCCGGCGTCTGGAACCCCGCCGTCCGCCCGGGCGACAACAAGTGGGCGTCCTCGATCTTCGCGCGCGACGCCCGGACGGGAGAGGCGCTGTGGGCCTACCAGCCGACGCCGCACGACCAGCACGACTACGACGAAGTGAACGAGAGCCTGCTCCTCGACCTCGACATCGGCGGGCAGTGGCGTTCGGTCATCGTGCGGCCCGGCCGGAACGGATTCATGTACGTGCTGGACCGCCGGACCGGTGAGGTGCTCTCGGCCAAGCCGTACGGCCTCGTCAACTGGGCGACGGGCGTCGATCTCGAGACCGGACGGCCGACGATCGTGCCCGAGAAGGAGACCGGCAACCGCCTCGCCCGGAACGTGTGTCCCGCGGCGCCCGGTCTCAAGGACTGGCAGCCGTCGGCGTTTTCCCCGCGCACCGGGCTGCTCTACCTCCCGCACAACCACCTGTGCATGGACTACGAGGGGGGGCAGGCCGGCTACATCGCCGGCACGCCGTACGTGGGCGCGCAGGTCAAGATGTACGCGGGCCCCGGTGGCCATCGCGGGGTGTTCAGCGCCTGGGATCCGGCGGGCCAGCGATCGGTGTGGGAGATCAAGGAGAAATTCCCGGTCTGGAGCGGCACCGTGGTTACCGCGGGCGACGTCGCCTTCTACGGTACGATGGATCGCTGGTTCAAGGCCGTGGACGCGCGCACCGGAAAACCGCTCTGGCAATTTCAGACCGGGTCCGGCATCATCGGCCAGCCGGTGACCTATCTCGGGCCTGACGGCCGGCAGTACGTCGCCATCCTGTCCGGGGTCGGCGGCTGGGCCGGCGCCGCGGCGCTCGGCATCCTGCCCGAGGTCGACCCCTACATCGCGCTCGGCTTCGCCAACGCGATGAAGGACCTGCCCGACCATACGCCGGAAGGCGGGATGCTCTACGTGTTCGCGCTCGACACGGCCGGCGGACCGTCGGCGACAGCGCCGTGAAGGTGGACCGACCCACTGCGCGACACGAAATGGCCGCGGTGCTGTGGGTGACGGCGTTCGCCGTGATGACCGGTGCCTGCGGCGGCGGCGACTCGCCCTCGCCGCCTGCCGCCGCCGGCGTACCGGTGCGCGCCGTCCGGACGAGCGATCTCGCGGCCGGTCCGGCGGCGCCGGCCTCCGACATGCCAAACCCTTACGCCGACGCGCCGGGCGCCGAGGTCGACGGCCGCCAGCTCTATCAGTCGCTCAACTGCGGCGGCTGTCACGGCGGCGCAGGCGGCGGCGGGATCGGGCCGCCACTGGCGGACGCCAAGTGGATTTATGGCGGCTCCGACGCCAACATCTACGCGTCGGTGGTCCAGGGCCGCCCGAACGGGATGCCCTCATATGGTCCCATGCTGACGGGCGAGCCGGTCTGGAAGCTCGCCGCGTACGTGCGGACGTTCAGCGAGCACGCGGGCGAGGAGGGCACCGATGAATGAGGTCGCCGGTCCCGCCGCCGAGCGTATCGCGGACCTGACGTGGGCGATGACGGCGCTCGGGGCCCTCGTCTTCGTCGTCTTCTGCGCCGCGTTCGCGTACGCGCTGGCCCGCCGCCGCTCCGACGAACCGCCCACGCCCGAGCGCGACCGTCACGGCACCCGGGCCATCGTCCTGTTCGGCGCCCTCATCCCCGCGCTCATCCTGGTGCCGCTGTTCGTCTGGACTGTCCAGGCGCTGGCCGCGCTCGACCCCCGCGCGGCGCGACCCGACCTCGTGATCGAGGTGGTCGGGAAGCAGTGGTGGTGGGAGGTGCGCTACCGGGACGCCGATCCCCGCAAGGTCTTCATGGCCGCAAACGAGCTGCACGTGCCGGTGGGCCGGCGGGTCGAGCTCCGGCTGGCGTCCACCGACGTCAATCACAGCTTCTGGGTGCCCGCGCTCCAGGGAAAGACCGACAATATCCCGGGCCGCGAGAACGTCACCTGGATCGAGGCCTCGGCGCCCGGCGTGTACGGCGGCCAGTGCGCCGAGTACTGCGGCACCCAGCACGCAAACATGCGGCTGCTCGTGATCGCGGAGCCGCCGGTGGAATGGGAGCGCTGGGCCGCACGCCAGCGGCAGCCCGCCGCCGAGCCGCCGGACTCGATGGCGCGGGCCGGGCGCGACGCCTTCCTCGGCTCGGCGTGCGCGCTGTGCCACGC
>JACCSZ010000261.1 GCA_013812695.1 Gemmatimonadales bacterium | reverse complement strand
AGGGCGATCCGGCTCCGGCGCTCGGGAGACAGGTGCTCGAGCGTGCGCATGTTGTGCAGCCGGTCGCCCAGCTTGATGATGATGACCCGCGCATCCTTCGCGATCGACAGCAGCAGCTTCCGGTAGTTCTCGACCTGCTCCTCGGCGGACGAGCGGAAGGTCAGGGTCGAGATCTTGGTAAGCCCGTCCACGATCCCGGCGATCTCGCCGCCGAAGTCGCGGGCGATGTCCTCGGTGCGGACGTCCGAGTCCTCGACCACGTCGTGCAGGAGCGCCGCGGCGATGGTGGTGCTGTCCAGGAGCTGCTCGGCCAGGATGAGCGCGACGGCGATGCTGTGGGAGACGAAGTCCTCGCCCGACATCCGCTTCTGGCCCCGGTGCGCGGACGCGCTGAAGCGGAGCGCGCGCTCGATCAGATCGAGATCGAGGCGGTCGGCGTGGCGCTCCAGGACGGCCCGGAGGTCGGGGGCCAGGTCAGGCAAGGTTCCGGTCACACTACTAGGATGGTACCGATTGGAGCGGTCGTCAACGTTGCCGCTGGGCGGGCAGGCGGGAAGGCCCACCCGCCACCGAAGGGTCATCCGGTGGCGATGATTGAGGTTAGGTGACGCGTCGAAGGTGGCGACCGCGAAACGCACCCCCTACGCTCTTCTGGAATCGGGTGCTTCCACTACCGCTGCTGCGACCCCCTCCAACTGCCACCCTGCCGCGCGAAACCCAACGCGCGAGACGAGGTGCTACAACAAGCCCGCCGTGGCGAAGCTGACGAATCGGTCTCCTGCGATGATGACGTGGTCGTAGAGCGGCAAGTCCAGAAGCCGGCCAGCCGCGGCCAGTTGCTGGGTGACCGTCCGGTCTTCGGCCGACGGCGTGGGGTCGCCGCTCGGGTGGTTGTGCACCACGATGATGCCGGCAGCCGCCTCGGCGATGGCGGCCCGGAACACTTCGCGGGGATGGACTAGGGAGCTGTTCAGCAGGCCGCGGGTGATGAGCACTTCACGGAGGATCTGACTCTGGCTATCGAGAGCGAGCAGGTGAAACTCCTCGACCTGGAGATCGCGGAGCCGGCTCTCGAAGCGGCGGACAACGTCCTCCGGCTCGCGAATACGCGCCACCAGAGGCCGCTCCTCGAGAGCCGTCCGGGTACCGAGCTCGAAGGCGGCGAGCAGACGCGCCGCTTTCGTGGGTCCGATCCCTTCGGCGCGGAGCAGCTCCGCCCGCGGGCGCTGGGCGAGGCGCCGCAGCGACCCGTCGCTCACCGCGAGGAGGTGCGCGGCGACGTCGAGCACGCTGCACCCGTCCTTGCCCGTTCCGATCAGGATGGCGAGTAGCTCGACGGCGGTGAGGGCGGCCGGGCCGACCGCCCAGAGGCGTTCCCTGGGGCGGTCGGCTGTAGCAACGTTGAGCACAGAAATCGGCACACGGGAATGTCGCGCTGCGGCATACCCTGATCGGTAGCATTTTCGGCGGGCGAGGATGGAAGCCCCGCATCCTACTGCTCGTCGAAGAGGTCCGGCGCCCGGACAGCCGCGCGCGCCGAGCGACCCTCGTCCCCTAAGTGGCGGTGCTGGACCGGCCGCGAGCACCTGGAACCCCTCAACCGTGCCGTAACGCCGACTCGAACTCGCCCGCGGTGGGATACCGTTCCTCGGGCTGCTTGGCCAGCGCCCTGAGCACCGCGCGCTCGAGTCCAGGACTGAGATCGGGGCGAATGGTCCGAAGCGGCGGGACCGCATCGGCAACCTGGCGTGCGAGCACCGCGGTGCTGTTGGCTCCGCTGAACGGCGGCTCGCCGCCGAGCATCTCGTACAGGACGCAACCCAAGCTGTAGAGGTCGCTGCGCCCATCGAGTTCCCTGCCGCCCCGGGCGTGCTCGGGGCTGCAGTAGGCTGGGCGCGCGAGTGCGATGCCTGACGCGGAGAGTCGTTCGCCCCCTGCGGTCTCCAGTACCCCGGCGATGCCGAAATCCGCGACCAGGGCGTGGCCGGACTCGAGCAGAATGTTTTCCGGCCGGATGTCCCGGTGGATGACGCCCTGCGCGTGCGCGTAAGCGAGAGCCTCCGCGACGTCGGCAGCGATACGCGCCGCGCCCTCCATGGTCAGCGTCCCCTCCCGATCGAGCCGCTGCCGCAGCGATTCGCCGCGCACGTAGGGCATCACGTAGTACAGGCCCGCGGCCCCGGAGCCTGGAGGCAGGACCCCGGAGTCGTAGAGCTGGAGGATATGGGGATGGTACAGGTGCGCGAGGATCTTGATCTCGCGGCGGAATCGGCGCGCATCCGTCGCGGTGGCCAGCTCCGGCCGCAGTAGCTTGAGCGCCACCGGACGATCGTAGCGACGATCGCGCGCCAGGTACACGACAGCGACCGAGCCGCGTCCCAGCTCGCGCTCGAGCACGTACCGAACGGGCGCGCCTGCCTCCGACGAATCCTCCCGTGCTTCCAGTCGCCGGTCCTCGCGCAGCCGATCGACCAGGGTCTCGAGATCGCTCACGGCTACCCCCGGAAGTTCCGCCCGCACCCGGTCGGCAAAGGCGCGCGCAGCGTGGGCGGCGGCGGCCCAGTCGCCCGAATCGGCCAATGCGCGCACATAATCGGTGGCGGCCCGCTCGCCCAGCGGGTCGGTCCCCGCAAGTTGCCGGCGGAGGTCGATCTCCGTGGTGTGTTGGCCGCTCGCTTCGGCCTGATCCGCAAGCGTCTTGAGCACCCGTGTATGATCCGCCGCCAGGCGCGCGCGCTCCCGCTCGGCCCACTGCTCGAACTCCGGCGCGCCGCTGAGAAAGAACCCGTCCAGGAACGGTCCCCGGTACACCCCGACGGCTCCCGCGAGATCACCGCCGGCCAGTCGCTCCGCTAGCTCGGCCAGATCGGTCCGGACCACCTTGAGATTGAGCCGAAGTGGGTCGCTGCCAGGCACAAGGACACCCGGCAACTGGCGGCGCACCGAGTAGAGGAGTTGCTCGAGGGCGTGCCGGGCGCCCTCGGCCGCGCTCTCTGGCCAGAGACAGGCAATCACCTTGTCGCGGGGGACGCCCCGGCCGCCGCCCGCGGCGAGAAGTGCCAGCAGCGCGAGGCGGCGCCGCTGCGAGGCCACGTGGCGGCCGTCGGCGTCGGTGAGTGTCAGGCCGCCAAGCGTCTCAAGCCTCAGCATTCAGCGCCCGAGCACGAGGCGGTCGCGGAGAGCATCGCCGAGAAGCAAGTGAACGACCGTCACAGAGTGAGGGGGAACGATTTAAATGTGCTGCGGGGGCCCACCGAACGCCAGCAAACCCGGGCATGAGCTGCCGCTGAGCCGAGCGTGAGTTTCCGATGAGCGCCGTCGCTTAGTCTGCACCCCACAGTTCGGCTCGGGCAGACGCCCGGCGGCGCAAAGGCCGCCACCCCGCTACCCGGCACACTCCGGAGGGTACCATGCGGGACCTGCTGCAGTCCGCCATCGCCGTCGTCGCCACCGTCGGACTCGTGGCTGCCTGCCAGTCCGGTGCGACGGCACCATCCGACCCGACCGAGCCGGTCCTGGCGCTCACCGTCGCGCCCAGGCTCGCCACGATGGAGGGCGGAAAGGTGCTGCGCCTCCGAGCCTCCGTTCGCCACGCCGACGGCACGTCGTCCAGCCCGGCCGACATCCGCTGGCTCAGCGCGGA
>JACCSZ010000430.1 GCA_013812695.1 Gemmatimonadales bacterium | reverse complement strand
GCCGCCGACAGTCCGGCGCCGATCGCGACGAGCGTCAGGCCCACCGCCGTCGAGCGGTCGAGCGGGACCCAGCGCGCGATGACCCATCCCGCCATCATTCCCGAGGCGGTCAGCACGGCGCCCCTGGCCGCGTCGCGGAGGAGCCCGCCGTACTGCAGCCGCCGGATGGCGCCGCTCTCGCCGGCGGCGAGCGCGGCCGCGCGGCGCTGAATGGCGCGGGCATTCCACCGCCGCACGAGCTGCAGGCTCCAGCCGCCGAGCACCGCGAGCACCAAGCCGACCCCGACGCTCAGGCCGAGCCCGAGCTCCCAGGGCGCCCCCGCCGCGACCGCGGCGGCGACGACGGTGGCGGGGCCGTAGTCCGGATAGCGCACCGCGCCGATCGGCAGCACGTCGAGCGCAAACAGCTCCAGCACGGTGCCGACCCGGAGCCCCGCCTGCACGTCCCCCGCGAGCCAGCCCGCTACCGTGCCTACCACCAGCGGGCGAGAGAGCATCGCTTGCGGAACGCTCACGAGGTCGAGTCCGACGACCGTGCCCCAGAGCAGCAGCAGGACGATGGTGTGCCCGGCGAGCTCGATCACACGAAGGACCGAAGGGGCACCGGTGTGGAGGTGGGGAGATCCTGCGCCAGGACCTCCGCCCCGCCCGCCTCGAGCGCCGCCAGTCCGCCCAGCTCCTCGTCGGTGAGATAGAGATACGGCAGCCGCTCGCTCCGTCCGGCCCGGTGGTGGATGCCACCGAGGTTGATGCGGCGCACCACCGCCGGACTCGCCCGGTGGAGCGCGGCCATCGTGTCGATGTCCCCGGTGAGCAGAATCCCGCGCCGGTCGGCGGCGTGCCAGTCGCCGAGCTGGGGCACCGCTTCCGCGACCGTCACGAAGCGGATATCGAGCTCCGGTGGCACCGCCATCCTGTACAGCTCCTGCTCCCAGGCGCTCACGGCGACACCCTCGTCCACCAACGCGATGAACTCAGCGCCGAGCGGGCGACCCCAGCCGATCACCACCTGGCCGTGCACGAGACGGTCGTCCACCCGGCAGAGCACGATGGGCATCAGGGAACCTGGATGCCCTTGGTGCCCGCGCTGGCCGCTCGTTCGGCCGCTTCGTCGAGCGAGAGCTTCCGGTGAAAGACGAAGTCCACCAGCATGGCGAGGTTGACGCCGGTGACGGTCTTGACCGTGGCGCTCGCCTTGAGGCGATTGAGCACGGCGAACAGGCAGGAGCCGCTCGAGAGGTCCACGAACACCACCGCCGGGCCGGCGCCGACCGCGGCCGCCACCCGTTCCTCCAGCGTTCCGCGATCGCATCCGGTATTGGTCACCGCCGCCAGCGCGCCCGTCACCCCGCTGATCTGCTCGGCCGCGTCGACCAGGGCGTCCGCCAGCCGGCCGTGGCAGACCACCACCCCGCGCAGCTCCTCACTCATAGTCCTCCTGGAGATACTCCCGCACCCCGCGCTGCTCCTTCATCCGCTTGATCAGCCGGGCGTTGAACGCGGCCGCCACGTCGACGCCCGAGTATCGGAGCAGGTGCATCATGGCCACGACTTCCGACATGACCGTGATGTTCTTGCCGGGATTGAGCGGCACGACGACGCGCGGGACGGGGACGTCGAGGATCAGCGTCTCCTCCCGCGTCAGGCCCGTGCGGTCGGTGTCCCGGGCCGTTTCCCAGTCCTCGAGCTGCACGACGACCTCGATCCGCTTCTGCTGCCGTACGGCGCGCGCCCCGAACAGCGCGGGGATGTCGATCAGGCCGATCCCGCGGATCTCCATGTGGTGCGCCGCCAGCTCATGGCCGCGCCCGATCAGCACGTCGTTGCCGCGGCGCGTCACCTGCACGACGTCGTCGGCCACGAGCCGGTGCCCCCGTTCCACCAGGTCGAGGACGCACTCGCTCTTGCCGATGCCCGAGCGGCCGATGAAGAGCAGGCCGACGCCGTACACGTCGGCCAGCGAGCCGTGGAGCGTCGTGCGCGGCGCGAACGCCTCCTCCACGATCGGCTTGATGCGGCGGTAGAACTCCGCCGTCTTGAGCTTCGACCGAAAGACCGGCACGCTCCGCGCCCGCGCCAGCTCGAGCATCTCGGGCGGTACCTCCTGACCCTTGGTGACGAAGATGCAGGGCAGGTCGAAGTTGAAGAACTTGAGCAGCGTAGCGTTTCGGTCGTCGTGTGAGAGCGAATTCAGATACGTGATCTCGGTCTCACCGAACACGTGGATCCGATTGGGCGCGAACCGCCCGGTGTAGCCCGCCAGGGCGAGTCCCGGGCTCGCCACCTCGGCCTCGGGCATCTGGCGATCCAGGCCGAGGTCGCCGGTGAGGGCCTCGAGCTGGAGTGGGTCGCTGCGGCGGGTGGTGAAGTCGCGAAGCCGAAGCATCAGCCGAGGCGGGGCTCATCGTCGCGGGTCCGCCGGGGACGAGGCGCCGCCTTCTGCAGTTGCCGCCGCAGCCGGTCCTCAGCGCGGTCGAGCGCGGTGCGATGGTCGTCCCCTTCGCCGTGCGCCATGAGGATTTCCCCGCGGGCCCCGTGCAGCCGGAGCTCCGCGGTTGCGAGCGCGCCCTCGGTCGCAAATACCACCGCCGACTCGATCGGGCGGTGGGCCAGCTCGCCCAGCCGCTCGGCGACCGTTCGAGCGCGCTCGCGCAGCGCATCCGGGATCTCGCAGTGGCGGGCGGTGATCGTCGTCTGCATGTGCAGTTCCTCCTGCTCAGGCGCGTCCAGCGCCGGCGATGATATCGTGGAGATGCCGCTCGGTCTCCTCGGCGGTCCGTTCCCAGGTGAGCCCCTGGGCGAAGCGCCGGGCGGCCGCCCCGAACGAGGTGACGACAGCCGGCGCGCTCGCGAGCTCCAGCATCCGCGTGGCGAGCGCCTGGACATCGCCGTGCGGCACCAGGTAGCCGGTTTCGCCGTGGCGCACCGAATCGCGGAGGCCGGGACTGTCCGACGCGATCGAAGGCGTGCCGCACGCGGCCGCTTCGATGACCGTGATCCCCCAGCCTTCCTTGGGCGAGGGAAACAGGTTGCCCCAGGCGCGCCGCAGCAGCTCGAGCTTCTCGGCCTCGCTCACGAAACCGCGAAAGCGCACGGCGGCGTCCAGTCCGAGCCGCGCCGCCAGCCGCTCCAGTTGAGGGCGATGATCGCCCGTCCCGGCGATGTCGAGCGACAGGTCGGGCCGGCGCTGGCGCGCGATCGCCAACGCACGCAGGGCGACCGCTACCCCTTTATAACGCTTCAAGCGTCCAACGTACAAGAATGCCGGCGCGTCCGCGCGTCGACCATCCGGCGAGGGCGTGAACGCCTCCGCGTCCACCCCCGGGTGGATCACCCGCACCTGTCCCGCGGGCACACCGCGCTCCACCAGATCGTCCCGGGTGCTCTCGCTGATGGCATGAAAGGCGGCGCGTCGGTACGCGCGCGCCAGCGGGCGCTCGGCCGCCCACACGGCAGCGGCCATCGGCCACGGCGCTTCCTCGAAAGCGGTCTCACCGAACAGGTGCGGCACGATGGCGCAGAACGGCACCGCGGTCATGCCCGCCAGAAAGAGCGGCAGCTTGTTGATGTCCTCGACCACGACGTCCGGCCGCTCGCCGTGGAGCGCGCGCCGGAACGCGTCTCGGCCGAGCAGCGCGAAGCTGTGCCGGCCACCCGAACGCTCGACGTCGATGCCCTGGACGTTGGCCCTCGCCGGCGCACCCGCCCACCCTGAGCACACCAGCCGCACGCGATGTCCGCGGGCCACCAGCCGTGAAAAGATCTCGAACAGATGGATCTCGGCGCCACCGGCGTGCGGATTCTCGCGGTCCTGCCAGTTGACCGCGAGAACGTTCACAGGCGTCCGAGCGCGCGCGCGATCCCGTCCAGCACGCCGTTGACGAATCCGGGAGCGCGCGCGCCTGCGAACCAGTGCGCCAGCCGCACCGCCTCGTCGATCGCCACTTTCGGCGGCACGTCTCCGCGCCGAAGCTCCAGGATACCGAGACGCAGGATGTTCCGCTCGACAACCGCGATCCGGCTCATTCGCCAGTTTTCGCTGGCCCGAGCCGCGTCCGCGTCGAGCTGGCCGACGGCGGCGACGACGCCTTGGGCCAGTTCCTCGGCCCGATCGAGGATGCGCGGCTCTGGACCAGTGAGCCGCGAGAGGCCCGTGGCCACGACCGGCACCGGCGGACCACCCTGCAGCTCCCAAGCGTACAGCAACTGGAGCGCCCGCGCTCGGCTCTTGGTTTCGGGTCTAAGCATCGATGGCGCGAAGCTGGGCGATCACGTCGGCCGCCTGCAGCGCGGCGGCGGCGGCCTCATGTCCCTTGTTGCCCGCGCTGCCGCCCGCGCGGTCCACGGCCTGCTGCATCGTGTCCACGGTCAGCACGCCGAACCCCACCGGCAGCGCGTGCGCCACCGCGACCGCGTTGAGCCCACGCGCGGCTTCCCCCGCGACGAAATCGAAATGGGGCGTGTCGCCCCGGACGACGGCGCCGAGCGCCACCAGACAGACGTAGCGCTTGGTGCCGGCCGCGGCGGCTGCGGCCACCGGGAGCTCGAACGCGCCCGGCACCCAGAGCACGTCCACGTCCTCCCGCGCGATCCCCGCCTCGGCACAGCACGCGAGCGCGCCTTCGAGGAGGCGGCTGGTGATCAATTCGTTGTAGCGGCTGGCGAGGATCGCCACGCGTCCCACGGCGCGAAGGCGAGCGGAGAGGTCGGGCACGCGTCAGTGGGCGAGGAGGTGGCCGAGCTTGTCTCGCTTGACCTGCAGGTAGCCGCGGTTCTCCCGGTTCGGGTCGGTGACGAGCGGCACCCGCTCGGTGATCTGCAGTCCGTAGCCCTCGAGACCGACCAGCTTTCGCGGGTTGTTGGTCATTACGCGGATCGAGCTGAGGCCGAGGTCGCGCAGGATCTGGGCGCCGATGCCGTAGTTGCGAAGGTCGGGCGCGAAGCCGAGCCGCTCGTTGGCCTGCACGGTGTCCGCGCCGGCATCCTGCAGCGAATAGGCGCGGAGCTTGTTGAGCAGGCCGATGCCGCGCCCTTCCTGGTCGAGATACACGATCGCCCCGCGTCCGGCGCGCGCCACCATCTCCATCGCGCGATGGAGCTGGGGGCCGCAGTCGCACCGCTGCGAGCCGAACACGTCGCCCGTGAGGCACTTGGAGTGCATGCGGACGAGTACGTCGGACTGGCCGGTCACCTCGCCGTACACCAGGGCCACGTGCTCCGCGCGGTCGACATCGTTCCGGTAGCCGATAATCGTGAATTCGCCGAAGTCGGTGGGGATCCGCGCCTCGGCGATGCGGTGCACCAGTTGCTCGGTCTGAAGCCGATGGGCGACGAGCTGTGCCACCGTGACGAATGTGAGATGGTGCTGCCGGGCCATGGCCTGCAGCTCGGGACGCCGGGCCATCGTGCCGTCCGCGTTGAGGATCTCGCAGATCACGCCCGCCGGCACGAGGCCCGCCAGCCGCGCGAGGTCCACGCTGGCCTCCGTCTGACCGACGCGCTGCAACACTCCGCCGGGATGGGCGCGGAGCGGGAAGATGTGGCCGGGGCGACGCAAATCCGACGGGACGGTGGCCGGGTTGATGGCGACGTGAATCGTGGTGGCCCGGTCGCTGGCCGAAATGCCGGTGGTGACGCCGAATCGCCGCCCGGCGTCGATGCTGACCGTGAAAGCGGTGGAGAGCTCTTCGGTATTGCGCTCGGTCATCTGGGTGAGCCCGAGCTGGTCGCAGCGCTCGCCGGTCAGCGCCAGGCAGATCAGGCCGCGGCCGTGCAGCGTCATGAAGTTGACGATGTCCGGCGTGGCCAGCTCGGCCGCGCAGACGAGGTCGCCCTCGTTCTCGCGGTCCTCGTCGTCGGCCACGATGACGATCTTGCCGTTGCGCAGGTCGTCGACGGACTGCTCGATGGTGCCGTAGGTGCTCATGACGCTCCCAGATCGCCACGGGCGCGGAGCAGCTCGGCGACGTATTTGCCGATCGCGTCCGCCTCGAGATGCACCCGGTCGCCGCCCCGGCGCTCACCCAGCGTGGTGTGCTGTAAGGTAAACGGAATGAGCGCGATCTGGATCAGGCCCGGCGCCGGTACGGCGTTGACCGTGAGGCTCACGCCGTCGACCGCGATCGAGCCGAGCGGGACGGACGCGCGGGCCACCTCCGGCGGGACGCGGATGTCGATGAGCCGCGCGTCGT
>JACCSZ010000259.1 GCA_013812695.1 Gemmatimonadales bacterium | reverse complement strand
CCAGGGTAGAGCTCCCTTCACCCGGAGCCAGGATGGTTCGCCTCCTCTCGCGTCGGCCGCCACCATTGCTCCACCGGTCCCTGCGGAACGCATTCCTCACCATGGCGGTGATGGGCTGCGCCCCGTGGGCGCGGATCCCCGAGAGGCTCCGCCTGTCCGCGCGACCAGTCGGCCACCAGGTCCCGGCCCAGGTTGTAGTTGATGACGTAGCTCCGGTGCGTATCGATGAAGCGATGGATGGACCCGTGGCCCTCACCCCGTAGCTGACCGGCGTACTGCGACCGCCTCCCACTGGGCGCCACTCATCGGGTCGGCCGCGCGACCCACCAGGTCAGAACAACGACGCGGGCTGACGTACGCCAGATCGCCTGGCGTCGCCGTGCCCGAATACCGTTTTACCGGGTCAGCCATCCGGCGATGGAGAGCCACGCATCGGTGCGCCCCGTGGCGAAGCGGAGCGGCAGCGAGACCATCAGGAACAGTCCACCCCACAGAAAAGCCGGGTGCACCCGCCCGTGCGCCGAGCGGTCGTAGACCAGGCAGGCGATGACGAACGCGCAGGTGCCGCCGATGGCGACCGCTGGCCCGCCTGGGCCGAAGTACCGGAAGCGGGCCAGGGCGGGCGCTAGGAGGGCGATGGTCGCGAGCAGCATCAGCCGCCGGTGGATTTCGCTCCTTCGGCGGTGGTACAGGCCCACGCCGGCGAGAATCGTGAAGGCCGTGATCGTGCCGAGCGGCACCGAGAGAAACGCCAGCGGTGGCGGCCCTCCCGGCGGCGTCACCCCGAGACGGGCGGCCGTGACGCCTGTCATGAAGCCGACCACGACGAGGAGCACCGCCAGCCCGGCGCCCAGCACACCGAGCCGCCGGTGCAGGCCGGTGCGGTGCGTGGCCACCAGCGCGGTCTGGGTGAGGAACAGCAGCATCCACGCCGTGGCGAGGATCCCGTGCAGGTGGACCAGCGGCGAGATCTCGGGGGCGCCGGTGATGCCTTTGAGATAGTACGTGGGGGCAAAGCCGACGAACACGGTCAGGGCGCACGCCGCCGCCATGCCCGTGAAGAACCAGCGGTCACGATTCCGCCCCTGCGCCATGTTCCGTACGGGGACGGACATTTCGCCTGCGAGACGTGACGCTGTGCTCATGGCTTCGCCTCCCGGGAGGACGCTTCGGAGACCGCGACTGTCGGAGCGGGGTTCGGGAACGAGCATGGGGGCGCGGGCGACCACGGTCAAGTGCGCTGAAGCTTGGGCAACACCCGTCTCGGCCGGGACCACACGCAGCGTGGGACGGGTGACGCTCATCTCCAGCGCGTCGACGATGCCCGCCGGGCGCTTGCGCAAGCTCGCCTCGTGTCAGGCGGTGCCCGCCTCGTGCCTCACGATGCCCGCCTCGTGCTCGACAAAGACTCCCTCTCGTTCGACTAGGAGCGCGTTGGCGCCGATGGCATCGGCATCGGCTGGGGGCATGTTGGCATCGGCATCGGACAGAACCGCATCGGGGTGGGCTACAACCGCCTGACGGTGACAGGGAGCCCCAAGGTGCCGACGGGGGAGGCGTCTCCGGCCGGACAGGCGCTCGTCGGAGCAGTCCGCGACCTCATTCGCACGGCGAAGCGACGGCACGAGCGATCACTCCTCGACGACGACCGTCGGTCCCGTGACGGTCGGATCCACGCCGGGCGCATCGACCTTGGCCGGCCCGCTCACATCGTCGCGCTTGTCCGCCCCGATTTCGCCCAGTGCCTCGCTCGGGATCCAGCCGTGCTCCGCGGCGTGCCGAGCCGCGGCGAGCGTATCGTCCGCCATCACCATCGACGACCCGGCGTCCACCACCACCTTTGTGAGCTCGCGGATGGCCGCCGAGCGCTCGGGGTGCGCCCCGACGTTCCGCACGTACACGGCGAGGACCCGACCGGGGTAGCGCCGCACCAGGTCGGCATAGATCTCGGGATCCTCCTGCGTGCTGTCGCCCACCAGGATGAACGGCAGCGTGGGGTAGGCGTCGAACACTTCCGCGATCAGCCTCTGCTTGTGCTCGCCGTGGCCCTTGAGCGACCGGCCCAGATCCCAGTCGCGGAGCAGCAGCGGCCCCGCCGGAATGCGCTGCAGCTCCAGGAAATCGGCGATCACGTCGTACAGATTCCACGGGCTGCTGGAGACGTAGAAGATCGGGTTGCCGCGGCCCTCGAGGCCGCCGTGGAGCGCCCGGTAGAACGCCGCCACGCCGGGAAAGGGAAGCCGGGTCCGCGCGTTCTCGAGCAGCACCATGCGGGCGGCGCGAATGAAGCTCGTCACGCTCGACTGCAGCACGGTGTCGTCCATGTCGCTCACGACGCCGAAGGCGGGGGCGGCCGGCGGCCGGAGCACCGGGGCGGTGGCCTCCGGTGCGCCCGCGTGATCCGCGCCGACGAGCGCCAGGCGCACCGGGTGCCAGCCGTCCTCGGCGAGCGGCTCGGCGAGCGGCATCCACTCCCGGAAGAATCCTTCTTCGTCGGCGACGAGCTCGCGCGTGCTCCTGCCGATGCTCGCGCGCACGCGGGCGAAGGGCAGCGGATCGCTCTCCAGCCGGCGGAGCGCGTCCATCAGGTTGCGCCAATCGGAGTGCGCGGGGTCGGCGGGCCGGATGCCTTCGTCCTCCAGCACGCGGCCGTGGACGAGCACGCGTGTGCCCGAGCCGTACCCTCGGTACCCGACGATGTGGTAGGGATCGCGGTCGATGAGGCGCTCGAGGCGGTTGCCGGCGCGGCGCAGTCGGTCCACCATCCCGGCGGCGAGCTCGCCCAGCTCGTGCGTCCACTCAGGCATTCGACCTCGCTCCGGATGGGTGCTACGGATTCCGCTTCCACCGGCCCAGCGCGACGAGCAGCAGCCCGACGCCGAGGAATCCCGCGAGCATCGCCAGCCCGTTGACGAACACCCGCCCGTGGCCGAGGGCGCCGGCGTCGATGAACGGATAGGGGTACTCCCCGATCGCCGCGCCGCGCGCCAGCGCATAGCCGAAGTAGGCCGCCGGGTAGGCGGACCAGGCAACGGGGGCGGACCACGGCAGCCGGTCGGCCTTCACCCCGATCCACCACCAGGCCAGGAACAACAGCGGCATGACGTCGTGCAGCGCGCTGTCGACGAGGCGCTGGATCCCCTGAGGGTTCCAGGTGTGTCGAAGCAGGAGCGAGTAGGTGATCCCGACCATCGCCATGCTCATCGCCACGCCGCTGGCGATGACGGACCGCGCGAAGAAACGTCCGGCCGCGGACGCCGGAATCGCGATCGGCAGTGTCAGGCACAGCGCCGCGAGGATGTTCGTGAGGATGGTGAAGTAACTGAAATAGGTGACTACGGCGGCGGGCAGGCTCTTCCCGTTGGCGAGTCCCAGCCGCAGGCTCAGCGCCAACTGTACCAGGAGGGCGCCCCAGCCGATCGCCGCGCTGACGAGGGCGAGCCGCCGCGCCGTCGCGGACGCCGGTGGTACCGCGGCCGGCGCTACTGCCGCCGGAGCTCGAACCACACCCCGTCCCAGACGGCGTACGCGCGGTCGGCACCGGTGCGGAGCAACCGGCCGCCGAACGACCCCCATGGCGCTGCGCCGCAGGTCACTTCGGTCCACTGCACGCGCTCCGGCACGGAGTCTCGCGGCCCCAGCGCGCCGGGGGTGAGACCGAAGCTGGCCGAGAGCAGGCTGTCGGTGGGCACTGCGCGCTCGCGGTATGCCGCCCGCGCACAGGTTTCGTCGCCCGAGCGGGCCTCGGCCGACCCGTACGTGATCGTACGGCCGTGCCAGGTCGTGGCGTCGGCGTCGCTCATGGCGCTCACGCCGGGCATGCGGTGCGCAACTACGCTCCACTGACCGAGCGGACCGGGCACGGAGCCGGCGGCGCAGCCCACGGCCATCATGGCGACCGCGAGCGCCAGGCATCCGCGCTGCATCAGCCTTCGCGCCGGAAGAAGCGGAGTGGTCGGTCCATGCCCTTCGCGTGGACCAGCAGCGTGGTACCCTCCTGCGTAAAGCGCTCGGCTCCCTCCAGCGCCTTCAAGTACCTGGCCTCCTGGTTCATGACGGCTTCGGGGCAGGCCATCAGGGTAGCTCCG
>JACCSZ010000403.1 GCA_013812695.1 Gemmatimonadales bacterium | reverse complement strand
TGACCGCGCTGATGATGCGGCCGATCTGGTCCCCGACGATGGCGGAGCACGTAATCGCCAGCGTGCTGCGAAAGCTGGGGCCGAACGGCGAGGTCAGTCACGAGGAAGCGCTCGGCGGGCAGGCCATTCGTGAGAATGCGGTCCTGTACGACTCGCTCGTCGCGCGCGGCCGGCTCGATCGGGCCCGCGAAGTCCTGGGGAATCTTCAGGCGACCCGCGAGAATTACCACATGATCGACGACGAGTTTCAGCTCCCCGTGCTCGCGGCTCGCTATCTCGCCGATCCCCTGGTGCCGGTCGACAGGAAGCGCGACTTCCTGCTCGACTCGGCGGACGGCGGCGGCTCGCGCCTGGCGCAGTTACTCCGGGAGATGGCCTTGGTCGCGACCATGACCCGGCCGTACGTCGACGCCCCGCGGCCGCTCAACCTAGTGAGCTTCCCGAAACTCGATTCGGCGCGCTGGCGCTCCGCGAGCTGGCGTGACAGCGATGCAGGCTACGCCCGGGGACGCTTCGCGATGGACGTCAATGCCATCTGGGCTCCGCAGGCGCTCGATGCCATCGCGACGATCTTGGGCCTGCTCCCCGGCCTCGGTTTCGGGGCCGCTGCGCTCGACTCCCTCGCTCCCGGGATCGCCGGCACGCCGCTGGGCAGGTACGCCCGCGATTCCACCTCGCTACACGCCGCGGTCACCGTGTGGCGGGGAGCGCGGCGCCACTTCGAGCTGACGCTCGGCCCGGAGGAGATGGAAGAACAGATCCGGGCCAGGCTCGCCCGGCTGCCCCCGGCGGAGCGCCGGTACTGGGAAGGGGCGATGCGAGCGCACGGCGAGGTGCGGGACTCCCTCACCTTTCTCGTCCTGTCGCTCGATCCCGCCGGTAAGCGGATTCCGGTGGTGAACACCGACCCGGCCACCGGACTTTTCTTGGAGCGCTCGGCGGCGGCCGATGCGCTGCGGGACGTCGCGCCCTTTCTCCGTCCCTACCCGGCCGGCCTCTTCGCGGAGCGGCTCGGCCCGCTCGTTGCGAACGACGCGTACGCCACGCGCGGCGTCTGGGAGCTGTTTCGAGACGACGCCTACCACTCCCCGCGGGTTGTGTGGGGGCGCGAAGTCAATCTCCTGCTGCTCGGCCTTGCCAACCAGATCTCGGCGGCCGTCGATGGCTCGGGAAGGCCTCGGACCGCCACGCTCGAGCCCTATGTCCGAAGTCTCGACGAGGCGCTCCGCCGCACGCTGGCGGCGGTGAACGCCTCGGGTTTACAGCACAACGAGCTCTGGAGCTACCGGATTGTCGGCCGGGAGTTGCAGCCGACCCGCTACGGAACGAGTTCCGATGTGCAGTTGTGGAACAGCACCTACCTGGCCGTGCAGTTCGTGCTCTCTCGCCTTCCGGGACGCTGAACGAACCAGACGGCAGTGTCCAACGTCGAGGACGAGTCGGAGATCAACCCGCTGGTCTCTTGAGGGAGGTCGCTCGCCCCTCCGGTCAGCACGACCGCAATCAATCGGGTCGGGGCAGCACCACAGCCGCGGGGGCGGTCACCCTGACGAACTCCCCAGGGCTCGGCAGCACTTCGCCGGCGTCGAGGCGGAGATCGACTCGAACGTCGCCGACTCGCCCGACAAGATGTGGGTGGTTGCCCATGTCGACGATGCGCTCGATCTCGAGGGTGAAGGTGGGGTTGCCCTGGCCATGGCCCAGTCGAAGGCCGCCGGGAGGCACGGCCAGCAGCCCCGCCCCCGAGCGGAGCACGGTATGTCCGAGCAGTTCGGCGACGGTGCGGTCTGGCGGCGCGCGGAACACGGCGCCCGCGGGTCCCGCCGCCCGGACCACCCCGCCGACGAGCACGACCAACTGCCGGGCCAGGCGAAAGGCCTCCTCCCGGTCGTGGGTGACGAGGATCGTGGTGGTCGCAAAGGTGCCGAGCAGCCGGGGCAGGTCGTCGAGCAACTGTGCCCTCGAGGGGCGATCGATGCCCGACAGAGGCTCGTCGAGCAGGGTGACCGGCGCACGAAGGGCGAGGGCGCGGGCGAGGTTCACGCGCTGCGCTTCACCGCCCGAGAGCTGCCGCGCCGGCCGGTCGAGCACGGCCTCGATACCGCATTCGGCAGCGGCCTCGGCGATCCGCGTGGCACGATCGGCCGGTGCCACCCGCCGCAGCTCGAGCGCGAGCTCGAGGTTGCGCCGCACGCTCCCCGCGACGAATACCTGTTCCTGAAACGCGATGGCTGTCGGCGGCGGGCTCCCGCCATTCGGCCCCGGCGACAGCGCGCCGATCCGCACCCTGCCGCGGGAGGTGCGCTCGAGCCCCGCGACCAGCCGAAGCAGCGTCGTCTTGCCCGAACCATTGGGGCCGAAGACCGCGGTCGTCGATCCGGCCGGGAACCCGAGGGACGGCACGTCCAGTACGGTCCGGCCGCCTCGCACGACCACGACGCCCTCGAGCGCGACGTCCATCAGCCGGCGCGGCGCTGCTGCAGCGCCGTGAGCACCAGGTTGACCAGAAACGCGAGGAGCAGCAGCACGAGGCCGAGCGCCAGCGCGACCGGAATGTTGCCTCGGCTGGTCTCGGTCACGATGGCGGTGGTGAGCACTCGGGTGGCGCCCCGAAGATTGCCGCCAACGGTCATCGAGGCGCCGACTTCGGAGACGATCGCGCCGAAACCCGCCATCACCGCGGCGAGCAGCCCGAGCTTGGCCTCGCGGCTCAGGATCCAGAGTCTCCGCCACCGGCTCGCGCCCAGCGATGCCAGCAGGTCCGGGAGCTGCGGGGGGAGCGCCTGCACGGAGGCCGCGGTGAATCCGATGACCAACGGGGTGGCGATGAGAAACTGGGCCACGATCATGGCCCGGCGCGTGTAGATGAGCTCGAGGCCACCCAGCGGTCCGCTTCGGGTCAGCAGCACCCAGACGATCAACCCGATCACGACCGGCGGCAACCCCATGGCTGAGTTCACCAGGGCCAGGAGGGCGGTTCGGCCCCGGAAAGAACTACGAGCCAGCGCGTATCCTAGAGGGATGCCCGCCGCCATCGCCAGGATGGTCGCCACCCCGGACACGGCCAGCGTCCGGAGAATGATGGACCACAGCTCGGCGTCGCCGCGACCCAGGAGGCGCAGGGCCTCAGCGAACCCTAGTGCCAGATCGCTCACGGGCGCTTTCGCGCAGGCCAAGCGTGCTGTCCGCCTTGCCGGCGTCCGGGTGGAATAGCGATTGCCCGTAGCGGGAGCGTCCGAACTCGCCGATGTGGCGTTGCGTCGCCGGCGCGACCAGGAACGCGACGAACGCGCGGGCCTCCCGCAGCCGCACCTTCGGATGCTTGACCGCGTTCACGACGTAGGCGTGGTAAACGTTGAGCAAGGATGGCGCGCCTTCGACCAGCGGGACGAGCGAGAGCCGATCGCGAAGGGCGAGATAAGTAGCGCGGTCGGTGAGCGTGTACCCGAGTCGCTCGTTCGCCACGAGCAGCGTGGCGCCCATGCCCTGCCCCGTCTCCGCGCGCCGTTCGAGCTGTTCAGGATCGACGCCGGCCCGCTTCCAGAGATCCAACTCCTTCTTTTCCGTGCCGGAACCATCCCCACGCGCGATGAACGTGAAGTCGCGCGCGATTCGGGCCATCGCCTTGGCCGGGTCCGCGAGGCCACGGATGCCGGCGGGATCGTCGGCGGGACCGACGAGTACGAAATCGTTGTGCATGACCAGCCGGCCCTCGGCGAGGTCGCCGGAGGCAACGTACGCTCGCTCGGCGTCCGGGGCATGCACGAGCACGGCGTCGGCATCGCCACGGCGCGCCATCTCGAGCGCGGCCCCGGTTCCGACCGCGATCACCTTCACCCGGATCTTGGTGCTGGCGGAGAAGAGGGGCACGAGGGAATCGAGGAGGCCGCTATCCTGGGTGCTCGTGGTCGTGGCCAGGATGATCTCAGAGGGCGCCTGGGCGCGGGAGGACGACGGGCTCTGGGCGAGGAGGGACGGCGTTCCCGCAGGAGCCAGGAGCAGCAATGCGAGGCAGTATCGAATGGAAGTCACCGCCGCAACGTACGAGCCGCGTTGCCGATAGGCAAGCATCTGCCTATCGCCCCAGGTGGCGCGCGAACGCCTTGCGGCTGAACTCCGAGACCGCCTGGTGCCAGCGCTCGAATCCCTCCATCAGCCGGCGCGCATCCGGGCTCAAGCGAGACCCGCCGTGGGTGTGGCCCCCGCGCGCGGTCAGCAGGACCGGGCCCCCCAGAGCGCGCTCCATCCGGCGGACGCGGTTGAGACAGGTTCGGTAGCTCCAGCCCACCGCCTTGGCCCCCTCCCGAATGGTGCCGGTCTCGTCGACGGCGCGGAGGAATCGGAGGTAGTTGGGACCCATCAGGAAGAGTCCGTCGGCGAGCAGCCAGACCTTATGCCGCGGGGCGAGTCGGAGCGAGGGCGAGCGGCGCGGCATGGCGGCTCCAGGGCGTTCAGGGGACGGGAGACCGCAGCGCGTCGACCAGGGCTCGAAGCGCCTGGCCACGGTGGCTCACGGCGTCCTTCTCCGCCGAAGTAGCTTCGCCGAACGTGCGGCCGAGCTCGTCGCTCAGGAAGAGCGGATCATAGCCGAAGCCGTGGTCACCACGGGGGGCTTCCAATATGCGGCCAGGCGCGACGCCCTCGAATACTCGCGGGACCGCGTCGGTCTCCGGCAGATACACCAACACACAGCGGTACCGCGCGCGGCGCCGCGCTTCGGGGGCGCCCAGTAGCCGGCGGAGCAGCTCGGCATTGTTGGCCGCGTCGACTGCCTGCGAGCTGCCGGTGGCGCCGGCCCAGCGGCGCGACCGCACCCCGGGCGCGCCGCCGAGGGCGAACACTTCGAGTCCGGAGTCGTCGGCCACGGCGGGAAGCCCGCTCAACCGCGCGAAGTGCTGGGACTTTCTCCGGGCGTTGCCCTCGAACGTATCGGCGAGCTCGAGCGCGTCTTCGGACGGGCTTTCCCACAGGCCCGCCTGATCGGGAAAGATCACTTCGATTCCCGCCGGCTCCAGCACCCGGCGGATCTCCGCCTGCTTGCCCTCGTTCCGGGTAGCGCCAAGAAGCTTCACCAGCCCAGCGCCTGCCGCTGCGCCCGGAAGAGCTCGGCGATGCCTCCCCCGGCCAGGTCGAGGAGCACGTCGAGCTGCGCGCGCGTGAAGCTGTCGTGCTCGCCGGTGCCCTGGACCTCGACGAAGCGGTCGGGCTCGAGCATGACCACGTTCGAGTCGACGTGCGCGTCGCGATCTTCGAGATACGCGAGGTCCAGCCGCTCTTCGCCGTCGACCACGCCGACCGACACGGCCGCCACGAGCTGTCCGAATGCCGTCGAGGCCCCAGTCCGCTCCGCGAGCCAGGCGCAAGCATCGGCCAGCGCGACACACCCGCCGGTGATGCCCGCGGTCCGGGTACCACCGTCGGCCTGCAGCACGTCGCAATCGATTCGGATGGTATACTCGCCGAACGCCATCGTCCGCATCGCGGCGCGGAGGGACCGGCCGATGAGGCGCTGAATCTCCTGGGTGCGGCCGCCGGGACCGGTGCGCTCGCGCGAGGTCCGCTCGACGGTCGCGCGCGGGAGCATCGCGTATTCGCCGGTGACCCATCCCTCACCGCTGCCCTTCTTGAATCCAGGGACACCAGGTTCCACCGACGCGGTGCAATGCACGAGCGTGCCCCCCATCCGGATCAGGCACGAGCCCTCGGCGTAGGGGTTGGCGCGGCGCTCTAGCACGAGCGGACGGAGCTTATCGTTGGCGCGGCCATCAGGACGGGGCACGGAGACGCTCCACGAGGGCGGTGGTTGAGTAGCCGGCGACGACCGGCACGCGGACGACCCGGCCACCCCGGGCTTCCACCCAGTCGGCGCCCACGATGCGGTCGCGCGCATAATCGTCGCCCTTGACGAGCACGTCGGGCGCGAGCGCCTGGATCAGCTCGAGCGGGGTATCCTCATCGAACAGGACGACGCAATCGACGGCTGCCAGGCCGGCGAGGACCCGAGTGCGCGCGCGCTCGGTGGCGACGGGGCGCTCGGCGCCCTTGCCGAGCCGCCGCGCCGAGGCGTCGGTGTTGACGCCGACGGCGAGATAATCGCCTTGGCGCCGGGCGGCTTCGAGGAGCTCGACGTGCCCGGGGTGCAGCAGATCGAAGACGCCGTTGGTGAACACCAATTGGCCCCGTTGCTGACCGCGCCAGGCCACGGCCTCGGCCGGGGAGCGAAGCTTCGCGGCACTCGTGCCGGTCACGGGGCGGGCTCCACGGATGGCTTGAACAGCGCCTGCAAAGCGGGCGGCGCCACGAAGGTGGTTACCATCACCATGACGAGAATCGCGCCGAAGAGATCTTCGCCGAGCACGCCCGAACGCCGGCCGATATCGGCGAAGATCAGGCCGACCTCGCCGCGCGGCACCATCCCGACCCCCACGACGAGCCGCCGCACGCGTGCCCATGGCGCGGCCCACCCGGCCGCCAGCTTGCCCGCGATGGCCAGCACGGTGAGCACGGCCGCCACCAGCAGGGTGCCGCGCGACGCGGGCGACGAGGGGTCGAGCAGACGCAGGTCGACCGAAGCGCCGACGCTCACGAAGAAGATGGGGGTGAAGATCGACGCCAGCGGCCGGACCTCACGTTCGATCGTGTCGAACTGGTTCGTGCCTGACAGGATGAGGCCGGCGGCAAAGGCCCCGATGATGAGCGCCGAGCCCGCCACCGACGCGAGCGCGGAAAGGCCCAACGCGAAGGCGAAGGCGAACACGAGCAGCACGTAACGCACCCGCATGCGGACGATCACGTCGAAGAGCCGCGGCACGAGGAACCGGCCGACGACCACGGCGACGCCCAGGAAACCGACCGCGACGCCCAGCGTGCGAAGGACGCCGAGCACGGAGATGGCCGCGCCGGCTGCCACCCCGGAGACGACGCTGAGCAGCACGAGTCCGATGACGTCGTCGATGACGGCGGCGCCGATGATGATCCGGGCCTCCGGGGTGCTCATGCGGCCCAGATCGGAGAGCACCCGCGCGGTGATGCCGACCGACGTGGCGGTGAGCGTGGCGCCCACGAAGATGGCGGCGGTGGTGAGGTCACCGGAGCCCGCGGAGGGGTGCGGTGCGTAGGCCCAATAGGCGTAGCCGAGGCCGAACGGCACCGCGACACCGACCAGCGCCACGGCCAGCGACGCCGGTCCGACGCGGAACATCTCGCGCAGGTCGGTCTCGAGGCCGATCTCGAACAGGAGGAGCAGCACGCCAAGCTCGGCCAGCACGTGGATCAGCTCGGAGGGCAGTCCGTCGGCCGGGACGACCCCGAGGACGCTCCCGCCGAGCACCACGCCGGCGACCAGCTCACCGAGAACCGCCGGCTGGCCGACGCGCTCCGCGAGCTCGCCGAGGAGCTTGGCCGCGACGAGGATCGCGGCGACGACTAGGAAGAACCGCGCGATGTCGACCCCGCCCACCGCGGAGGCGAGGGACAGCACGCTAGAGCGGCTCCTCGGCGCGAGGGCGAAGGATGAAGGTGTGCCTGAAGAGGGGCAGCTCGACGGTTTCGGTGTAGTAGGCCTGGATGGTGATGCGGCTGGGCCGGCCACCACGCTCGATGCGCAGTTCGGGGGTCTGACCGAGCAACGAGTCGGCCGTTGCGAGCAGCCGTAGCCGGATGGCCTGGTCGGTGAATTCGCTGGCGAAGCGCGCCTGGTGGCCCATCTCGTCCTTCAGCCGGTAGAACCGCAGGTACACGCCGCCGATGTGCACCCCGTAGTAGATGGCCGTGCCCAGCAGCGCGAGCTTGACCAGGCAGCCGAGCGTCGACGCCCCGCGCCGGCGGGCTCCCGGGTTCACCACTGCGACTGCGCTCCTTCCACGATGTTGGTGACGAGGTCCTCGAGCGCCCGCTCCCGGCCCTGGCGCTCCTGGCCCGGGTCGTAGTCGCCCTGGACGAGCAACCCGCTGCGCTGCCAGATGGCCTTATCCTGTTTCTGATCGAGAATTTCCACCGACACGGTGATCTGCACGAGCCGCCGGGTGACGCTCACCGTTCGGTCGTCGCCCCCGGTGTACTGCACGGGTAGATCGGGCTCATAGCGGAGAATCACCCCGCGCACGAGCGCATCGGCCTGGTTGGTGGACGCCTGGCGGAGGCCGAGCCGGCGCTCGAGCGCCTCGCGGACGCTGTTCCCGACCTCCTGGGTCAGGGTCGGCTCCGCGGTCTGATTCTCAAAGGGAAGGAGCGCGACCGTCCTGATCGCCGGGGGAAGCCCGCCACCGGCGAAGCCGTAGCATCCGACGGCCCCGGCCATGAGGAGCAGCGGCGCGAGCAGCCTAGGGTGTGCGTGCAGTCCAGATTTCAGGCGCAAAGACGGCCGGTGCAGTAGAGAGGAAGGTGAGATCGAGCTTGGCCGGCACGCTCGGAACGACCAGCCGCGCGGCGAGCGGCGCGCCGGCAGAATCGAGGGTCGTCTCCGCACGGCCGACCACTTTGCCGGCGCGCCGCACCTCGGCCACGAGCTTGCCCTCGGTTCCGCCGGTGCGCGCGTACTCGACCGTGTCGGCGCCGTGGGCGTACTGCCACGCGGTGACGGTGCCTGCGCTCAGACCGCGCAGCGAATCACCACTCTCGGGAAGCCGGGCGACGCCGAACATGGCCCACATGAGTGGATAGTTCGGGACCAGTTTCCTGACCGCGTCGGGAGGCTCGGCCCACAGCGGTCGATCGCCGATGACCACGGCCGCCGCGGCACCCGCGCCGAACGGGCCGGCGGCATCGAATCGGAGTGAGTCCGGCGGCGCGACCCGCGCGCTGCCGCGCCCCCCTGCGCTCGAGCGCTCGTCCTGAAACAGCCACTTGAACCTATGCAGCCGCTGCTCGGCAGGCACCGTCGCCGCCACCCATTCACGCACCTGCTCGCGGCCCACGGGCGTGGCGGCCGCGGGCAGGACCGTACCGGGCGCACCGCGACACGCGGAGAGCGCGAGGGCAAGATAGGCCACGAGCGCACCGCGGTCAACGAAAAAGCGTTGTCGCATCAATAGTTATAGCCGAAGAAAAAGCTGACGAAGCTGCGCTGTCTCTGCTCGGCACTCAAGCTGTAGCCCTGGAACCCGCCGCTGCTGAAGCGACGTCCGACGTCGAGCCGCAGGACGGTCAACGGCCCCAGCGCCATGCGGAAGCTAACGCCGTAGCTCCCGAGCAGGGCCCGGCTGGACGAGGTAGAGAACCGGGCCTGCCCCACGTCCGTAAACAGCCCGGCCTGAATCTCGGGCAAGTCCAGGTCGCCGAACGGCGTACCGAACGTGAGATGCGACAGCAGGGGCAGCCGGACTTCCTGGTTGAACATGAACGCCTCGGAACCGACGATGTACCCGAACTGCGGGTACCCGCGGAGCCCGAGCGTGCCGCCGAGATTGATGCGGCGCGGCCGGTCGGCGCCGCTGTAGAACCCGAAGCCGCGGAGCGCCCAGGTGCTGCGCCTGCCCAGACGGAAGTAGCGGCGCCAGTCGCCGGAGACGAGGTAGCTGTCGAAGCGGCTGTTCGAGAAGTCGCTGGAGACGCCGGCCGTGACCGAGAATCGGCCGCCGTCGATCGGGCCGCTGTTGATCCAGAGCGAGTTATCCCGCACGTAGCTCAGGTAGTTCGACGCGATCCAGCCGCGCCGCCGCGGCTCATCCACCGGCAGCGTGAAGTCCAGGCGGTCGGAGTGCTCGAGCACGGCCGTGCCCTCGATCCGCGTGAAGCGCGTCAGCGGATACCGCAGCAGGCCGAGCGCACCGTAGGCCGTCTCATCGTAGGCGACGACGCGCTCGCCCTCGAAGTTCCGGCTCTTGGTGCGAAACGCGCCGACGCCCCAGTTCACGCGGCGGGAACGGTTGAGGTACACGGCCGTGCCGCTCAGGTTCGAGAGGATGCTGCCGAGCCGCCTTCCCTGGTACGACGACACCGAACCGAACAGCATGTTGTCGCCCAGCAGGTCGCTGGCGACGAAGAAGACGCCCTGCGCGCCCCCATAGCCGGGAATGATCACGGCATCGCCGGCCGCGAAGTCGAGGCTGAGGCGGCGGCGATACGGCTCGCGTCGCGCGGCGATGCTCGTGATGGTGTCGCCCGGGACGTCCCACTTCCACATGGCCGCGGGCGCCGCATCGGGCACGCGGGCAAAGCGCTCACGGCGCGCCGCGGAATCGACCGGGGTGCGGTACAGGTTCCAGCTCAGGTCGTGGAAGCCGCCCACCACCAGGCTGCCGTCCGGCAGCGGGACGGCGTCGAACGCGCCGGTCCACGCCGAGGTCTCCCGGCGCCCGTTCCCGGCGGAGTCGACGGAAAACACGTTGAGCACACCGTCGCGATCGGAGGTGAAGTAGACGCGGCCGTCGGCGGCCCAGAGCGGGGATTCATCCTTCCAGTTGCCGGAGGTGAGCTGCGTGGTGGTGCCGGACCCCAGCTCCAGGAGGAACAGATTCGCGGCCCCGCTCCGGCCATCCGCGGTGCGGTCGGAGGCGAAGACGAGATGGCGCCCGTCGGCGCTCGGGCTCGGATCGAGATCCTGGTAGCGATCGCTGGTCAGCGGCTCGAGCTCGCCGCCGGGGAGCTGAACCCGGTAGAGATCCGAGACCCCCCGCTCCGACAGCCCACTCAGGACGATGCTCCGGCCGTCGGGCATCCAATGGGGCGAGAGCATCGACACCAGCTCCGGAAACTGATACCGTCCGGTGACTTTCCGGCGCTTCAGGTCCCAGACGATCAGGGCGTCGCGGTCGTTGTAGCGGGCGGTGAAGAGGAGGAGGCCGGCGCGAGAGGCGTCCATCCGCGAATCGAAGGCGTGGAACGACTCGATTTCCGCCGAGCGTCCGCCGGTGACGATCGAGCGTGGCTTGGCCCGGAACTCGAGCGGCTTCTCGTAGATCGACACGTACCCGTTGGCCGGCGAGACGTACGCGATCCGGCTGGGCGCATCCTCGCCGCCGGTGTCCGGGAGCACGGCCGCCTTGACGCCGAGCCGCACGACCTCGGTGCCCAGGAGCGAGAGCGGCGCCAGGCTGTCGACGGAGGGATAGTACTGCCGGCGCATGGCCAGCTGGAATTCGTCGCTGAGCTGCTCGAGCGTTCGACCGTAGACGGCCTGGATGGCGACCTCGAAGCTCTCGTGGCGGTTGAGCTCCTTGTACATCAGCGCCGTGCGCCAGTCGCCGTAGGTGCGGGAGAGCCAGCGGTGCAACTGCCCGCCGAGGGGATAGACGAGGCCGCTCGTCACGTAGGTCAACTGTTTCAGTGGCGGCAGCCGGCCGCTCAGCGTGAGGTCCCGCATGACCATCTCGTCGCGCGCATCCTGTCCGCCGGACCACAGCTCGGCCAGCCCCTCGGTCCACCAGAGCGGGAAGTTGTAGCGTCTGGCCCGGGGCGCGAGGTTGTAGTTCTCGACGAGCAGGTCGAGCTGGAAGACGTGCACCATCTCGTGCCGCATGGTGTGCCGGAACTCGGCAAAGTTGCCACGGAATGGCAGCGCCACCCGGCGCTTGAGGAAGTCGGTGGCGCCCAGCAGCCCTTCGGGCGGGGTAAACGGCAGGATGTTGGTCTGCTCGAAGTCCGTGTGGGACGCATACACGATCATCGGGATGCGGGTCGCCACCGTGTGCCCGAATTGCACGCTCAGCGTGTCGTAACTGGCCTCCGCGTAGGCCAGGGCCGGCCCGGCCAGCTCCGCCTCGGCCGAGTAGTAGTACAGGTCGACGTGCGGACCCTTGATCACGCGCCAGTCGAGCTTGCGATACTGGATCTTGTTCTGGCCAAAGGCGAAAAACTGCGCGTGAAGGGGCGCGGGAGCCGGCAGGGTGAACGCGGCGGCGGCCAGCGCGGACAGCACGGTTCGGGTGAGCCGTTGCACGCCCGAGAGCACGATGGTCGCAGCGATCACCCTCATCCTCGTCGTATCCATTCGCTTCGTCCTCTCCCGTGCTCGACCCGCGTCACTATCGACGAACGATCGTCCGTATCACGTCGCCCTGCGTGATCCTGGCCAGGGTGGCGTTTCCGCCCACGACCCTGCCGAAGACCGTGTAGGTCCCGTCGAGGTGCGGCTGCGCGCTCAGGTTGATGAACCACTGACTCATGCCCGTGTCGGGGCCGCTGAGCGCCATGCCGAGCATGGGGGCATCGTAGCGGTTCCGGTTGATCTCGTCGCGGATGGCACCGCCGGGACCGCCGAAGCCGTCGCCCCGAGGATCGCCATCCTGCACGACGAAGTTCGGGACCACGCGGTGCCAGCGATTCCGGTCGAAGAACCGGCGCTCGACGAGCCGAAGAAAGTTGTCCACGGTGAGCGGCGCGTCGGGGCCGAGGAGCTCGACGTCGATGGTCCCGCGTCCTTCGGTCTCGATCACGACGCGGGGACGCGCGAGCGTGTCGGGCCCCGTGAGGTAGCGCCGCGCGACGTCGCGGTAGTCCTGCAGGGTGCGTCCCGTCGCGACCGGATGGGCGGGCCCCCACCGCCCGGCCGCCCCGGGCCAGTTGTCCTCGGCCCAACGACGGACCAGGTAGTCGGCGGGCCGCGTGGCGCTCGCGAGGAACTCGCGATCGACGCGCCCCTCCGCGGCCGCGCTCGATTTGCGAATGGCCAGCACGGCGGTGAGCGCCGAGAGCGCGGCCTCCGGGAACGAGTCCCGGCGCGTGGCCCCGTACATCCGGATGAGCGCCGTCAGATCGGCGGGGTCGGCGGCGCGGGCGACCGCGTCGGCGGCCACGCTACGGACCGCCGCATCCTGGTGCGCCAGCAGCGGGCGCGCGGCGGCGAGCAGGGCGGGATCGTTTCCCGGCACCTCGGTGCTCCAGGCCTGCAGCCCGGCGGCGACAACCCGCCCGTCGCGATCAGTCAGAAACGCGGGCGACCGGCCCGGACCGCCGACCGCCGCCCCTTCCGCCGCCGCGGCCCGCTCACGCCAGTCGGCGCTCGCCCGCCAGCGGGCGGCCGCCTGGACGAACGCGCTCGAGTCGGCGCGCGCGAGCCCGACGAGCGCGGCGCGCCGGAGCGCGAATGTCCCCTTCCCCGCCGTCGCCCGAGCCAGCGCGTTCACCGCCTCCGCGCCACCGAGTTCGCCGAGGGTCTCAGCGGCGGTCACCTGCACGCTCGGAAGGGGATCGTCGAGCATCGGCAGCAGCTTGCCCGACAGCCGCGGCTCCCGGTAGCCGGCGAGCGAGCGGATGGCGTTGATCCGAACCTGTGGGCTCGGGTCGTCCGCGGCGCTCACGAGCAGGTCGGCGACCGCCGACGGAGCGAGCTTCGCGGCCTCCGCGTACTCACGGGTGAGCGCCCGCGCGGCCAGCGAGCGCACGTAGGCCTCGGGATCGCGGAGCGCGAGCAGCATCCGGTTGCCGGCCGCGGGCGCCCGCAGCCGGCCGAGCGAGTAGACGGCCCGAAGCCGGGGTGCGGAGCTGGTGTCGTCCATGAACGGAAGCAGCGCGATCACCGGCGCGTCGGAACCAAGGCGCCAGGCCTCGGCGAGGATCTGATTGCGAGCCGGCGCTCGATCGTCCTGAGACAGGGTGAGCCGGCCGCCGAGGACCCCGCCGAACAACTCGCCGGCGCGGCGTCCGCCGATCTTGGCCAGCGCGGTGACCGCCTCGACCGCGGTGGCGGCGTCGAGTGCCGGGAGGCCGGTCAGGCGCTCGATCAGCGATGGGGCCGCGGCCGTGTCGCCCAACAGCCCGAGCGCGAACGCAGCGGCGACGCGAACGGTCGAGTCGGGATCGGCCAGCAGCGGTAGGACGAGCGGCGTGGCGCGGAGGTCGCCGATCCGGCCGGCGCCGAGCGCCGCGACCCGGCGCACCAGCGAGTCGGGCGCTACCAGCGCCCGCTCGAACAGGCCGGGTCGGAAGTCGCGCGCATCCTCGGCGGCGAGGATGGGCGCGAGCTGCTCGACGACGCTTTGTTCCTGGGCCTCGACCGGGGCTATGGTCACCCCGAGCAACAGCAACAGCGAACCACAGAGGCACGGAGACGCACGGCGGAGGGAAATGGGACGATCACCGAAAATCACTCTGCGCCCTCTATGGTCTCTGTGGTGAATCCGAGTCGTACGGGATCGGGCACGACGCTCAGCACGTGCCGGACCCCCGCCGGCAAACGGCTCAGGCCGAGCGACGCATCGAGCGCCAGCAGCGCCACGGTGGCCGTCGCGAGCAGCCGGCCGTCCTCGGCGTGCTCGACGGCATAGCCGAACTCCACGCGGCGGGAGGCGAGTGCGCGCACCCAGCAACGGATGCGAACCGGATCGTCGAACCGCGCGGGCCGGCGGTAGCGGATGGCCACGTCGCTGACCGCGAGCCTGAGCCCGGCGATCTCGAGCTCGCGGTAGCTCGCCCCGCAGCGCCGGAGGTGCTCGGTCCGGGCCACGTCCAACCAGACCAGGTACCGCGCGTGATAGGCGACGCCCATCTGGTCGGTCTCGGAATAGTTCACCCGGACCAGGGTTTCGGTGACGGTCGGACCCGTCATGCCGGCCTCTCGGGGTGGGTGACGCTCGGCAGGGCGGTGGAGTCACACGGCCGCGGCGGCGGTTGCTCATGCAGACGGAGCCGTCCATCTTTGGCGCCGTGCTCGGCCATACGCTGGTCGTGGTATCCGATGCCCATCTCGGCGTGGCGCCCCCAGCCGCCGAGCAGGCGCTCCTGAGCTTTCTCGAGGCGGCCCCCGCGCTCGGGGACTGCCTGCTCGTCAACGGCGACCTGTTCGACTTCTGGTTTTCCTACCAACGCGTCATCCCACGGCGGGGCTTCCACGTGGCGGCCGCGCTGGCCCGCCTCCGCCGCCGCATGCCGATCGTGATGACCGGCGGCAACCACGACCGATGGGGGGGCGACTTCTGGGACCGAGAGATCGGGATCCGGTTCGAACCGCTCCGCGCCACGTTCGAGATCGGCCGCCGCCGGGTCGTGGCCATCCACGGGGATGGCCTGACCGAACCTCGGCTCCGGGCCACGCTGTTGCACCGGGCGATCAACCACCCGATCACCGCCGCCGTTTACCGGGCCATCCACCCCGAGCTCGGTCTCCGGATCGTGGATGCGCTGAGCCCGCACCTCGGGGACCACACGCCCACCCCGGCCAAGCTCGCCGACGCCGCGGCCAAGCAACGCGCTTGGGCGGAGAACCTGCTGGCCCGTGAGGACGCCGTGGGCCTGGTGATCATGGGCCACACGCATCAGCCGGCGCTCGCCGAGCCCGTGCCAGGGCGACAGTACGTCAACCCGGGCGCCTGGTTCGACGGCTTCCGATACGTCGTGGCCACCGAGTCGGGCGCGGAGCTCCGGTGCTTCAGCCCAGCGACACCACCTCCGCCCGTCCCAGACGATCGCCGATGAACCGCGCCCCGACTTGACGGAAGCGGGCCTCGTCGTCGCTCACGGCGAATCGGTGCGTGGCAGCCGCACCGCCGGACGCCGACAGCGAGTCGGCCTCGAGCGCCCGCGCCACCGCACCAGCCGTTTCCTCGCCGCTGTCGATCAGCCGGACTTCCGTCCCCAGCACGCGTTGCAGCAGGGGCTTGAGCAGCGGATAGTGGGTGCAGCCGAGCACGAGGGTGTCGATCCGGGCGCGGCGCAACGGCTCGAGATACTCGCGCGCGATCAATTCCGCCGCCGCGTGCTCGAACCAGCCTTCCTCGACCAGCGGCACGAAGAGTGGACACGCCCACTGCTCCACCTGGGCCCCCGGCCGCGCGCGCTGGATGGCCCGGGCGTACGCATTGCTCGCGATGGTGCCGGCGGTCCCGATGACGCCGATGGCACCACCCGCCGACGCAGCGGCCGCCGCACGGGCCCCGGGCTCGATGACGCCGATTACCGGAACCGACGAGTGAGCCTGGAGCGCCTCGAGCGCATGGGCGGTGCTCGTATTGCACGCCACCACCACCGCCTTCACGCCCTGCCCCACCAGCCAATCGAGGATTTCGATGCTGTAGCGCCGCACGGTCTCGGGCGACTTGGGGCCATACGGAACGCGGGCAGTATCGCCGAAGTACACGGTGGATTCGTGCGGAAGGCGATCGTAGAGCGCGCGGGCGACGGTCAGGCCGCCGATGCCGGAGTCGAAGATTCCGATCGGCGACGCGTTCATCGGAGGCGGAAGGGCAGGCTCACGCTTGCGCCCACTCCGCCGGGCACCGCCTGGAGCCGAAGATCGCCCGGGAAATCGGTGAGGTGCCCAGACACGTACGCCTCCAGGCCGGCGAACAGGTGATTGAAGGCCAGCAGCACCAGCCAATCCTCGTGCTCGCGCCGTTTGTCCTCGGCCCGAGCCGAGCTGGTGCGCCGAAGATAGGCGAGCTCGCGCCGGGTCTTGAGGGTCATGCCCAGGGTGGTCCCTTCCCAGGCCAGGAACAGGCCCGCCGTGAGCTTTCGACCGAGCCTGGCCTGACCCCAGCCGGGCAACAGGAACGACCGCCAGAACGCGTTCATCGGGCTCGTGCGGAGGGCCAGCGA
>JACCSZ010000035.1 GCA_013812695.1 Gemmatimonadales bacterium | reverse complement strand
TGATGATCTCGCGGACCTCGCTCCGCCGGGGGTCGTTCACTTCGAGGCCGCGGAGCAGGAACTCGCTGAAGCCGATGACGCCGGTCATCATATTGTTGACTTCGTGCGCCACCCCGCCGGCCAAGCGACCGGCCGCCTGCATCCGCTCGGCGCGCCGAAGCTGATCCTCGACGCGTTTCCGCTCGGTCACGTCGCGATAGATGCCCCGCAACTGCGCCGGACTCCCGTCGTTCGTCGTGCAGCTCAGGTTGCCCTCGAGAGTCAGCGGCACGCCGGCACCGGTCACCAGCACCAGCTCGACGTGGCCGACCTGCTCTCCCGCCTGCGCGCGCGCGACCACGTCGAAATAGCGGTCCCGGCTGTCCGGATGCACCAGGTCGGCAAATCGGAGCGACGCCACGGCATCATCCGGGTATCCCATCGCCTGCGACCACGCGGGATTGGCGTACAGGAACCTACCGTCGAGGGCGGTAGTGCAGACGAGATCGCTGGCGTTGTCGAACAGATCGCGATAGCGGGCCTCGCTCTCGCGCAACGCCTGCTCGGCACGCTTGCGTTCGCTGACGTCGCGCGCGTTGAGGCAGACGCCGATGACGCGGCTGCGCTCGTCGACCACCGGCGCGTGCGTCGTCTCGTACCAGCGCTCGACGCCGTCGGTCCCTCGCAGGCAGCGCTCCACCGTCCGGGCCTCGCCGGCCAGGGCCTGGCGAAAACTGTCGACGGCATCGGGAATGAAGTCGTAGATGCAATCACCCTCACCCACGCGGCGGCCGATGATTCGGGCGGCCCATGCTTCGGCGGTGGGATTGAACGCCAGGATGGTCCCATCGCCATCCACCAGCACGAACGCCTGCAGGCTCGTGTTGAAGATGGCGCGGAGGTCGGCTTCCGAGCGGCGGAGCGCCTCCTCCGCCCGGGCCTGCTCGGCCCGGGCCTGGACGCGCGCCAGCGCGGCCTCGATGGCCGGACCGATACGCGCCAGATTGTTCTTGAGCAGGTAGTCGGTGGCGCCGGCCTTCATGCAGCCGACTGCCGTTTCCTCGTTCACCGATCCCGTGACGATGAGAAAGGGAACCGCGGGCGCCCGCTGAAGTGCCTCGGCGAGCGCCGCCATGCCATCGAAGCTCGGGAGCGTATAGTCGGAAAGAATCAGGTCGGGGCGAAAGTCGTCGAGCTCGCGGAGAAAATCGTCCCGGGTGGCCACGCACCGCGAGTCGAAAGGAATCGCCGTACGCTGGAGCTCGTATTCCACGATCTCCGCGTCCATCGGCACGTCTTCCAGAATGAGAATGCGCAGCCGCTCACCCGACATCGGCGCTCCGTTCGCAGAACATGCTTGCCCAGGCGCCGGGCAACTGGAAATCCATTTGGAGCTGACGTGGTGGAGGTGTGACCGACGGCACAAAGTGTGGAAACATCGGCGGAGGGGGCTGTGATCTGCCTCACAGCAATATTACACTGCCACAGGAACATACGTGGTCCTCCCCCGTGCATCCCCCGCTGGAGCCATCATGCCGAACGCACCGACGACCGGCAACGGTCGACCTGCGAAGCGCGCGCCGTCGGGCCGGTCCGCCCGCGCCGCCTCCTCGTCCGAGAGCCTCGACCTGCAACAACTTCTGAGCGTGCTGACCGCCCTGAAAAAAGGCGACTTCTCCGCCCGCATGCCGGTGTCCAAGACCGGCCTGGCCGGCAAGATCGCGGATACGCTGAACGATATCGCCGGGTTGAACGAGGACATGGCTCAGGAGTTCGAACGGGTGAGCCTCGCGGTAGGCAAAGAAGGCCGGATCGCCCAGCGTGCGACGATGGGCGGCGCGGGCGGGTCGTGGACGGCGTCGTTGACCTCGGTCAACACGCTCATCGGCGACCTGGTGCAGCCGACGAGCGAGGTGGCGCGGGTGATCGGCGCGGTGGCCAAAGGGGATCTCTCCCAGACGATGGCGCTCGACATCGAGGGCCGGCCCCTGATGGGCGAATTCCTACGGATCGGGAAGACCGTCAACTCGATGGTGGACCAGCTCAGCTCGTTCGCCTCCGAGGTGACCCGGGTCGCCCGCGAGGTCGGCACCGAGGGCAAGCTCGGCGGGCAGGCGCGCGTGAAGGGCGTGGCCGGGACCTGGAAGGACCTCACCGACAACGTCAACTCGATGGCCGGCAACCTGACGGCGCAGGTCCGGAACATCGCCGAGGTGACGACCGCGGTCGCCCGCGGCGAGCTCAACAAGAAGATCACGGTGGACGTGAAGGGCGAGATCCTGGAGCTCAAGAACACCATCAACACGATGGTGGACCAGCTCAACAGCTTCGCCTCGGAGGTGACGCGCGTCGCCCGCGAGGTGGGCACCGAAGGCAAGCTCGGCGGCCAGGCGCAGGTGCCGGGCGTCGGGGGCACGTGGAAGGACTTGACCGACAACGTCAATCTGATGGCGACCAACCTCACCAACCAGGTGCGGAACATCGCCGAAGTGACGACGGCCGTGGCGAATGGGGACCTGTCGAAGAAGATCACGGTCGACGTGAAAGGCGAGATCCTCGAACTGAAGCAGACGATCAACACGATGGTCGATCAGCTCAACGGCTTCGCCTCGGAAGTCACGCGCGTCGCCCGCGAGGTCGGCA
>JACCSZ010000251.1 GCA_013812695.1 Gemmatimonadales bacterium | reverse complement strand
CCGGATCCAGCTTGTCGAGCGTGTCGCCCTCGGAGTGGTGATACCAGAAGTAGCGCGACCCGTCGACGTCGAGCTCCATCGCCGGCACGCCCGCCTCGGCCAGCGGCGTGATGTCCGCCGCCGGGCTGCCGGTGACCCGCTGGACCCCGATCGCGCCGATCGGCTGCAGCAGCCCCGCAACCTGCTGAACCACGGCCGCGGCGGAGTCGGACGCGGCGAGCACGTAGCCCTTCGGGTTGAACGCGCCGTTGTCGGACTCCATGGCGAGGACGTGCTTGGGCACCTCCCCCGCATGCGTCCGGGCATACGCCGTGGCGCCGCGGCCGCCGTTCTCTTCGTTGGTCCAGAGCACCACCCGTACCGTCCGCCGCGGACGGAGGCCGAGCCGCTTCATCAGCCGCACGGCCTCCCACGCCGCGACCGAGCCGCCGCCGTCGTCCATCGCACCTTGTCCTACGTCCCACGAGTCGATGTGTCCGCCGAGCACGACCACCTCGTCCGGCTTCTCCCGCCCGACGAGCTCGGCCACCACGTTGCGCGAGGGGGCGTCGGGCAAGGTCCGGGCACTCATGCGAAGCGTCACCACCACCGGCTCGCCCCGATCCTGGAACCGGTGGAGCAGCATCGCGTCCTCCACGCTCAGCGCGGCGGCCGGAATCGGGGCGACGGTGGAGTCGTAGCGGGTGGCTCCGGTGTGCGGGCTCCGGATCGACGACGAGGCCACCGAGCTGATCAGGCACGCTACCGCACCGGCCCGCGCCGCGGCCGACGGACCATCGGTGCGGATCCGCCGGGTGATCCCATACTCGGTGAACGGCATGTCGAACAGCACGATCCGGCCTTTCGCTTCCGACACGCGGCGCTCGAGCTCCTCGAACGAGCCGACGACGAGGACCGGGGCCGTGATCCCCGCTTTGGGCGTCGCCACGCTTCCGCCGAGCCCGAGCATGGCGAGGCGGTACCGGCGCGGCTTCACCAGGTCGGCCGATTCGCTGCCACGCACCCAGCGCGGCACCATCACCGGCTCCCCCCGCACGTTCTCGAGCCCATCGGCCTTCATGGCAGCCAGAATCCAGTCGAGCGCCGCTTCGAGGCTCGCCGAACCGCTCAGCCGGTGGCCGAAGGTGTCGACGAGCCGGCCAAGGCGCCGGTAGGCCGCGCTGTCCGAGGTCGCACCCCGGATCAGGCTGTCGGCCGCGGCCCGGTAGGTCGTCGCTACGTCGGGCTGCTGAGCACGAACGGCATGAGCCATGGTGGCGAGCAGGATGCAGAGCGCGGGCGCGACGCGAAGGCGAAAGCTCATGGGTGGTCGTCGGCGAAGAGGTGGTGGTCGGCCATACACGCGATCAGCTCGGCCGTGGCCCGCTCGGAAGAGTGCCGGCGCACGGCTGCGACAGCGCCGCCGCAGGCGACCGCGTCCACGAGTCCGAGCGCGGCACGTTCCGCGTCCGAGAAGCCGGCGTCGAGATCATGACGGTCGAGCCGCCGAAGAAGATCCACCGGTAACCCCGCGGCGCGCCAGTTGTGTCGCCGCGTGAAGGTTCGCCGCCGGCTCCAGCGCATCGGGGCGGTCCCCTCAAGAACTCGGTCTACCTGCTGCCCGAGCGGGAGGAAACCCGGGAGGACTTCGAGTGGCTGGCCCGGGAGATCCAGGCGGAGAACGGTGAGGCCACCTTGTGCCGGGGGTCGCTGCTCGCCGGCAGCACGGACGAGGAGATGGAAGCCATGTTCCAGGCCGAGCGGGCGATCAAGGATATCGCCCGCGCCGATCCGGCGTGTTCGAGGGTCTGTACGCCTATATTTCGTCGGGTGCGCCGTAGCGCTCAGCGTACCGATCCTCAGGAGGCTGCATGTCGAATCGTGTTCTTGGTCCGCTCGCCGCGGCCGTGCTGTTCCTCGCCTCGACCGCGTCGGCGCAGGGCGCGGCAACGGCGGAGCCGGAGTCGAGTGGGCGGACATTGACTCAATGGATCGCCGACCTGAAGGCGCCCGCGCCGCAGTCGCGGAACGCGGCCGCCTACGAGATCGCGGGGATGGGGGCAGCGGGCGCGCTCGCCGTTCCGGCCCTGATCGAGGCGCTCGACGACCCCGAGATCACGGTGCGGTTCCCGGTCACTGTAGCCTTGCGAGAGATCGGTCCGGCGGCCAAAGCCGCGGTGCCGAGGCTCAAGCAGATGATGGACGAGGAGATCAACGACGAGATCGCCGCCGGCGCCCGGCGAGCTCTGCGGCGAATTCAGCCAGAGTCGGTCACCGCGGAGTAGCCGCGCCGCGGAGCGCTTGGTCGAGATCCTCGACCAGGTCGTCCGCGTGCTCCAACCCGACCGCGAGCCGTAGCAGCCCGGGCGGCGTGCGGCTCTCCGGGCCTTCCACCGACGCCCGGTGCTCGATCAGGCTCTCGGTCCCGCCAAGGCTGGTGGCCCGGGTGAACAGCCGCACCCGCCGCACCACGTCCAACGCCGCCTCGGCACCGCCCCTCACCTGCGCCGACACCATCCCGCCGAACGCCGTCATCTGACCCGCCGCCACCGCGTGCCCCGGATCGGACGCGAGCCCTGGATAGTGTACGGTCTCGACCCGATCGTGCCCGGCCAGAAACGCCGCCACCGCCGCCGCGTTCTCGCAGTGTCCACGCATTCGCCACGACAGGCTCCGGATGCCCCGCATGAGCAGCCAGCAGTCGAACGCCGATGGCACCGCGCCGCCGAGCGCCTGCAGGGTGCGGAGCCGCGCGGCCCACGCGTCGTCCCCCGGCGACACCAGCGCGCCGCCGGTCAGGTCGCTGTGGCCGCCCAGATATTTGGTCGTGGAGTGCATCACCAGATCGCAGCCGAGCGCGAGCGGGCGCTGCAGGAGCGGCGTCGCCCAGGTGTTGTCGCAGACGCAGCGGGCGCCGGCGGCATGCGCGATCGCCACGACGCGCGCGATGTCGGTGACGGCAAGCGATGGATTGGAGGGCGTCTCGATCCAGACGAGCCGGGTCCGCGGCGTGATCGCGGCGGCCACCGCGTGCAGATCGGTCATGTCGACCAGCGTGCTCGCGAGCCCCCAGCCCGCCATCACCTCGCGAAGCAGCCGGGCGGTGCCGTAGTAGGCGTCCTGCGGTGCGACGACGTGCTCCCCGGGCAGCATCGACTGAAAGACGGCCGCCGTGGCCGCCATGCCGGACGCGAAGGCGAGCGCGGTGTCGCCACCCTCGAGCGCCGCCAGCGCGCGCTCGAGCTCGCGGCGCGTCGGGTTGTCGCTCCGGGCGTAGATGAACCCGTGCGGCAGACTGCCGTCCGCGTCGCGTGCGAAGGTCGTGCTGAGATTGATCGGTGGGGTGACGGCGCCGGTGGCCGGATCGGGGGCGTGCCCGGCATGCACCGCCAGCGTTTCGATGCGCATGGCGCGTCAGCGCTGCTCGGGAACCGCCACTGCGCCGCTCTCCAGCAGCGAGCGGAGCAGCTGCCGCACGCCCACGACTCCGTCCAGACGAAACCGCGCGCGCGTGGTTCCCGAGCCGACGCGAATGGTGATGGCCTCGGGCGGGAGCGCGTTGAAGAGATCTTCGTCGGTGCGGTCGTCGCCGATGGCGACGATCGCCGTCGCGGCCTGACGGTCGGGGCTGAGTTGAGGAACGATGCGTCCCTTGTGCACACCGTACGGGCGAATTTCGATGACCCGGTTGCCCGCGAGAATCTCGACCGGCTGGTTGCTGAGGAGCTGATTCAGGTGGAGGCGCAGCTCGTTGGCCCGGCGCGCGCCGGTCTCCTGGTCGGCCAGCCGGTAATGCCAGGCCAGCGACGCCGCCTTGACCTCGACCAGCGACCCCGGGGTGCGCTGGGTGGTCTCGCGCAGGATGGCCAGCACGGGCTCGCGCCAGCTTCCGCCCAGTTCGGCCGCCGGCACCCACACCCGCGTGTCCGGATCGCGAGACAGGAATCCGTGCTCGGCGTGCAGCCAGATCGGAAGGTCGCCCAGCCATTCCTCGAGGATGTTCTGCGGCCGCCCACTCACCAGGTGGACGGCGGTATCCGGCCGGGCGGCCAGCGCCCGAAGCAGGGCCAGGACCTCGCGGTCGGGACGGGCGAGATCCGGCGTGGGTGTGAACGGCACCAGGGTGCCGTCGTAATCCAGGAGCAGCAGCAGCGAGGCGGTGTCCATCAACCGCTGGTAGAGCTCGCGCCGCGCGGCGCCTCCGCCGGCCGGGAGCCCCGGCTGCGACCCTACGGGCGACAGCTCCGCCAACTGTTCGAGGAACGCAGCCACCCACCGGTGCACGTCGAACGTCTGGACCCGGGTACGGAGCGGCGCGAGCCGTGCCCGGCGCTCCGCGCGCGGCATCGCGAGCGCCCGGTAGTACACCTCGGCCGACCCGTCGACGTCGTACGGATTGACCTGCAGCGCCTCGGGCAGCTCCCAGGCGGCGCCGGCGAACTCGCTCAGCACCAGCACGCCGTCGCCGTCGGTGCGCGAGGCCACGAATTCCTTGGCGACGAGGTTCATGCCGTCCCGGAGCGGCGTCACCAGCATGACATCGGCGGCCCGGTACAGCGCCACCAGATCCGCCTCGGAGAGCGCGCGGAAGATGTAGTGCACGGGGACCCACTGCGGCGTGCCGAAGGCGCCGTTGATGCGCCCGACCAGCCCGTCCACCAGCGTCCGGAAATCCTGATACGCTTCGACGTTGGTGCGCGAGGGCACCGCCACCTGCACCAGTCGCACTTTCTCCCGGAGCTCGGGATGGGTGTGGAGCATCCGCTCGTACGCCAGCAGGCGGCGTGGAATGCCCTTGGTGTAGTCGAGCCGGTCCACCCCCACCAGGATCCGTACGCTGCCGTCGCCGCGGATGGTCTGCACCTCGGCCTCGACGGCGGGATCGGCCGCCAGATCGGCGAACGATTGCGCGTCCACCCCCATCGGGAACACGCCCAGACGCACCTCCCGGCCGGGAAGCTGGACCCGGTCGATCTCGACCGAGTGCCCGAGGATGTCGGTCAGCGAGAGCGCGAAGTGGCGGAGGTAGGCCGGTGTGTGGAACCCGACGAGATCGGCGCCGAGCATGCCCTGGAGCAGCCGGTCACGCGCCGGAAGGGTGCGAAAGAGCTCTTCGGACGGAAACGGGATGTGGAGGAAGAAGCCAATGCGCGCCCCGGGCAGCCGTTCGCGCAGCATGCCGGGGAGGAGGAAGAGCTGGTAGTCGTGCACCCAGATCAGGTCGCCCGGCTGATAGTGCGCGGCGACGACCTCGGCGAACGCCTCGTTGGCCTCGACGTAGCCGTCGAAATCGGTGACCTGCAGCGGGATCTGGTCCAGCAGGTAGTGGAACAGCGGCCAGAGCACGCCGTTCGAGAAACCTTCGTAGAACCGGGTGACCAGGTCGGCGGACATGGGAACGCCGACCAGCCGCATCCCCGCCAGCTCCTGATCCAGCCGCGCCTGCTGTGCCGGATCGAGATCGTCCGGCGCCCCCGACCAGCCGATCCAGAGCCCGTCCGACTGTGCATGCGGGCGCATCAGCCCGGTGGCCAGTCCTCCGGGGCTTCGCAGCACCTCCACGCCCGTCTCGGTGGCCTGCACCGTAACGGGCAGGCGGTTGGCGACGATCAGGAGGCGGGGCATCCGGGAAAGGTAACTGCCCGGATCACCTCGGCCAGCGCTGATTGTCCCGGTCCACGTCCGGAAATTCGCGCGCCGGGTCGATCTCGATGTTCCGCACCGCCGGCTCCCTGGCCACGCGGACGGTGGTGCGCTTGGCGCCGCCGAGCCACACGTCGACCGGCACCTTCAGGCTGTCGGCCCGCCCGCTGGCCCGTGTGATCACCAGATGCACGGGCATCGGGGCCCGGCCGCGATTCTCGAGGCTGATCTCGAGGGAGTCGCCGACGGTGGCCACGCTGTCGATGGCCTGGTCGAGACGCCAGGTCTCGAAGAACCAGGTGCGCCAGAACCACGAGAGATCCCGGCCCGAGACGTCCTCGAAGGTGGCGAACAGATCGTAGGGCGACGGGTGCTTGTACTGCCAGCGGCGGCCATACTCCTGGAATGCCTTGAGAAACAGCTCCCGGCCGAGCACGCCGCGCAGCGCCACCAGCGCGGTGGCCGTCTTGTAGTAGCTGGCGACGCCGTACGCCTGGTAGTTGGGGTACCGGTCGCCATGGCGCATCAGCTCGGTCTCGCCGCCGATCGTGGCCAGGTCGACGTAGGGCCTCCGGTTCTGCGCCTCGTCGTCGTAGCCCTTGAAGAAGTCGGCCATGGCCTGGGACTGGTTGAACTGGGTCAGTCCCTCGTCCATCCAGGCGAAGCGCTTCTCGTCCGAGCCCACGATCATCGGAAACCACATGTGCCCGATCTCGTGGTTGGTGACTTCGTACAGGTCCAGCGTGTCGAACTGGCCGCCGATGCAGGTCATCATCGGGAATTCCATCCCGCCGCAGGAGGTGGGGCCGTCCACCGCTGTCATATGCGGATAGGGATAGGGCCACAGGTAGCGCGAGAAGAACTCGACCGAGTGCCGGCCATACCGGGCGCTCTCGTCCCAGTGGCTGCGGCGCTGCTCGGGACGATAGAACGCCTGGACGAGGGAGCGGTCGGGCGCGCCGTCCTGGGTGGCATCGCCCACCGCGGCGCTGGTGGCATCCCACAGATAGCGCGACGACGCGGCCCACGAGACGTCCCGCACGTTCTCGGCGCGGAACCGCCAGGTGAGCTTCCCACCGGTGCCGGCGGTGGTCGAGCGGCCAGGCTCGCGGTCGGCTTCGGTGACCACGCGCACGATGCCGCTCGCGGTCCGGGCGGAGTCGAGCCGCGCCCGGGTCTGCGCGCTCAACGTTTCCTCGGGATTCTGCAGCGTGCCGGTGGCCGTGACCAGCCAGCCGGCCGGCACGGTCAGGCTCACGTCGTAGTTGCCGTACCCCATGTAGAACTCGGCGTTGCCGAGGTACTGATCGGTCTGCCACCCGTTGATGTCGTCGTAGACGGCCATCTGCGGATACCAGTAGCTGATGAAGAAGGCCTCGCCGTCCTGACCGCCGCGCGGGGCGCCATCGGGCGGCACGCGGAGCTGCCAGCCAAAGGCCAGGTCGGCGCTCCCGCCCGGCGGCAGCGGTTTCGGCAGCCGAAGCCGCATGATCGTCCCGTCCACGCGGTAGCCGGGGGCGTCGCCCTCGGCCGCCGCCAAGTCGGTGCCCTGGGCGGCCACTCGGCCCAGCTCGACCCCTTCCACCCTCCACGGCACGTTGGTGTTCGGGCGCGAGCTGGGCGCGAACAGGTTGTGGAGGAGATGGACGTAGAGGGTCGTGAGCGTGTCGGGGGAGCGGTTCCGGTAGGCGACGGTGCTCTTGCCGGTAATCCGCTTGGACACGGGATTGAGCTCGGCCTCGAGCTTGTAGTCCGCCCACTGCTGCCAGTAGCGCGGGCCCGGCGTGCCGTTCAGGTTGCGGGTGCCCCGGCTCGCGGCCAGTTCATAGGCTGCGAGCACCGGCACGGTCATGGCCCGCGCCGCCGGTGTGCCGTTTGTGCCCCGGCCGGTCGCGGGAGCCGCGGTGCTGGGGCTGGAGCGGCCGCCGGAACACGCCGACAGAAGGATGAGGACTGAAACGAGATGTGCTGGGTGCTGCCTCATGAATGCTCCGGTCGGAGTAGGCCTGGGCTCGGAGGCCCGGGCGCGGATGATGACCTGACTACGGACCGGGGGCAAGTCTCGGTTTCACCACCGGGTGGGCGCACCAGCGGAGCACCACCGGGCCCAGCAGCGCGCCGGTGCCCAGGTCCAGATTCAGCGCCGGATACGCCGGGTTGAGCGACACCAGCCTGAGGCCCGGCCGGCCGGTGCCGGCTCGGGCCACCCGCTTCACTACGTAGCCATGCTCCGGATGACGCACCACCGCCACGGCGCCCGGCCGGACCGCCAGGTCGAGATCCACCAGCACGACGTCTTCCGAGTGCAGCAAGGGCGTCATACTGTCGCCGATGACCCGGAGCGCCAGGTAGCGGCTCGGCCGCAGGTCGGCGGGCAGGGCGACCCAGGCGTCGCACGGCTCGTCGAGCAGTTCGCGCCCGGTGCCGGCGGCCACGCCCAGCTCCACGAGCGGCGCCGCATGGACCTCGCGCGCGGCGACGATCATGGGCGCGAGCAGACCGGCCA
>JACCSZ010000393.1 GCA_013812695.1 Gemmatimonadales bacterium | reverse complement strand
GGTTCCACTTACCCCGACAGCGAGGACATCATGGCAGACGACAAAGACCTGGCCACCGAAGGTGCCAAGGACCGCGTGAAGGGCGCGGCCAAGGAAGCCGAAGGCCGCATCCGCGGTACGGTCGGTGGTGCGACCGGTGATACGGGTGAGCAGGTGAAGGGCAAGGGCCAGGAGATCAAGGGCAAGGTCCAGCAGGGGATCGGCAAGGCGAAGCAACGGCTCGATCCCGAGCCTGGAGTAGACGGCGCCTGATTCGGCACCCGCGCCCAACCATCCCAACGAGGTCACCGGGAGCCCACCGGTGACCTCGTTGCGTGCATCGGTGACCCCCGAGCTGCTCCTTGCCGCGAACCGCGCCAGCACCTTGGAGGCCGTATTCCGGTGGATGGTGCACGATCTCCCAAGCCCCGCGCGGACGCTGGCGTTCATCCCGGCGATGTGGGAAGATCGGCCGTCGGAGGAGGACCGAAGGTGGCTGGACGCCCTGGCTGTGGCATGCGACCGGCTTACGGGGAATATTGCGCGGATCGATCGCCTGCTGGGAGGGACCGCCGACGCCGGCCGCCCGAGCCGGTGGCCATCGACGACGTGCTGGGGTTCGTGAGCCGACTCGTTGGCGCGCGACGCGGATCGCTCGCGGTCGAGGTGGCGCCGGGCCCGCGGAGTCTGCTGCCGCCCGTGACCGAAGGACGATGGCTCCGGCAGGGGACTCGGGTCGTACGCGGCAAGACATCTGCTCGCGCGGTCCGGCGGAAGCGTCTGGTTCGAGACCGGCTCGACCGGCAGCTGCTTCATCGTACGGCTGCCGGTGTGGCGCGCCTCTGCTCCTTGATTCGGCAGCCGCCTGATTGTGTCCGAGGGTCAGGTGTGCATCGACGGGGTGAGCGTCGCGCGCAGCCGGCCGAGCGCGCGCTGCCGGATCTGGCAAATCCGGGACTCGGTGACGCCGAGCGCGGCGCCCACCTGCTTCATCGTCAGCTCCTCGAAGTAGCACAGCGCGAGGACTCGGCGCTCCCGCTCAGGCAGTTGGTCGACCGCCGCCCGCAGCCGAGCGGTCTTCTCCTCGCGCATCATCCGATGATCGGGAAGCTGGTCCGGTGCCGTGGCCGGCTCATGGACCTGCGAACCGGCGCGGCCCTGGTCCACGCCGGCGACGTCGCCCGTGGTTGTCGCCGGCGAGCGCGCGCCAAGCTCGTCACACCAGCGCCAGAACGCCGGCAGATCGAGGCCGAGCTCGCCGGCCACCTCGCCGGGCGTCGGGGCGCGCTGCAGTCTGGCCTGCAGCCGGTCGCGGGCGCCGAGCAACCGCCGGCTTCGGGCCCTGCTCGAGCGCGGCATCCAGTCCCGGCAACGCAGCTCATCGAGCATGGCGCCGCGAATGCACGGGACCGCGTAGGTGCTGAACGCCATGCCGCGCGCGGCGTCGTACGCGCGGAGCGCCCGCAGCAATCCGAGGCTGCCGGCACTCACCAGCTCGTCATATTCCACCGCGTGGACGCGCGCCGCCATGCGGCGAGCCACGAAGTGCACGAGGGACACATAGTGCTGGAGCAGCAGGTCCCGCGCCTCCGGGTCGGCGGTCGAACGGTAGCGGTCCCAGAGCGCCGCGGATGTGCCGAGCGGGTGCGTGCTGGCGTAGGGAATCGGCACCGACGCACTCCATCGATGGGATGCTCGCGCGCCCGCCGGCTCGAGCGAGTCGGTGCGCTGTGACCGGTCCCTAAGGTAACCCGAGTGCCACCCGGACGCGGCGCGGCCGCCGGCGAGGCATGACGCGAGCCGTACGCGGCAACACCGTGCGGAGCTGTCGGATGGAGAGCAGTGGCGGCGACAGGAAACGTTCGGGAGGGGAAACGGCGGAGCTGGCCACCGGCAGAGAAGTCCGCCCGGGTGCCGGAACAATCTGCCGCGGACAGGTCAAAGGTGCCGGCGGCGCCTGACGCTAGCCCCCGGGCTAGAGGTGCAGCGCCGACGCGCGCGCGCCGGGCGCGGCCTGCGTCTGCTCGTCGACCAGAAAGACGAGCGCTTCCTTCCGTCCGACGACGGCAGCGAGCGCCCGCCACTCGAGGGTGCCGATCGCGCTCCCGACCACGCCCTGCATGTGTTTGACGGCGAGATCGGGCGCCGTGGGCTCCTGGTACGGTCTGGCCGTGGTGAGCGCGTCGTAGATCTCGGCCACGCCGATGACCCGGGCGCCCCACGGCGCCGCCTCGCCGGAGAGCCGATCCGGATAGCCTTGCCCGTCCCAACGCTCGTGGTGGTGTCGGACGAAGCTGGTGACGGCGGCGAGCCCCGGCAGCGGCGAGAGGATCTGCGATCCCAGCGTGACATGGGCCCGCACTTTGTCGAACTCCTCCGGCGAGAGCGGACCTTCTTTGCTCAGGATGAACTCGCTGACACTGACCATGCCGATATCGTGCAGCCGTCCGGCGATCCGGATCTGCTCGATTTCCTCGTCGCTGTGCTCGAGCTCGGCGGCGATCGAGGCGGCCATCTGCGCCACCCGCACCGAGTGCCCGGCGAGCCACAGGTCCTTCGCCTCGACCACGTAGACCAGCGACTCCAGCGCCGCGAGGGCGACCTGGTCGCCGCGGCTGCGCTCCCGCCGGAGCTCGGCGGTGAGCCGGCCCACCTCGATGCCCAGCGATCGCGCCACCTCCTGATCCTGCGCGAGCGCCCGTCGGCGGTCCACGGCCTGGTCGACCGCCAGCGTCACCTCCGCCGGCGAGACGTCCGGACCCAGATACTCCATCGCACCCGCGCGCATGGCGGCGATCGCCACGGCGACGTCGGCGTCGGACGCCAGCACGACGATGGCCATCGCCGGCTCGCTCCGCAGAATCCGCCCGACCCGCTCCGCCGCGCTGCCGTCCGCCGGGTCGCCCGTGGCGACCACGCACGCGATCTTCCGGCGCGCGAGGACGTGGAGCGCACCGTCGCATGATTCCGCCTCGAGCACCTCGTACCCCCCCTCCACCAGGGCCTGCCGGAGCGCCGCGCGCCGGGTGGGGTCCCGCTCGACCGTGAGTACCTGGGCGTTCAATCCGCTGGACGACACGAGGCTCCTTTCCTCAAGTGTCCCAGGTATCGGCACGGCGCCTCGGATTGCTGAGCGGCCAGGTCCAC
>JACCSZ010000388.1 GCA_013812695.1 Gemmatimonadales bacterium | reverse complement strand
CGGTACCGATCGGGTAGGTGGTCTGGAGCACACCTTTGCCGTACGACGGGGTGCCGACGACCACCGCACGGTCGTGGTCCTGGAGCGCGCCGGCGATGAGCTCGGCCGAGCTTGCGGTGCCGCGGTTGACGAGCACGGCCAGTCGGAGATCCGGCCAGCCGCCAGGCGCATCCGCCAGGTAGATCTTGCTTCGCTTCGACGACCGGCCGACGGAAATCGCCACCGTATCGCCCGGCTCGAGAAACAGTCCCGCCACTGCCACGCCTTCGCGGATCAGCCCGCCGGGGTTCGAGCGAAGGTCGAGCACCAGCGACGACATGCCGTGCGCCACCAGGGTGTCGACGGCCGCGCGCAGCTCATCGGCCGCGCCCGCACTCATCCGGCGGAGCGCGATGTACCCGCCCTCGTCCGCCAGCAGGACGCCGCGAGACGCGGCGGGCACGTGGACCTCGGTGCGGGTGAAGCGGCGGATCACCGGGCTTCGAGCGCCTCGAGGCCGCACGACGATCGTGACGGTGGGGCCGGCCCCGCGCCGCATGGCCTCGTCCAGCCGCTCGGTCGGCCAGCCGTTCGTGTTTTGGCCGTCGATGCTCAGGACCTCGTCACCCGGCGCGATCAGGTTCCCGCTGAGACGTCCCTCCCAGCCGGACTCCGCCGGACCGCGGTCGATGTCGATCTCGGTTCCCGCCATCTGCCGCTGATAGTCGCGATACGAATCCCGGACGAGCAGCTCGGCATACGGATCGTGGAGGGAGCTGACGAGCGCGTCCGCGGCCCGCTGGTACAGATCGCCCTCGCCGAGCGAGTCGATGTAATGGCGGTGAATGGCGCCGACCACGCCCTCGAAGAGTCGCGCCTGCTGGTAGATGCCCCCCTCCGCGGCCGGGTGGGGACGCAGCAGCCAGCCGCCGCTCAGAAAGGTGAGCACCATGAGCGACGCGAGAGCCGCCAACCGGGCCCGGGGAAAGGTTTTCATCATGGCCTCTGGCTCCCGCACATTGCGAGAAGGTCTGCCGGATGCATAGCTGGCGGAGAACGAGATTGCGGGATGGGTGTCCCGGCCCAGATCGAAGCAAATCGGGCGCCGCCGCGACCCGCACCTCGCCATCGGGCGGCACACTCTCTACAAAGCTCCCAAAGTAAGCAGGCCCTGGATTACCGGCCCGCCGCGTCGATGATCCTTCCGGGGCTCAGAGCCCGCGAGGATTGGTCGGATCGAAATGCATGGTCGAGTCTCGCCACACCTCGACCGACGCCAGGTGGCACGCGCCCACGAACTGCTTCGCGGGATGGGCGCCGCGCTGCAGCAGGGCGTGCAGCATCTCATGGCGGACCAACCACTCCTCGCCGAGCGCGTTGGCGGGCAGGTAAATGCGGTTGCCCTGGCGGACCCACCACCCGTGCGCGATCGTGCCGTTGAGGCCGATTGCTCCGGTGGGGGCGTCGACGGCGAAGAACTTGACCAGGCTCATGTCGCCCTTCCGTCCAGAGCATTCCTCGGTCTTCCGCCACCACTCGCTGTAGAGCTCGAGCGTCGGCACTTCCCACGCGCGCTCGATCGGCGCGAGCGGAGCGCCGGCCGCCTTGGGCGCGGCGCAGGCGGTCAGCGAAGAAAGCAGCAGCACTCCAGCGATCAACCGATGCATGCGGCGACTCCAGCGATACGCTGTCCATGTGGCGGTGGGTCCTCGGGGAATCCGCCATGCGTGCCAGTGATCCGGCCGGCGGGCGAGCGATCCACGTACCCCCGGGGTCTTGCCATAACGTCGCCGGAACCTCGAAAGGTGTCCCGCATGCTTGCCAGTGTCCGATCCGCCGCCGTCCTCGGCATCGATGCGTATCCGGTGCACGTCGAGGTAGACATCAGCAGCGGGCTGCCGTCGTTCGCCACGGTGGGCCTGCCCAACGGAGCGGTTCGCGAAGGGCGGCAGCGCATCAACGCGGCGCTGGCCAACGCGGGGTTCGTGCTCCCGCTCAAGCGCATCACCGTCAACTTGGCCCCCGCGGACATTCACAAGACCGGTTCGGGGCTCGATCTGCCCATCGCCGTGGGCGTCCTGGTCGCCAGCGGGCAACTCCCGGACCACCGCCTCGCCGACCTCATGCTGGTCGGGGAGGTGGGCCTCGAGGGCGATCTCCGGCCCGTCCGAGGCGCCCTCTCCATGGCGCTCGCCGCCCGGGCGGCGGGGTGCCGGAGGTTCCTGCTCCCTGCCGACAATCTGCCCGAAGCGGCGGTGGTCCAGGGGCTCGAGGTCCGCGGTGTCCGCACGCTGGTCGAGGTCTGCGCCTATCTGGCCGGACACCTGGCCCTCGAGCCGGCGCAGGTCGACCTCCCCGCCCTCATGGCCGAGCGGCGGCGGGACGAGGCTGATTTCGCCGATGTCCGAAGCCAGGCCGCCGCCAAGCGAGCGTTGGAGGTGGCCGCGGCGGGCGCGCACAACCTCCTGCTCATCGGTCCCCCGGGCGCCGGTAAGACCATGCTCGCCCGCCGACTCCCTACCATCCTGCCGTCGATGACCCTCGACGAGGCGCTCGAGACCACCAAGATCCATAGCGTCGCGGGCTTGCTCGAACCTGGCCGTTCCATCTGCGCCTTGCGGCCGTTCCGGGCACCTCACCACACCATCAGCGATGCGGGGCTGGTTGGCGGCGGATCGGTGCCGCGCCCCGGCGAAGTCAGTCTAGCGCACGGAGGGGTGCTCTTTCTGGACGAGCTCCCGGAGTTTCGCCGCAATGTGCTCGAAGTGCTGCGGCAGCCGCTGGAGGATGGCCTCGTGACGCTGAGCCGAGCGGCCGTCACCCTCAGTTTTCCCGCACGTTTCATGCTCGCGGCCGCGATGAACCCGTGTCCCTGTGGGTACTTCGGTGACAGCGTTCGGGCCTGCCGCTGCACGGACGTCGACGTGGAACGATATCGTTCCAGAATTTCGGGGCCACTGCTGGACCGGATCGACATCCACCTCGAGGTGCCCACCGTGGCCTACCGCGATCTGGTCGGCGCCGATCCCGAAGAGCCAAGCGCCGTCATCCGCCAGCGCGTCGAGCTCGCCCGCGTCCGCCAGCGCGAGCGGTTCCAGCGCCGCCCCGGACTCCACGCCAACGCGCACATGACCGCGCGAGACCTCGGGCGCTATTGTCCGCTCTCCGACCCGGTGGAGCGCTTGCTCCGTGAAGCTGTCGGGCGGCTCGGACTGTCCGCGCGTGCCTACCATCGTGTCCTCAAGATTGGACGAACCATCGCCGACCTGGCCGGCGCCGACGAGCTCTCGACCACGCACGTCAGCGAGGCGATCCAGTATCGGAGCCTGGACCGGCGGATGGTGGCGGGGTGACGCGCGGAACCATCTGCTTATGGGATGCCGCAATCTGACACAGGGGAGGCATTGAGACAACCATCGTGGCATTCGCTGGAGTCGACTGCTCAGTCCTCCGTGTCGGGCCGCCGGCGATCCCGCTTCGCCGCCGACCGGCGACGCTTGCCCTCCAGGCGGGCGGCCTTGACCGCCCGCGAAGGCTTGGTGCGTTTTCGAACTTTCGGGACGATCAGCGCGTCGGCCACCACCTGGCGGAGTCGCTCGGTGACGTCCTCCCGGTTTCGGAGCTGGCTCCGCGTGCTGCTCGAGACCAGACGGAGGCGGCCCGATCCGTCGAGCCGGCGCCGGAGTCGAGCCAGCAGGTGCTGTCGCTGCTCCTCGCTGACCGCGGCGGAGGCGGATACGTCCCACCACACCTCCACGCGCGTGGACGAGGTGTTCACGTGCTGCCCGCCCGGCCCGCCCGAACGCGAAGCGCGGAACTCGAGTTCGCCGAGCGGGATTCGAAGGCCGGGGGCAACTTCGAGCACCGAAGCGTCGGGCATGCCGGAAATTAATCGTGCCGGACTCTCACTTGCCTTGGCACAGGATTACGTTACTGCCCATGACCGACCTCGATCCTCTGCGGCGCCATCTGCGCAGGTTTGGGCGGGTGCTCCTCGGCTATTCGGGCGGGGTCGATTCCGCGCTGCTGGCGGTCGTCGGCCGGCAGGCGCTCGGCCCGGACAGGTTCCTCGCCGTCGTCGCCCGAAGCGCGTCCTACCCTGAAGCGCAGTGGCGCGGCGCGGTGGAGCTGGCGCGCCGGTACGACGTGCCCCTGCTGGAGGTCGAGACCGGCGAGCTCGCCGATCCCCGCTATCTCGCCAACCCTACGAACCGCTGTTATTTCTGCAAGACCGAGCTGTGGTCGCGCCTGCACGACGTGGCGCTGGCACGCGGTTTCGACAGCGTCATCGACGGCACCAACGCCGACGACGTGGGCGAGCATCGTCCAGGGCTGCAGGCCGCGGCGGAACATCGGGTGTGCTCACCGCTCGTGGAGCTCGGCTGGACCAAGGCGCGAGTACGGCTGGCGTCGCGCACGCTCGGCCTGCCCACCTGGGATGCGCCGGCCGCGCCGTGCCTGTCCAGCCGCGTCATGTATGGACTCACCATCACGCCGCGGCGCCTGCGCCAGGTGGAGGACGGCGAAGCCTTTCTGCGCGAGCTCGGGGTGACTGGCGACCTGCGCGTCCGCCACCACGGCGCGCGGGCGCGCATCGAGGTCGCGCCCGAGCAGGTGGCGATGCTGCGCGCGAAGTGGACGGGAGTGGCCGAGCGGTTCGAGGCGCTCGGCTTCGACGCCGTCGAGCTCGATCCGGCCGGGTACCGCCGGGGTGGACTGCTGGCGCTCGCGCCCCGCTCGCCCGCCTGATGCGGCTGTTCGCCGGCGTTCCCATCGTCGACGAAGCGCGGCGGGAAACGGTCGCGTTGCTCGCCCGCCTGCGCGAGAGCGGGTGGCCGGTGCGGTGGGTGCATGAGGAAGGCCTGCATCTGACCCTGAAGTTCTACGGCGAGGTGGCGCCGGAACGGCTCGAGGTCATCGAAGAGGCGGTGCGGTTCGCGAGCCAGGGCACCGGCTCGCTGGCGATGAGGCTCGACGACCTTGGTGCGTTCCCCAGCGCGGCGCGCCCTCGAGTGCTCTGGGTCGGCATCGACGGTCCGGCGTCGCTCGAGCTCCTGCAGGACCGGCTCGAGCGCGGGGGCGAAGCGATCGGCTTCCCGCCCGAGGGGGCGCCGTTCCGGCCGCACGTCACCCTCGGGCGCGTGCGCGAAGGCCACCGCCTTCCACCCGGCGGTCTGGACGAGTACGGTGGCGGGTACGCGCGGGCGCCATTCGTCGGCGGACAGCTCGTGCTCTACGAAAGCGTGCTCACGACCAAAGGCCCTCGCTACGAGCCGCGACTGACGCTCGAGCTCACGCCGTGATGGGCTGTGTCACGGCGCCCCTCAAGGCGCTCGGCTGCCTTGGACTGCTGGGCGCGCTCGCCATCGGATATCTGTACCGCGACCGCGTGGTTGATGAGGGACGCCGGCTGCTGCACCGGTTCGACTCCGCTGCCGATTCCGCGCCGCCGGACGGCAGGTCGCGCGGCCGCCCAGGCAGCCGCGCGCTGGCCGGCGCACGGGCCAAGATCGATTCGCTCAATGGGTGGCGGGCCGATTCGGTCGTGCTCACGCCGTCCGAGGTGGCCTCGCTGATGGGGCAGGGACTCGCGCCGGCATTTCGGAAGGAGCTGGACTCGCTCGAGGTCGAGCTGCTCGACGGCGAAGTCACGGTTCGCGCGCGCCTCCGGACGGCCCGGCTCCCAAAGGACGTCGTCGGACCGCTCGCGATGGCGCTTCGGGAGCAGGAACCGGTCGAGGCCACCGGACCGCTCCGCGTCACCGGTCCCGGCACGGGCGAGTGGGCCGTGCGGTCGTTTCACCTGCGTGGATTTCCGATTCCGGCGCCGGCCGTGAAACGGCTGGTCTCGCGGGCGCTTCGCGATCCGGCGCGCGAAACCGTGCCCTGGCAGGTGCCGCACGGGGTTCGCTCGGTGCGCGTGCGCCCCGGCGGCGCCACTCTCTACGGAGCCCCACGCCCATGAGCCATCGGGTCCTGATCGTCGATGACGAGGCCGGCATCCGGCAGGCGCTCAAGCAGGTCCTGGAGTACGAGGATCTCGAGGTGCGCGTGGCGGCGTCCGGCGGCGAGGCGATCACCATGTATGCCGAGTTTCGGCCGCGGCTGGTCTTCCTCGACGTCAAGATGGCCGGCCTCGATGGGCTCGAGACGCTCACCCGCCTCCGCGCCGTCGATCCCCGCGCGCAGATCGTGATGATCTCCGGACACGGCACCATCGCCACCGCGGTCGAGGCCACGCAGCGTGGCGCATTCGACTTTCTCGAGAAGCCGCTCGACACCGATCGCCTGCTGCTCACCGTCCGGAACGCTCTCGCGCACGCGGAGCTGGTGGGCGAGAACGCGCGGCTGCGCGAGGTCGCCGACAGCCGCTATCAGATGGTGGGCACCAGCCCGGCGCTCCAGGCGGTGCGCGAACTGATCGCCAAAGTAGGGCCGACGGCGGCCCGCGTGCTCATCACCGGCGAGAACGGCACCGGGAAGGAGCTGGTGGCGCGCGGGCTGCACGAGGCATCCCCCCGCCACGATCAGGCGTTCGTCGAGGTCAACTGCGCCGCGATCCCCTCCGAGCTGATCGAGAGCGAGCTGTTCGGCCACATGAAGGGCTCGTTTACCGGCGCGTTCGCCGACCGCGCCGGCAAGTTCGAGCAGGCCGATGGGGGGACGCTTTTCCTGGACGAGATCGGCGACATGTCGCTCTCCGCCCAGTCCAAGCTGCTCCGCGTCCTCCAGGAAGGCGTGGTGACCCGACTCGGCGGGTCCAAGCCGATTCAGGTCGATGTGCGAGTGCTCGCGGCCACCAACAAGGACATCGAGGGCGAGATCGCGGAGCAACGCTTCCGCGAGGACCTGCTGTACCGGGTCAACGTCGTGCCGATCGAGGTGCCGCCCCTTCGTGAGCGCGTCGAAGACATTCCGGCGCTCGTGGAGCACTTTGCGGAGCGGCTGTCCGCAGGCGCTGGAGTGCCTGGAAAGCGGTTCGCCGATGACGCAGTGTCGCGCCTACAGGCCCGCGCCTGGCCGGGGAATATCCGCGAGCTGCGAAATGCCGTGGAGCGGGCCCTGATCCTGGCACCGGGCAAGCTGGTGATGGCCGCGGACATCGAGCGGCTGCTTCCCACTGTGGACAATGGCGGGGCCGGCGGCGCGGCCGGCGCACACACCTTCGAAACGTTCAAGCAGGAAGCGGAGAAGAATTTTCTGGCCCAGCAGCTTCGAGTGCACGACTGGAACGTCGCCGAGACAGCGCGGGCCCTCAAGATGCCGCGATCGAATCTCTACAAGAAAATCGAGCGCTACGGTATCTCACGGGAGTCGGCATGAGCGAGCAGCCGAGGGACTGGGATCGCGAGATGGCGGACATCGACCGGGCGATGGCCAAGCAGGGGGGCGCCCCCGTGAGCCCCACGTCGCCTCCCGCCGGGATTCCCGGGCGGGCAGCCGGACCGGTCGCGCCGCCGTTGCCGCCGGCGCGGCGCCGGTCGGTCGCGCTCACCTGGTTCTGGGTGGTCCTCGCGGTCGTGCTCGCGGCCGCGCTGCCGCTCTGGCCCTATCAGCGCGCGTGCGGGCTCGAGCTGTTCTTCTTCCTCGGCGCCGCGGCGGTCACGGCGTTGATCGCGCTGCTCGGGGCGGTCGCCAGCTGGAGTAATCGGCGCGGGTTCGCCCACGTCCTGTCGCTGCTCGTCGTGCTCTGGGCCGGAGCCCTGGCGCTCCGGGAGGTGCTGCCGCGGGTCGGGTATGCTCGGGCCAGCCTCGCGTGGATGTGCACGACCGAACCGGCCCCCACTCCCTAGGATTTCATGGCCAAGACGTTTCGCAACCTCATCGACGGCGAGTGGGTCGCGCCGTCCACCGGCGCCTACTTCGACAATCGCAACCCGGCGGACACCACCGACCTGATCGGCCGGTTCCCCGATTCGGATGCCGCCGACGTCGCGGCGGCGGTGCGCTCGGCGCGCCGCGGCTTCGCGCGCTGGTCGAAGATGCCCGCTCCCGTGCGGGGCGATGTGCTCCGACGGGTCGGCGACCTCCTGGTCGAGCGGAAGGAGGCGATCGCCGACGCGATGACCCGCGAGATGGGCAAGGTGCTCGCGGAGACCCGGGGCGACGTCCAGGAAGGGATCGACACCGCGTACTACGCGGCCACCGAGGGCCGCCGGCTGTTCGGGCACACGGTGCCGTCGGAGCTTCAATCCAAGTGGGCGATGAGCTTTCGACGCCCCATCGGCGTCGTGGGGTTGATCACGCCGTTCAACTTCCCGCTCGCCATCCCGACGTGGAAGATGTTTCCCGCGCTGCTCTGCGGAAACTCCGTGATCATCAAGCCCTCCGAAGACGTGCCCCACACGGTGCACCTGCTGGTGGAGATCCTGCTCGAGGCGGGACTGCCGGCGGACGTCGTGCAGCTCGTCCACGGCCGCGGCGAGACGGTCGGCAAAGCGCTCGTCGAGCATCCGGAGATCCCGGTCATTTCGTTCACCGGGTCCACCGAGACCGGCGCCATCATCGGCGAGACCTGCGGGCGGATGCACAAGCGGCTGTCGCTCGAGATGGGTGGCAAGAACGCCATGATCGTCATGGACGATGCCGATCTCGATCTGGCGCTCGAGGGCGTGCTGTGGGGCGCCTTCGGCACCACGGGCCAGCGCTGCACCGCCACGAGCCGCCTGCTCCTCCATCGGAAGATCCACGACCGGTTCCTCAAGCGGCTCGTGGACGCCGCCGAAACGCTGCGCCTGGGCGACGGCCGCGCCGACCGAACCGATGTCGGCCCGCTGATTCACGAAGCCTCGCGCGACAAAGTCGAGCGCTACATCGAAATCGGCCGCGAACAGGGAGCCGAGCTTGCCACCGGAGGCAAGTCGCCGGGCGGGCGACTGGGTCGCGGGTGGTTCTTCAAGCCGACCGTATTCGCAGGGGTGCGTCCGGGCAGCCGGCTCGAGCAGGAAGAGATCTTCGGTCCGGTGCTGAGCGTGGTGCGCATCAGGTCGTTCGACGAGGCCGTGCGGGTCAACAACGGTGTGCGCTACGGGCTCTCGAGCAGCGTCTACACCGGTGACGTCAACCTCGCCTTTCGCGCGTTGCAGGAGCTCGACAACGGCATCACCTACGTCAACGCGCCGACGATCGGCGCCGAAGCCCATCTGCCGTTCGGGGGCGTCAAGGCCACGGGCAACGGACATCGTGAGGGCGGGTGGGAGGTCTACGACTTTTATTCCGAGACGAAAGTGGGATACGTGGACTATTCCGGGAAGCTGCAGCGCGCGCAGATGGACACCTACGACGTGTAGCGCATCGCATCGCCGGTGTGAGGGATGACCGGCTGCCGAGGGTTCCGCCGACGCCGGTTGCGCGACCGTTTGCCGGAGGGTAAGGTTCGTCAGGTTCCCGTCTTCAGCCGATACGCCGCGGTCGTCGCAGTCCCGCTTCATTCCGTTCGAGGTCGAATCGCATGCGTCCAATGCAGGTGGGTGCCGGCAGGCGCGGTCCTTCGTTCGACGAAGGATCGCTGGACCAGTACCTCCGCGAGATCAGCAAGTATCCGCTGATCCCTCAGGAGGAGGAGGTGCGCCTCGCCCAGCGGATCCGGACGGGCGACGGCGAAGCCCTCGACAAGCTGGTCCGCAGCAATCTCCGCTTCGTCGTGTCCGTCGCCAAGAAGTACCAGAACCAGGGCGTGTCCCTGGCCGACCTCATCAACGAGGGCAACCTCGGCCTGATTCGTGCCGCGCATAAATTCGACGAGACCAAGGGCATCAAGTTCATCTCGTACGCGGTGTGGTGGATCCGCCAGGCCATCCTGCAGGCGCTGGCCGAGCAGAGCCGCATCGTCCGGGTGCCCCTCAACCGCGCCGGCACGCTGCACCGGATCGGCAAACGCTCCTCGGCGCTGCTCCAGGAGCTGGGGAGGGAACCGACGCCCTCCGAGATCGCCGAAGGGATGGACATCTCGATGGAAGAGGTGCAGAAGACCCTGTCCATCTCGCAGAACCACTTGTCCCTCGACGCGCCGCTCACCCCGGGCGAAGACAACAAGCTCCTGGACTATCTGCCCGACACCCAGAATCCAGGTCCCGACTCGGAAACTTTCGAGCATGCGCTCACCGAGTCCATCGAAGAGGTGCTGTCCACGCTCAAAGAGCGAGAGGCCAAGATCCTCAGGCTGTACTTCGGCCTCGACGGCCCCGAGCCGATGACGCTCGAGGAGATCGGTAGCCTGCTCGGCATCACCCGCGAGCGCGTCCGCCAGATCAAGGAAAAGGCGTTGAGCCGGCTCCGCCACGTGAGCCGCGCCCGGGCGCTCGAGAGCTTCCTGGCCTGAGCCGGGGCCACCGCCCCGGCATCGTCCCGTCATTCTTCCCGATGATAGTTCGACGACACGACCCTCCGGCTTAACGCCGGGCGCTGTTGCGCGTCCGCCTCCCCGTTCCCATTGCAAGTGAACGTTTGCGCGGCCGTGCCGCGGGAAGGATGCGACCATGAATCGACGAGTCTTGAGCCTGATCTCGGCCGGCGCCCTCGCCGGCGCCCTGGCGCGGGCACCGACGCTCCAGGCGCAGGTGAGCCCGCCCAATCCGTTCGCTACGCCTCGCTTGGAGCATCAGCACCACCCGCAACGCCACGAACTCCGCGATCGAGCCCAGCGGCACGGCCGGCACCTCGAACTCCGCGGCGAGCGGCTGGAGCGGCGTGGCGAGCGGATGGAGCGAAAGGGGGAGCGCTGGGAGCGGCGGGGGCTACGACTCGAGCGGAACGGGCAAGCGCATCGCGGCCACGAGCTGCGGCAGCGCGGCCACCGGCTCGAGCGCCACGGTGACCGGCTCGAGCACCGCGGTGAGCGCCTGGATCGTCGCGGCGAGCGACTTCAGCGCCTCCACCGCCCGCATCGGCATCACCACGGGCGGCTCTAGGGTTCCTCGAGAATCCGTGCGACCTGATCCCATTCGATGAGAAACGCGTCGTGGCCGGACGCTGAAATGATCTCCCGATACCGCGCGTCCACCCCGACCGCGCGGTAGGCGTCGGTCCAGCCGCGGACCTCGCCGGCCGCGTAGAGCAGATCCGAGTCGACCCCCACGCCGATGACGGTCCGCACCCGGGACCCGGTCGCTCGCGCCGCGGCTGCCCGATCGCCGACGTCGTGCAGGTCCATCGCCCGCATCAACGCCACGTAGCTCGCGGCGTCGAACCTGGCCACCAGCTTGTCCCCTTGGCGGCGGAGATAGTGGTCGACGTCGAATCGTCCCGTCGTGCGCGACGATGACCGGCCGAATCGGGCCTCGAACTCCGCCGCCGTCCGGTAGGTGATCATCGCGAGCGCCCGCGCGGCCGCGAGTCCGGCGGTCGGGCCGGTCCCGGGGGCGTATCGGCCATCGCGCCAGGCGGGGTCGGCCTCGATTGCCATGCGCTGCACCGTATTCCAGGCGATGGCCTGCGCCGACGCCGCGGCCGGCGCGGCGAACACCACCAGGCGGTCCACCGGCACGCTCGACCGCCGACCCCACTCGAGTGCCACCATGCCGCCCAGCGAGCCGCCGGTCGCGAGCGCCAGCCGCTCGACGCCCAGATGCTCGAGCAGCCCCGCGTGCGCGGCCGCGAGATCGGCGGGTGTGAGCTCCGGAAAGGGCTCGTCGTGCTTGAGCGCCCACTCATGCGGTCCAGTGGAACCGGAGCAGCCGCCGAGCAGGTTGGCCGTGACGATGGCATGGCGCGAGGTGTCGAGCGGCTTCCCCGGTCCGATCAGCGGCCCCCACCACTGCTCGGCGTCCGCGCTGCCCGTGAGCGCATGGAATAGCAGGATCCACCCGTTGTCGCGGGCCGCGTCCACGTTCCCGAGCACCCGGTACGCCAGGCGGAGCCCCGAGAGCGCTCGCCCGGCACCGGTGACGAGCGTGCCGAGGGAGAGCTCGCGGACGGCTGGACCGCCCGTGGCCAGCGCGGTCACGGCGCCGGGGCCGGCGTCTCGATGGGCACCTCCCGCAGCCGTCCGTCGCGCACGTCGTACACGAACCCGCGGATGAGCGTAGCCGGGTCGAGCAGTTGCGTAGCCATCAGAAACTCCACGTCCTCGCGCACGCTCGCGTCCAGATCCTGGAACGGCAGAAAGTCGAACTCGCCGGTGTCCTGCCCGAGGTCGGTGCTGACCTTCTCCCGGAGATCACGGTTGTTGAACGTGAGCATCCCGCAGTCGGTATGATGGATCACGGCGACTTCGACCGTGCCGAGCAGCCGCTGCGAGATGATGAGCGAGCGGAGCGCGTCCCGGGCCCGGCCGCCCGCGTTCCGGATAACGTGGGCGTCGCCCTCCTCGAGCCCGAACGCGCGGGAGGGGAGGATGCGCGCGTCCATGCAGGTCAGGATTGCCAGCCGGCGCGCGGGCGGCAACGGCAGGTGGCCCCGGTCAAAGTCCCGGGCATACTCCTGATTGGCTCGAAGCAGCTCATCGATGACTGGCATTATCGCTCCGATCGAGGCCGGGCCACGAGGCCCGCCGGTGAGGTGCGCATGACTGGCCCGCCGGAGCGGACCGCGGAAATCACGACGAGCGGGTCGGTCACCGCGCCGCTCCGGCGGTCGCCGGCCGCTCCGCGGCCGGACGCGCAGCCGTCTGACCGAGCGCCTGGTCCAGGTCGGCGATGAGGTCGCGCACGTCCTCAAGCCCGACCGAGAGGCGGACCAGCTCGGGCGTCGTGCCGGTGGCAAGCTGCTGCTCAGGGGTGAGCTGCGCGTGCGTGGTAGACGCGGGATGGATGATGAGCGACTTGGCGTCGCCCACGTTGGCGAGCAGTGAGAAGAGCTTGACCCGGTCGATCAGCGCCTTGGCCGCCGCGTGGCCGCCCTTGACGCCGAACGTCAGCACGCCGCCGAATCCACCGGTGAGGTATTTGGCCGCGTTCCGGTGCTCGGGATGTGTCTCCAGCCCGGGGTACGTCACCCAGTCGACGCGCCCGTCCTTCGTCAGCCACCGGGCGACCGCCAGCGCGTTTTCCGAATGCCGCCGGATCCGGAGCGGGAGTGTCTCCAATCCCTGCAGGAAGAGAAACGAGTTGAACGGCGACAAGGCGGGGCCGAGGTCGCGGAGGAGCTGCACGCGCAGCTTGATGATGAACGCCGCCGGGCCGAAGGCCTCCGTGTAGACGAGGCCGTGATAGGTCGGGTCAGGCGAGCTGAACTCCGGGAAGCGGGCCCGCGCCGTATCGCTGGTCCAGTCGAACCTGCCGGCGTCCACCACCACCCCCCCGATGGCTGTCCCGTGGCCACCGATCCACTTGGTGGCCGAATGGACGACGATGTCCGCGCCGTGCTCGATCGGCCGGCTGAGCGTGGCCGCCCCGAAGGTGTTGTCCACCACCAGCGGAACTCCCGCCGCGTGGGCGATGTCCGCCAGGGCCGTGAAGTCCGGTACGTCGAGCCGCGGGTTGCCGATCGTCTCGACGTACAGCAGGCGGGTGCCCGCGTCGATGGCCGCCCGGACCTGGTCGTGGTTGTGGATGTCCACGAACTTCGTGGTGATCCCCCACTTGGGGAGCGTGTACGCGAACAGGTTGTACGTGCCGCCGTACAGCGTCTGCGACGAAACCAGGTTGTCGCCGGTGCGCGCGAGATTGAGCACGGTCAGCGTCTCCGCCGCCTGGCCGCTCGCCACGGCGAGCGCCGCGATGCCGCCTTCGAGCTCGGCGATGCGCTTCTCGAACACGTCGCTCGTGGGGTTCATGATGCGCGTGTAGATGTTGCCGAAGACCCGGAGACCGAAGAGGTCAGCGGCGTGCTGCGTGTCGTTGAACACGTAGCTGGTGGTCGCGTAGATCGGCACGGCGCGGGCGTTGGTGGCCGGGTCGGGGGACTGTCCGGAGTGGATCGCCAGGGTATCGGGTTGGTAGGACATGCAGCGCTCCTCGAATGGGTCCTCGAACTGGTGCTCGAAGGTATGAAAGCGAAGCGGCCCGGACCACTTCCTCGGTGGTCCGGGCCTCGGTGTGCCGGGTTGCGGCGTGTCAGCTTCTGCCGCTACCGCAAGCATGCGCCGATGGCGCCGTCCACCGACAGCCGGGGGACGCAGGGCATCGATCGACAACACATCTGGCCCGCGTGTGCGCGATGGTCTCTCACTCGTACGGTCCCGGTGCGGTAAGCTCGAAAACTTGGCGGCCGGGCGGAGGGTTGTCAAGCGAGAGGCCCGGGGTGATCCTTCCCGCATCCGCCAGGCTGACCCCTCGTCCACCATCATGCCGCCACCCCATGGCCAGCAATCCATCCTTCGACGTATCCACCGGCGCCGACCTGCAGGAGGTGGATAACGCCGTCAATCAGGCGCTCAAGGAAATCGCCCAGCGGTACGACTTCAAAGGCACCCACTGCACCATCGAATTCGACCGCCCGTCAGCCGAGATCCGGCTGGCTGCCGACGATGAATTCCGGATGGATGCGCTGGTCGACGTGCTGCAGACGCGGATGATCAAGCGGGGCGTGCCGGTGAAGAATCTGGACGTCGGGGAGCTGATAGCCGCGACCGGTCAGTCGGTACGTCGCACGGTGAAGCTGACGCAAGGCATTCCCCAGGACACCGCCAAGCGGATCATCAAAGCCATCCGGGACGGCGGCTTCAAGAAGGCCCAGGCGACCATCCAGGGCGACGAGATCCGGGTCGCGAGCCCATCCCGCGACGACCTGCAGTCGATCATCGCCTTCCTCAAAGGTCAGGATTTCGGCATCGAGCTCAAGTTTGGCAACTACCGCGGCTGACACCGGCGGGCGTCGTCATCATCTCTTGGTGCGCTGGGGGGGGCCGCTGGCGACGCTCGCCGCGGCGCTCGCCGTGGCCGTCGCGAGCTGCACACCGACCGCGCCGCCTCCCGCGCCCACGCCAGTGCCACCGGAGACTCCCGCAGCGCCGTCGCCCGCGCCGTCGCCCAGTCCGCCGCCCAGTCCGTCGCCCGACACCGCACCGAGCGCCGCGCCCGAGGCCCAAGGGCCCGCGGAACCCTGGATCCGACTCGGGCTGGCCGTCGGCGCCCCGGGCGTCGGCATCTCCGGTCCACTGGGTCTCCGGGTTACCGATCCCGCCGGCGCGAGCCTGGCCGTGATCCCCGCCGGAGAAGTCTGGCGCGTGACCATCGGGGGCACTGGACTGGTCGCGCGGGCGCCAGGCGGCGCGAGCACCACCCCGTCCGCAACCCTCGAGATCACGTCGCCGTCCCCGGGCGCGTTCGTGCAGGTGAACGGGCGTCCCTATCGCGGCGCGATCACGGCGCTTCGCGACCGCGCCGGGGTCACCGTAGTCGACCGCCTGCCGATGGAGTCGTATCTCGTCGGCGTCGTGTCGGCGGAGATGGGGCGGCGGAGCCTGGTCGAGCAGGAAGCCCTGCGCGCGCAAGCGATCGTGTCTCGGACGTTCGCGCTCCGGAACCTCCGCCGCTGGCAGGCGCAGGGCTTCGACCTCTACGCGACGGTGGCCGATCAGGTGTACGGCGGTGCGGGCTCCGAGACTCCGGAGGGCAGGGAGGCGGTCGCGGCCACGCGCGGTCGTATCCTGACGTACGGCGGCGCGCCCATCGACGCGTTCTTCTACTCCACCTGCGGCGGCCGCACCGCGGACGGCCCCGAGGTGTTCCGGGCGGCCACGCGGCCGTACCTCCGCTCCGCGGCGGACGTGGCGGAGGATGGAACTGCCTACTGCAGCGTCTCGCCGCGCTTCCGGTGGCACGAGGAGTGGTCCGGTGAAGCGCTGCGCGCCACGCTGCAGCGGACGCTCCCGGCACTGCCCGGCGCCGCGGCCGGCTCGGCCGCGGGTGACGTGAGCGAGGTTCGCGACGTACGGGTCAGCTCCCGTACCCCCTCGGGGCGGGTCGGCCAGCTCACGATCGGACTCCCGCGCGGCGACGTGCACGTCGAGGGCCCGCAGGTCCGCCGGGTGCTACGGCCGTTGTCGGGGGAGTTGCTGCGCAGCAACGTGTTCACCCTGACCGTTTCCGGCTCGGGACACCGGGTCTCGCGTCTGGCGGCCGATGGCGCGGGCGCCGGCCACGGCGTCGGCTTCTGCCAGTGGGGGGCGGTGGGCCGCGCGCGCACGGGGCAGGGCCATGCGCGCATCCTGGCGGCCTACTACCCGGGCGCCGTGCTCGAGCGACTCTACTGAGGGAGACTGCCGCATGACCGTCGGACGGGCCGTGAACGAGCGCCTCAGGGTGGGGGTCATCGGCGGGGGCGCGATTGCCCAGGTCGCCCATCTGCCGGTGCTCAAGAAGTTCAAGTCGATCGAGGTGCAGGCCATCTGCGATACGGATCTGCCCAAGGCGCGCGCCCTGGCCGATCGCTTCGGCGTGAAGGACGCGCTCGACGACATCGAGGATCTGCTCCGGAGTTCCGAGCTCGATGCCGTGGTGATCTGCTCGCCGAACCATCTGCATGAATCGCACATCCTCGCCGCGCTCTCGGCCAACCTCCACATTCTGGTCGAGAAGCCGCTCGCGATGTCGGCGGCGAGCGTCCAGCGGATCATGCGGTCGGCGGAGAAGCGGGATCGCGTCGTGATGGTCGGCATGAACCACCGGTACCGGCCCGACGTGCAGATCGTGCGCAGCTTCGTGCAGAGCGGTGAGCTGGGGCAGATCGAGAGCGTGCGCGGCAGTTGGCACGTCTTCCGCCCGAGCCGCCAGCAACTCGGCTGGCGGCAGCGCCGCGATCAGGCTGGAGGCGGCGCCATGCTCGATCTCGGCCTGTCCATACTCGATCTCGGCCTCTGGCTGGGCGGCACGCCGGCACCGGCGCGGGTGAGCGCCTCGCTAGACGCCGTGGGCAAGGAGCGCGCGGTTGAGCAGAGCGGCAGCGCTTTCGTCGTCTGCGAGAATGGCATGTCGCTTTTCGTTGACGTCACCTGGCATCACCTCGGCGACGGGGAGCGCTTCGGCGTCGGACTGCGCGGCAGCAAGGGCGCGGCGGCGATCAATCCGCTCACCGTCTGGAAAGAGCTGCACGGGATGCCCGTCGACGTCTCGCCCACCGCGTCGGGCAGCCGCGAGAACGCCTTTACCGCCTCGTATCGGGCGGAGTGGGCTCACTTCGAGGCCGCCATCGCCGGCGCCGCCAAGGTCGCGCCGCTCCAGGAGATCCTGATGCTCCACAAGATCCTGGACGCGGTCTACAAGTCTGCGGATGATGGGCGGGACGTGGCGTTGTGAGATCGTGGAAAGCCGCACGCCCCACAGTGATCATGCTGCTGGTCCTGCCACTGGCGGCCACGGCGGGTCAGTCGGGCGCTTCGCCCTCGACGCGCGCTCCGACACCGGCGTCCGCTGCCGCCGCCTCCAAGCTTCAGGTGTTCTTGATGACGTTCGGTCCCGGCCGGCAGGTGTGGGAGCGGTTCGGGCACAACGCGATCTGGATTCACGATCCGGACAACGCGAGCGACGACGCCTACAACTATGGGCTGTTCGACTTTCAGCAGGAGAACTTCCTGCTCCGGTTCGTTCGCGGAGAGATGTGGTACTGGATGGCCGGGTATCCCGCGCGGCAGTACGTCCGCCAGTATGAGCGGGACAACCGCTCGGTCTGGGTCCAGGAGCTGGAGCTCTCTTCCGGCGCCGCACTCGAGCTGCAGCGGTTTCTCCGATGGAACGCGGAACCCGAGCACCGGTTCTACCACTACGATTACTATCGCGACAACTGCTCGACCCGCGTGCGGGACGCGCTCGACCGGGTGCTCGAGGGGTCGATTCGCCAGCAGACCGCGGGGCTGCCCACAGGGACGACCTACCGATTTCACACGCAGCGACTCACCAGCAACGACGCCCTGATCAGCACCGGCCTCCTGCTGGCGCTCGGCCAAGGCGTGGACCGCCCGATATCGGCGTGGGAGGAGATGTTCCTTCCGCTCGCGATGCGCGACCACGTGCGGCGGGTGACGGTTCCTGGCCCCGACGGCGAGCGGCTGCCGCTCGTCCGGTCGGAGCGCACGCTCTTCGATTCTTCCGAGCCGCCGCCTGCCGCCACGCCACCGGCCTGGCTGCACTGGTACCTCGCCGCCGGCGCGGCGATCGGTGGAAGCGCGTGGCTCCTCGGGCGAAGGGCGCGCACGAGGGGCGGGGCGCGATTCGCCTTCCTGGTAGTGGTGGGTGGTTGGGGGATGGTGGCCGGGCTGGGCGGCCTCGTGCTCGCCGGGCTGTGGGGACTCACCGACCATGCGATGGCGTACTGCAACGAGAACCTGCTGCAGTTCAATCCGCTGGCGCTGGCTTTGATTCCGGCTGGCTTCGGAGCGGTGCGGGGAGGCGGCACGCCGCGGTGGGCGACGGCGGCTGCGCTCGCGGTAGCGGGGTTGTCGATTCTGGGTCTGCTGCTCCAGGCGGTCCCGGGGCTCGACCAGGTCAACGGCTCGATCATCGCGCTTGCGCTGCCGGCCCACCTCGGGATCGCGGTAGGGGTGAGCCGCGCCGTTCAGGCGCCGCGCACTCTCGCCA
>JACCSZ010000248.1 GCA_013812695.1 Gemmatimonadales bacterium | reverse complement strand
GGCGCATAGTGCGCGGTGTCGTGGAGCGCGAGCGCCGTGGCCGCGAGGGCCAGCGCCGCCGGCGCAAAGGCCGGGTCGGCCGCGAGTGCCCGGCGCTCGTGCTCCAAGGCCCGCTCGATCGTACCGGTTCCGACGCGGTTGCCGAGCGCCAGCGGGTCGGCGCGCTCCCACTCGGCGCGGCGCCGCTCCGCGACCGCGAGCGCATGCCAGGCATAGGGCCAGTCCGCCCGTCGTTTGACCAGCCGGCGCAACTCGCTGCGGGCAAGGCCGGCGCCGGAATCGCCGCCGAGGGCGGTCAAGCGGAGCGCGGCGAGCGCGGCTCGGAGCGAAGTGGCGGGATCGAATGGTCGGCGGTCGGCCAGGCCGCGGCGCAGTGCGCGGAGCGAAGCGGGATCGTGGACGGCGTCCAGGGAATCGCGAAACTTGTCGAGCGCGAGGCGGTCGTGCGGAGACTGAGGGGCGAGCGGCGCCAGGGGGAGGGCGAGCAGCAACAGGGTCGGAAACTGCCAGCGCACAGCCTACACTCCCTTCTCTCCCAGCAGGCGCAGAAAGTCGTCCGCGGAGTGCAGAGCCGCTAACCGATCCCGGATGTCGACGTCCTTGGCGAACTGCGCGATCTTCCCGAGCGCCGGGAGATACTGGTTGGAGATCTCCAGGGGCGGCGCCACGAATCAGGAAGAAATCGGACACCGGTCGGCTGTCAGCAGCGTGTCGCTCGCGCGCTCGTCGAGCCGGAGCAGTCCGACCGCTCGCCGAGAATCTCGTCCTTGGACCCGCCGCGCAGGTCGGTGGAGATCGCATCCGGAGCGAAGAGATCGGTGAACTGCATCGTGTGGCGGCAAGCTAATTCCGACCCGGAGGGGAGTCAAAGCCAGCGGTAGGGGCAATTGCTCAGAACGATTACCACGTTTCGCCCAGCAATGACGACGAGGTCCCGATGGCAGCCGGGACCTCGTGGTTTAATCACGGCGCTCCGCGATGTGCCGATCAGGGGCTCTGACCTTGGGCCGAATCCGTCGGCAGCGGGTCTCCGGCCGGGGCATCCATGCCGTCCATGGTGCTGTCTCCGTGCATCATCGAGGAGTCGCTCATGGTTTCGGTATCGTTCGCCTGGCCCGTCAGCGTGCTGTCACCCATGACGGAATCGCTCTCCATCGTCTCCTGCGTGGGCTGCGCCGCGCCATCCTGATTCACCAGCGCGCTGTCGCCTTCGGTCCGGACACTGTCCCCCGCCATTGCCGAGTCGCCCATCATGGCGCTGTCGCCGGCCATCATCGTAGTGTCAGTCATCGCCGTGTCGCGCGCGGACGCATCCGCACCGCCAGTCGCGTCGACGTCGGGCTCGGGATTCCTCGAGCACGCCGCCAGAATCAGGGCCGTCGCCAGAATTGATGCCTTGCGCATGTGCTCGCTCCGTGTGAGGACAGGCCGCCCGGACCGGGCCGGTTTGGGTTGCTTGACCCAGTAACAGCGTCGTCGCCTTCACTATTTTACTCCCAGAACGCGCAGGAATCCGGGTTGCAGATCACATGTGACCTTTCGTTCCCGGCCCGATCAGCCTCGCGCGGCCCGGGGCAGCCTCAGGCGGGCTCAGTTGTCGGTGTCGAGACCCTGGAGGAATGCCACCACCTGCGCGCGCTGCGAAGCGTCGGCGAGGTAGAAAGGGTGGGGCGCCGTCGCGCCACGCACCGGGTTCAACAAATCTGCGAGGGTCGGCACCGAGTTGTCATGCAGAAACACGGGCTTGCGCGCCAGATCCAGGAGCAGTGGCAGCGCCGTTCCGCGGATGTCGCCGCGAACGCTCGCGTTGACAACCGCCATCTTGTCGTCGAACGGCGAGGAGACGGTGTTGAGCACCGGGTTCAGCGGCGGCATCCGCTGTGCCAGCGTCACGGGCGCGTCGCCGGGAAAGATCGTCGCCATCGGGACGAGGAACGTCGGAACCGTGTTGCCCTGATCCACATTGTGGCATTCAGTGCAGCCCACGGTCCGGAAGAGCTGGCGACCTTCATCGCTCCCGCCCATACCACTCGGAGCCGGCAAGCCCGCCAGGTAGGCGTTCATGGCGAATAGCTTGGTGTCGTCCACGCGGATGCCGAGCGGCGCGTCCTGGCCGGCGGCCGCGGGTGCGGCGGCCACATAGGGATAGCCGGTCACGCCGGTCTCGGCGAGGACCTGAACGTAGTCATCGGCGATCTCGGTGCCGGCGGCTCCTCCCAGCAGGTTCAAGAACGCCCGTCCTCCCGCCGTGGTGAGCGTCGTGGGATCGAAGAGACCCGTATACACCAGGTTGCTGAACTGGTCCAGCTTCTCGAACGTCCCCTCGCTTCCAAAGGTCGCGGCGAGATCCTGCCGGAACAGGGGGGCATTGTGCATCGGATCGCCGTTGCCGTCGAACGTATCGTCGAACATCCCCACCGGATAGAACAGCGGGTTGGAGAGATACGCATCCACGTCGGCTTCCGACGAGGTTTCCGTCAGCCCGGTCGGCGCGAGACCCAGGGTGTTCCCGCCGTTGGCGCTCAGGGAAAGCTGCAGGAGGGGATAGAGCGCACGCGAATTGGCGGCCGCTGCCATCAGGCGGCCAAAATCGAGATTGTGGGTGGCGAGACCGTCCCCGCGGGGCCCGATCGAGCCTCTGTTCGGCACGCTGAACATTGCTCCATCTTCGGCGCGGGTGTGACACAGTGCGCAGCTCGTGCCGACCTTGTCTCCTGCCGCCACGTCGAGCACCCCATCGCCGTTGCTGTCCTTGGTCGGCAGGCCGATGACGGCGTTCGCATTGAAGAACGTGGCGGTCATGGCGGGGTCGTTCAGCAGTGTCGAGGTGCCGCCGCCAGGGTCGGCCTGAAGCTCGGCCGTAAGGGTCTGCCGAAGGTCCGCGGGGAGCGCGTCGACGTCGATGTTCACGCCGAGTCCGAGCAATTGGAGCGGGGTCGTTCCGGCCGCGGTCAACCCGGCACCGAGCCGCAGTGCATCGGTGAAGAACCGTTCGTTGTTGAATGTTTCGAATCGGAACACCTCCTGGCCCAGCGTCGGATCGCCATCCTGACGCGGCACGGGAACGCCCGGGTTGGCGGGCCCATCTGTACCCTCCGTCGGGTCGGTCCCATCGTCGTCGCCGCAACCGACCGCAAGGACAACGCACATGGAAGTCCACAGCCAAGGCAACCTGGCGCGGGAGAGGAACTGAAAGGGCCGCATGCTGACCTCCGCTGAATCCATGGACACCGCGCCTGGTCGAACCATTCGACAACGATCCATCTCACTAGGATATGCCCCGGCTTGGAATGGTATCAATGAACGATTTATCGGCGGCATTGGCGGATATCCCGGTTTCGACTGACGCGCCTATGCATCACGGCCGGCGGTCGAACTCGCGGGGGCGATCGGCCTGCGCTTCCGTGGGGGGGTCGAACGCGAAACCAAACGCCGGGCAGTTGACCACGAAGTTCGCGGAACTCAGGAACCCACCCCCTGGATTCGTGACCAGTCCCTCGACCGCGAGTTGCCGGATTTCGTTGGCGTCCCGCTGCGCGAAGTTCTGACCGTTAGCGACGGCCTCGTCGCTCCACACGGCGATGTTGAGATCCCACATCGGCGAGTAGAGCCGGCGCTCCGCGGGATCCGAGAGCGTCAGCGGGAAGGCGCCGAGCACGTTGTGCGCGTCACCGCCGATGGCCAGCGAATTGAGCAGCGCCGGGTCGGCCAGGCTGAGGCCTCCCGGCGGATTGTCGAGGAGCACGTGGGTCAGTCCCTGTCCCGGTGGACTGACCTCTCCCCGCATCCCATTGGTGAACGTGAAGATCGAGGCGCGGGCGCCGGCCAGGTTCTGGTCGTCGTTGGCGAACGGCAGCGAGCCGAGCACCGGCAGGAACGTGGCGCGCTCGAAGGTGGACGACAGCCCCCCGGACGAGCTGAAGGTGAAGTAGAAGATGTCCGTGCCGAACGCGAAAGCGCGGATGAATTGCATGTCCACCGTCATGGCGACGGTGTCGATCGCCATGACACGGTCCAGCGTATTCGTGTGCGCTCCGCTGACGTCGAACGGCCCGCTTCCTACCGCCACGATCGGCGCGTTGAAGACGACCGGATCGGTGCCGACCCGAACCAGGTCGCTATACCCGGGCCCCGCCACCGAGCCGGGTTGGGCCGTGATCGGCGGAAAGCCGGTCTCGCTGGGGACGATGACACGATCCGGGCTGAAGTCGACGGTCCCCGCGAATGCCACATCGGCCCCTCCCACGACCGGGTCGCTGGATTGCACGGTCTGCACGCAGGCAGGGCAGCCGTTCTGGGCGTTGGCCAGGCGGGGAGCGAAGTTGAGGCCGAGCTCGACCGCCAGCGCGGAATCGGAGACGTCCATGCGGACAAACCACACGCGGGTGCCGTTGTACGTTCCCCTGAACAACGGAACCTTGGCGACGTTGAGGTCCAGGTTGGCACTGATGACGCTCGTCATCGTCAGGTTGCCGCGGTCCAGCTCACCGGTCAGGGGAACGCCGTCCGGAGGGGGCGTCCCGCCCGGCGGAGGGGAGAGGTTGTCGCTGTCCGAGCACGCCAGCAGGAGGGCCGTGAGGGCACCGATCGCACTGCGCCGCACCAGGCCGGAGTCGGGGGGACCGTCAGAGACGATCATGTCGGAAATACCTTGGTTGAGGTCGTGTGAGGCATCGTCAGCTTCCGGTGTCCGCCCCACGCTGCGGCGTCGACGGTGGTGCTGGCGCCACCTCCCGAACGATGCCACACCGCTCGGGAGGTGGGGGGATCAGCGAGGAGGGAGGTCCGGCTGCGCCACCACCGGGCAATTGATGATCACCTGGGTCGAACGAAGACCGCCGACATATGCATTCCCTGGCCCAGGGGGGTTGATCATGGCGCTGGTGATGTGCCCGTCCTTGATCAATCCTTTCAGTTCATCGAGCGAGCGGATGCGCTTCACCTTGCCGGCTGTGACCGCGGCCGGCGTCCACATGTTGACGTGGGCGTCCCACAGCGGACTGTAGTTGTTGTCCCGCGAGTCGTCCCCGTTGTCAGGAGGGATCGGGAAGATGTTGATCGGGTCGATGCCGCCATTGCGGAGTGAGGTGGAGAAGCCCTGATCCTCGCCCGAGTTCATGCCGGTGCTCCCGTTCAGCACCGGCGAGAAGCCCAGCAGCGCCGACTTGTCGGACGGCATGGACTTGCCGTACCCGGCGACCTTGGCCAGGCGCGGGGTGAAGACGCCTTTCTCGAGCACGGCCGGCAGGTCCGCCGAGACATCGGTGACGAGGTGGTAGTAGTACTGCTTGCCATCGTGAAAACCGTCGAGCAGCGACATCGTCACCGTGCGCTTCTTGAGATCGACCGCCTTGAGCCGGTCGTGCGCGCCGCTGGCATTCTGCACCATCTGCACGTTCAACACGAGGCCGCTCGGGAGAACCGCCATCGACGACCATTCCGCGTCGCCCGTGGCACCGGGCTTGAACGACTTCGGTGGGAAATAGGTCGGGGCCTCCCCCGGGGTCACCTGATACTCGGGGGCAAAATCGACGTTGCCCTTGAAGCGCATGACGCCGCCACTGAGCGTCACCACCTGCGCGCCCGGGGTGCCGGCCGCCTTCGCCATCTTGGGCGAATAGTTGATACCCATCTGCTTGGCGACTTCGAAGTCGGACGCCTCGGTGATGATGTAGTAGACATCCTCGCCGCGCGGCGCCTTCCCGCGATAGAGCGGCAGGGTGACCGTCGCTTGGCGATACGTGAAGTCGACGGCCAGCGCGCTCTTCAGGAAGACGTTGTCGCTTCCCTTGAACTTCACGCCCGTGGCGGGCGTGTAGGCGGGTCGCCCCGATTCTTTGGCCGTCGTGGCCGCCAGGGCGGTCATTTCCGAGCGGGCGCCCGCGGCGCCGCGCTCCTGCGCGAGCAGGGACGTCGCCACCGGCGTGAGGCACAGGATGGCCAGTACTTGCTGTACCGTGAAGTCCTTCAGGACGTGATTCATGCTCGCTCCGCTCGACGCAAGAAGACATGCACCCGGCTGTATCATCCTCTACGATAGGGCTGGCGGCGGCGCCGTTCGATAGCCGATTTGTCGTTGGCGTGTGGGGATCTGCCGGTCGCAGGTGCTGCGGAACTGTGGGGTGCAACAGATAGAGACCGAGCAGGGAGACTGTGGCATCGGGGGCCGTGGCCGTGTCCACTCCGCCAGCCTACTGAACTACCTCGACCGCCAACAGCATCGCCAGAATCGGCGCGGCGAAGTAGATCCAGATCGCCTGCCAGTTCCGGGCTGGAATGGCGGAGGCCACGCTCCGGGCAGGGTTCAAGCTCATGCCCGAGAACGGCGCCTCGAACGTGATGTAGACGACGAGGAGGCAGCCGGCGACGTAGCCGACGTACGGCTTCATCAGGTCGTGCTGATGGACCAGCCGCAGCATGGCCATGAGGATGAATGCAATGAGAAACTCGGCGGCGAACGCGGCACCGACTCCTCGGGCCCCCGGCGCGGTGACCACGTAGTTCACGGCCTTGTGCGCGCTCGCATCCCGAAACGGCGCCGCCGCCAGGACGACGCCGAGCCAGCCGCCGGCGAACTGCGCGAGGATGTAGAACAACGCATCCCACGGCTGAATCCGAGCCAGATGCAGCAGGGCCAGCGTAACCGCGGGATTGAAGTGCGCACCGGATTGACGGCCCCAGCTCGAGTAGATCAGGATAATCACCGTGATCCCGATGCCGAGGCCAAAGAGGAACCGGCGGAGGAGGGGGCTCGCAATCGCCTGGTGCAGCCGCGACCGCGGATGGTCCAGCGCGAGGGCGAGATACAACGCCACCGCCATGAAGATGCCGAGCTGCGCTCCTTCCATCAGATAGCGGGGCCAATGCTGGCGCACCGCTTCCACCGGATACTCGCTCCGAGGGGCGTCGGCGGGCCGACGCTCCACCAGGAGCCTGTGACCGTCCGGATCGGCGGTTTCCCGGGTGGTGGCGGCTCCGCTGGTCTGGAGGTCGATGCGCCAGGCGGACAGGTCGTTGGGTGCGACGACCTGGGAGAGCGCACGAGCCACGCCCGGCGCCTCGTAGTGCAGCAGCTCGATGCCGGGCCCTTTCGCCGCCCGGAAGGTGGTGATGCGAACGCGCGACCCGGCCACGCGATTCAGGCGCTCCTGCTCGCGGCCATGGTTGAAGCTCTCACCGGCCAGGCTGAGACCCAGCACGTCGCGATAGTACCGGACGCTGCGCGTCCGGTCCGACACTACTAGCGCCGTGTGGTCGATCCCGCGGAACAGCGCGCCGCCGCGGCGGTGCCAGCGTGGCTCGCCTTTATCGTCCGGGAACTGGATCAGCTCGAGGAAATGACCATCCGGGTCGCGGAAGTAGAGCGCGCGAATGCCGGCCGCGTCGAAGTTCCACTCCGGCAGCCGCTGAACCCCGGTGGACACGATGCGCGTGCGGTGGCGGAGCAGGTGGGCATGGGCCGCCGCCATGTCACCGACGACGATCGCGATATGCTGAAACGAGCGGTCATTGGCGGAAAGGTTGGCGGGAATCGCCCGGCCGTTCGCGGCGAAGTCCCGGAGGATCAGCGTCTCCTCACCCAGCCTGAGGCGGGCCGTGGCCAGTCCCGCCTCCTCCGCCCGCGCCACCACCTGGAACTGCAGGACATCGGTGTAGAACGCGAGCGCCCGCGGAAGGTCCGCGACCGTCACTTCGATCGCCGTGATCTCGACCGTCGGGGCCGCGAAGGCGGCGGCCAACGCGGAGGCGAGCACGCACAGACCGAGCGCCAGGCGTCGCACCGGCGCGCTAATGGCCGAGCCGTTCCAGGAGATGATCACCCACCCGCAACGCGTTCGCGGCGATGGTGAGCGACGGGTTCACCGCGCCGCTGGAGCAGAAGAAACTGCCGTCGACGACGTAGAGATTGTCCACGTCATGGGTCTGGCAGAAGGCATTCAGTACCGAGGTCCGGGGATCGTCCCCGAACCGGCAGGTCCCGTTCTGATGGGCCACGCCCATCGCCGGGATCTTCTTGAACAGGTAGAGCGAGAGGGGAAGCCTCCGGCTGGCGGCATCGACCGCCTTCAACTCGCGCTTCCAGCGTGCCACCAGCCGGTCGAAGTGCTCGTAGTATCGATCGCGCTGCTGCAGGTGAATGGCCCCGTCCCGCCCGACCATGACGCGGTTGCCCGGGTGCGGAAGATCCTCCGCCGTGACCCACCAATCGACCGAGTGCCGGGCCATCTGATCGAGCGCGAACCCCGGCGCAAACCATGGCGCGTCGGCCGCGAGGAGCCCCCGGTCGGTCTTGCCCAGCAGTTGGATATGTCCCATCGGGAAGGGAAAGTCCGCCTCGCCCCAGTAGTAGTCGTTCAGCGCCAGGGTCTTCTGGAAGACGACGGGATTGCGCTGCCGGCTCAGCCCGAGCATCGCGCCGTTGAGGTGACGCATGTAATTGCGCCCGACCTGGTCCGAGGAGTTCGCCAACCCGTGAGGATGTTTGTCCGAAGCGCTGCGGAGTAGCAGCGCGGCGGAGTTGATGGCGCCGGCGGCGACCACCACGAGGTCCCCGTAGAAGCGATGCGCCACGCCGTTCACGTCCGCCTCGACGGCGGAGACTTCGCGCGCGCTCCGGTCGGCGCGGAGCCGGGTCACCTTGGCGTTCAGCTCGAGCGTGACGTCCGGATGCCGCAGCGCGGGCCGGATGCCGTTCAGGTCGGCGTCCGCTTTCGCGTCGATCAGGCAGGGAAACCCGTCGCACGTGCTGCAGCGGATGCACGGACTGTGGAGCGGGTCGCGATCGTCGCGCTTGAGGGCGAGCGGAACCGGGAAGGGCACATGGCCGTGCTCCTGCAATCGATCGTGCAGCTCCTGGATGCGGGGTTCGTGGGCGAACGGCGGGAAAGGATAATCCGCGCTCATCGGCGGCTCCGTGGGATCGACGCCGCGTTGGCCGTGGACGTCGTAGAGCAGCTCGGCCTGGCGATAGTAGGGCTCGAAATCGCGATACTTGACCGGCCATTCCGGCGAGACGCCGCCGCGGTGCTGGACGGTCTCGAAGTCGCGTTCACGCAACCGGAACATGGCGCCGCCGTAGACCTTGGTGTTGCCGCCCACGAAGTAGCCGGTGTGCGGCCTGAAGCTCTTGCCCTCGGCGTCGTACCACTGTTCGGAGGTGTGGTAGCGCATGTCCTGGAACACCGCGGTGGAATCCCAGTTCTGCTTCTCGCGGGGGAGGAAACCCCCGCGCTCGAGGATGAGAATGCGCTTGCCGCTCGGCGCCAGGCGCTGGGCCAGCGTGCCGCCGCCCGCCCCGGTGCCGATGATGATGACGTCGTAGGACTCAGCCGGCATCAGGGTCCCGATGCCGGCGGGGCAGGCACCACGGGGTCACCCCCGTGTCCGGAGGAGGGCGCGGCGAACCGACTCGAGCACGACGCCGAAGACCGTGTGGGAAACCAGCTCGTTCCGCTGCTCCCGGACGGTCATCTGCGCCGGTGTGGGCGACAATCCCAGCCACGGCAGCACGCCTTCATGAACCAGGAGCCAGAACGAGACACCGAAGAGCGCTCCGTAGCCGGCACGAATCTGCGGCACGTGGCGCTCGATCCCGGCAAAGGCACCGCCGGCCAGCGTGCCGAACAGTAAATGGACGGCCGGCTCCGACACCGCCTTCGCCCGATCGGGCATCCCTGTGAGGCTGAGGGAGACCGCGTCGAGCGCGTTGCCCAGTGGAGAAAGCACGCCGGGAGGACGCGGGGGCGAGATGACCTCGCACAGCGTCTTGGCTCCGGTGGCGACGAGCCCGGCGATCAACCCGCTGAGGATGACCCTCCCGAGCCCGACTTCCGGCGGGTGCGGCACGCCGAGATCCTTGGACCTCCCTACCATCAGTCTACTCTCGCGTGAGCCAACCGCCGGTAAAGCCCGCGCGCCGCAAGCCCATGCGGATGTAGGGACACTGCCGCAGCAGGCGCCAGGTGAGCCCCGAACGGTAATTCTCGATCATCATGACGATGGGGCCTTGATCGAGTCCGTAGTAGCCCTGTGAAATCCAGCTCGCGCCGCTCGCGCCGTTCGAGAAGGTGGGGTTGTAGCTGCACTTGAAGCCGTACTCGCTCGTCATCTCCGGAAACTTCTCGTCGAAGTACTTGATGGTCGGCAGTACCAGCTCCGGGGCGAACGGCAACGAGGCCACCACCGCCCACGGCGCGAGCGTGCCGTCGTCCGGCCCCGTCGGGATGGCGCGCGCCTTGTAATCGTAGAACGTCCTGGGGCGGCCGCGGACGGTCCGCCTGGCGGGCCCGGGGCCGTCGCTCGCCGTGATGCCCCAACTGTACTCCCCGTAGCCGGCGAAGCCTTTCGGATTGCGGATCCCGTACTGCTGCTGCACGTACGCGGCGCGGCGGCTGTTCTCGAAGTAGTCGATGCCCTTCCCGCGCATGTACTCGTCCTGGATGCCGCGAAAGTCGATCCAGACGTGCGAGAGCTGATGGACGAACAGCGGGCCGGCGTACAGGAATTCGATGTCATACAGCTTCGTCCACCGATAGCTCTCGGCCCACGCCGCGTAGCTGGCCGCGGGCAGAGGATGGGTCGGCGAGCCCAGTCCGAGCGCATACAGAATGAGCGCTTCGGTGTAGCCATCCCACCAATGCTTGATGAAGCCCGTCTCCGGCTTCCACCCGTGCGACACCTTGAGCCGCCCGTTCTGCGCCCACTGCCAGTCCACGCGCGCGTAGAGGGCATCGGCGAGCGTGCGAATCTCCTGCTCCTCCGGCGTGTCCCGGTCGAAGAATTGCGCGGCCGTGAGCGCACCGGCAATCAGGAAGGCCGTGTCGATGGTCGACAGCTCGGCGTCCGGTGCCCGTTGGCCCGTCGCCATCAGCAGAAAATGATAGTAGAACCCCTGATAGCCGATCGCGTCGGGCCCGGTGCCCTGCGGGCCGTTCCAGAAGAACCGGAGGGTCGTGAGCACCCGCCCGATGGCCTCGCCACGCGTCAGATACTCGCGCTCTACGGCCACGGGATAGGCCGTCAGCGCGAACCCGATGGCGGCGATACTGGCTGCCGCGTGCTCCTTCGTGCTGTCCGGCACCATGCCGTTCGCGGGGTTGGTCTCCTTGAGAAAATACCCGAAGGTGCTCTTCTGGAGATCGGCCAGCTCCGCGTCCGTCATGGACTGCTGCTGCTTGGTCGTCTTCGCCGGCGCTCTCGCTGTCACCTGGTGCTCCCTTCGGATTCCCTGCCGCTAGGCGAAGGTGATGGTGATGGCCGCGACCGCGTGCGGCGGCAGGTCGAGCTCGAGTTGCACGACGCCATTCTCGTACTTCCACGCCAGCGGTTCGGGGACCATGCGCGACACCGCCTGCAACTGTTCGAGCTGCAGCGTGCTCAGGTACTCGGGCGCGCCCATTTCCCGCCACACGCGTGCGGGGTTGGCGTGGGTCTCGTCGATGCGCTCGAGATGCACCTGTCGGGGCTCTCGCGCCTCGCGGAGTCGCACGGTGACCGGCTCGACCTTGATCGAATGGCGGGGCAGCGCGTGATTGGTCAGCAGCACGGTGACGGAGTCGTCCTGCCGGACCGCCCAGGCATTGACGGTCTCGTGCAGGCCATCGACCACCAGTTGTTCCGTGCCGAGCCGGTGCAGGAGCTCATAGGCGCGGTACGCCGGCTTCGGCACGCCGTGCAGGGTGAGCAGGCCGAAGCCGCCGTGAAACGGCACGGAGGGGAAGTAGTTCTCCTCGAAGATGTCGGTGAAGGTCCAGAAGCTGTAACCTTTGACCAGCCCGTGTGCGTCCATGATCGTCTTGGCGACGAACGCCGCGGCGTACGGACCGTCGTGCAGCAGATCGCGCGGGTTGGAGGACGCGTTCCATTCCGTGTAGTAGACGGGGACGCCCCGGGCCCGCCGAAAGGAGTCCTGGGCTTGTTCGCGCAGGATGCCGCGCCGGCTGGTGGCGAGTTGGGTCTCGGTGTCGTCGGACTCGTTGCCGAGCGCGTCCGTCGGATAGTGGTGGGTGCTGACGAAATCGACCGGCAGCTTCTTCTTGTCGCAGAACGCCAGAAACTCCTCGATCCATTCGTTCTTCGCCGTGGCCGGCCCGCCGACCTTGAGCGCGGGGTCCACGCTCTTGATCGCTTCGACGGTGTGACGGTACAGCGTGAAGTAGTCCGCCTGGGAGCCCTTCCAGAACGCCGGCAGGTTGGGCTCGTTCCACACCTCGAAGAACCATTCTTTGACTTCCTCCCGGCCGTAACGCTCGACCCAGTGCCCCACCAGCTTCACCATCAGCGCCGCCCACTGCTTGTAGTCCTTGGGCGGGGTGACGTTGCCCTTGTAGTGAAACACCGTCGTGTACCCCGACGCCAACGCCTCGGGCATGAAGCTCAGCTCGACGAACGGCCGCATGCCGATCGAAAGCAGGAAGTCGACGATTCGATCGGCGTTGAAGAAGGAATAGAGCGGCTCGTCGTCGTGGTCGATGAGCGTGCCCACGTCGTCCGAGAGCAGCCCATGAAAGCGGACGTACCGAAAGCCCAGCTCCTCGTGACAGCGCCGCAGTTGCGCCTGCCAGTCGGCGCGCAGGGCGACGGTCGCGTGATCGCTGCCGACGGTGTGCTCCCAGAAATGCTCGAGGGGCGCGGCAATCTCGGACAGCCGGCATGAAAAGTCTGGCACGGTTGGCCTTCAGCCCTTCCTGCCCACGAGCGCGGCGCACGCCAGGCCGGCGATCCCCGCGACCGCGAGCCAGCCGCGATTCATGTTCGCCCACAACTGCGGGCTGGTAGCCGACGCCCGGTCGTCGAAGATGCCGTGCGCCCCGCGATCGCCGGCGACCGGCTTCCACAGGTTGGTGGGCCGGTGCTGATCGATGGGTTCGTCGGTCTGCTGCGAGTCGTAGCCCTGCCAGCCGAGGTAGTAGTCGCCCAGACCGGGCGCGATTCTGTTGCCGTAGATCGCGACGACGGTCGGCATGCCGACGTTCAACTCGCGGCGCCGGGCGTGCGCCGCGAAGTAGATCGCCTCCGCGGCCACTTCGGGCTGGTAGATCGGCGGCACCGGCTGTGGATGATTCGGCAGGCGGCTCTTGTTCCAGCCGAACTGCGGGGTGTTCACCGCCGGCAGATTGACACTGGTGACGTGCACGCGGGACCGGTCGTTGATCAACTCGCATCGGAGCGACTCGGTAAAACCCTGAATCGCGTGCTTCGCCGCGCAGTACGCGGACTGCAGCGGGATGGCGCGGTACGCCAGCGCGGAGCCGACTTGCAGGATGGTCCCCCGGTCCCGCGGCAACATGCGCTTGAGCGCGGCCTGGGTGCCGTACACCACGCCGAGATACGTCACTTCGGTCACCCGCTTGAACTCTTCGGGCAGCATCTCCTTGATCGGGGAAAACACCGACGTGGTCGCGTTGTTGATCCACACGTCGATGGGGCCCAGTTCGTCCTCCACGCGGGCCGCCGCCTGCTCGACGGCGGCCGCATCGGCGACGTCCGCCGGCAGCACGAGCGCGCGACCCCCCGCCGCCTCCACCTCCCGCCGCGCGGCCTCCAGTCCATCCGGGCCGCGCGCTATGAGACCGATGCTCGCGCGGCGCCGGGCGAACTCGCGCACGGTGGCGCGCCCCACCCCCGCCGACGCACCGGTGATGACGACGACTTCCGATGGGCGGGCGATCATCCTTCGCGCTTCTTGATGGCCATGGTCGCGTGATTCAGGGCGTCGGAAACGGCGGCAGCGGCCAAGATGCCGCCGATCAAGCGGGTGGTGCGCGGCGTGAGCACCAACCCGAAGCCCAGCGCGGTCGCCACCCACGGGCCGAGGCAGTACGGACACGTCAGCAGATCGCCGATGGCGCGCCGAATCCCGGTGCCCCGCACTTGCTCCTTGACCTCGCTCGCGCCCGCCGGTTCGATGTATTCGGTGAACGGGGCGCGGAGCGGGCTCGTCACCCGGTCGCTGCTGATGAGGCGGCTCAGCTTGTAGGTGGCGACGCCGAGCCACGCCAGATCGGTGGTAGGGATGCGCTCGGGCAAGCGGCGGCCGGGGGAGCGTGCGGCCAGCAGCAAGCCCGCGAAGGCCGCGGTGTAGACCCCCATGATTCCTGCGTAGGGGACGAGCGGCATCTCATCCCCGCCGTTATAACCGGCGATCACTTCCTGCACGCTTCCGGCTTGTCTTAGAGCCCGTGGTTGCTTCAGTTGCTCGACCATGATGCGTTCTTTCCCCGTTCTCCGCCCGTCATCCGGTCACGGTCTCCCGCGACCTGACTGCACGAGCCCGGTTAGGGCGTTGCCTTCCCGCCCATTGCGGCAGCGATCCCGCGGATCTCCTCCAGGTGCACTCTGAGGGTCGGCAAGGTTTTTACCGCGAAGGCCTTGACGTCGGCGTCGACCGCCCCCTTGGCGACCGACTCGAACGCCGTTACGTCCTTCATGTGATTCTCGACCATCGCTTTGACGTACGCCCGGTCGAACGTCGCGCCGCTCAGCCGCGACAGTTTATCCATGGCCTCTTGGTGCGTTGGATTCACCGCCTGCGGCAGCATGACCTGCTTCTGTTGGGCCAGTTGCTTCAACTCTTCGCCCGCCTTCGAGTGGTCGGCGATGACTTGCTCGGCGAACTGTTTCACCTCCGGACTCGCCGCCTGCTTGAGAGCCAGGCGCCCCAGGGCCACTTCGGCCATGCCGCCCGGGGCCGCGTCGTTCATGAAAGCCAGATCGCCGCCGGTGACAACCTGATCGCCTCGGTCGCTCGGGGGCTTCGCCGGCTCGGTCTTGACAATGGCCTCGCTGTCGGCAGTGCCGCCGCCGGGTTGAGGTCCACAGGCCGCTCCCGCTAGAAGCACCAAGCCAAACATCGCTAGCGAGCTGAGTCTTCCTAGTCGTGTGCTCATCGCTTTTCCCTTCTTCGTTTACGCCGAGCTGGTGAGCCGAGGGTGTCCGTGCGTCTGCCGTTACCATCGACGACGCTTTGACAGCACCTCGACGGGGCAACTCTCCCTCGCCGGTTCAGTTAGACGATTCCCGCTTGCCGGGTACTTGGCGACGGAGTGCCGGCGGCCCGTAAGGCCTCCCCCGCCGTCCAGACCGCCGCGCCGAGCAGCAGGAGGTCCTTCGCCAAGAACGCTCCGGTCATGGACAGGTAGGGGAAACCGTAGCCCGGCTGCCACACGCCCGGCGTCGTGAGGACAAAGGTCAGCGTGATGAGCGCCATGCCGATGACGCCAAGGCTACCGATCGCCGACAGTTTCGGCGCGAACGGCCGCGTCGCTATCAACAAGCCCAGCGCGATCTCAATGACGCCGATCAGCGCGGCAAAACCCCGCACGCTCATTACGCTGTAGCCCCACGACACCAGCGGGCTGTTGGCGACCAGGCCCTGAATGCTCTCAGCCTCGTAGGCTGCGAATTTCAATGCGCCGACCCACAGCAGGATCGCGACCATGCCGTAGCGAATGATCTTCTCGCCGAGGCCGTCCAGCGTCCGCGCTAGATCGGCAGTGCCCGCGTGTTCCATGCGGCCCGTAGCGCTTGTCATGTTCCCGTCTCCCTTGTCGATGGTGAACGACGTTCTGCTTCAGGTCTCGCGTCGCGTGCTGGGCGCTGCGTCACCCCGATTCTCGCATCCTCGCCGCTCGCAGGGCTTCCCCCGCCGTCCACATCGCGGCCCCCAGCAGTACCAGGTCCTTTGCCAGGAACTGACCCGGCATCGGGGAGAGCGCGGGGAATCTATACTCCGGTTGCCAGACTCCGGGCGTGGTCAGGAGGAGGGTCAGGGTGATCACGAACATGACGATCGCTCCCAGGCTCCCGATGGCGGAGATCTTCGGCAGGACCGGGCGGGTCGCGATGAGAATCGCCAGAAGGATCTCGACCAGTCCCAACAGCATCGAGACTCCTCTCACGCTCAGCAGCTCGTAGGCCCACGAGAGGATCGGACTGTTGGAGGCATGCGTATACACGCCCTCCGCCTCGTAGACCGTGAACTTCAAGCCGCCGACCCAGAGCAGGACCACGACGAGACCGTACCGAAGTACGATTGCGCCGCTGGCCTCGAGCCATGCCAGCGGCTGACTCCTGCGCCACACGGCTGGATTCGATGGCCGGGGCCATACGCTAGACCTCCTCGGCAAACTCGCTCGAGCTTCTCAAGGGCGTGCACCTCCGGGCCCGGTCAGTTATCGCTACAGGCGGAGAGTGTTGCTGCCGGCGGCAGAGTGAGACGTGCATCGTTCATGATGCGATCCAGGCTGCCGGTGTACATAGCCGGGACTGGCCGACTGCTCCGTCGGGCTGCGCCTCGGTGTGCTGCGACGCGGCCTCAGCATCGCACCGTGGAGCGCTTTCCGGCGGTGCCCCACCTCACGTTACGTTCACCGAGGCCAACCGTCGCCGCGGGCCAACGGGCGGCGGGCGCGGCGTTCGCCGCGCTGACTGTCGGGCTGGTGCTATCGCCGCACCAGAGTCAGGCGCCCACATGCTCGCCCCGTCAGCCGGCGATAAACGGCCCGGCGATCGCCAGCACCTGCTCCATCGTCAGCGGCTCGTCGAACGCCTCCGTAACCGCCGGGCTGCCGATCCCGCCGTTGACGGTTTCCTCGCCGTCATAGGTGGCCTGCGACTGCGGCGGGAGATCGCCCCGCTCATTGTTGGTGATCCAGCCCTTCTGGCCGCGGAGGCGCCGGATCTGCGACGCGTGGCGAGCCTCCACGGAGTGGATCTGGAGCGCCGCGGTCAACACCCCGTCGTTGGAGGCGACGTTGCCCGCCTGCCCCTTGTACGCGCGTACCCCGGTATCCTCGAACGTCTGGGCCAGGGCGAGGAAGGTGACCCGGTTGGAAAAGACGTCGGCGAAGGCACCCCCCGCCGTGAAGTCGAAGGTCGGCTTGGTGACCGGCGTCCCTCCGAACGCGGGAATGGCGGCTGTCAGAAACCGCACATGGGCGGTCTCGTGCTTGCTCACCTGCTGGATCGTGGTCAGCTCGGGGGCGGAGAGCGTCGCCGCGACGGCGGCGGCAAGCCCCGTGCGATAAAACTCGTCCTCGAGGTACTCCAGGGTGAGCGCGAAGTTGAGCACGTCCACGATGGAAGGGGCGGGAGCCTGTGCGTAGGCCTTGCGGGCGAACGACGCGAGTCCCACCGGCAGCGACGCCAGCGCGAGGCCGGCAACGACCGCGGAGCCCGCGCCCACTCCCTCTCGAATGGCGCCGCGGCGGGAGACGTTCCGCGCCAGGACGCCGGGCTCGATCTTCTCGATGGTCGGGTGGTTCTGGTCCATGGTGCGTGTCTCCAGGGACAGAGGTCAGGAAACGATCTCGATGGGCGTGATGATGAACTGTCCGAGCCCCGAGTCCTGGAGCACGAAGCCGGGCTCGAACGCCTGATCGAGCCCCGAGGGATCCACCACGTCGTCGCCCGCGAAGTCTCTGGTCCCCGGCCTGAGGAGATCACGGATCGCGGCGGCATGACGCGCCTCGACCGACACGATCTTCCCGGCGACGAGCAGGTTGTTCAGGTCCGTCAGCAGCCTCCCGGCGCCGTTGTAGGCCGCCACCCCGCCGTCCTCGAATATCTTCGCGGTGCTGAGCACGCTGAACCGGCTGGTGAAATCCACGTTTCCGCCGGCGAAGTCGACCATCAGGTCCGGGATCCTGGCGCCCCCGAGCGTCGCCGCCAGGAAGTCGCGGTGGATCACTTCGTGGCCCCCGATATCGGTCAGAACCTGCTGCTCCTCAGGCGTGATCCCGGCGTAGAACGCCTGGATCACCTGGGTGTAGAACGCCGCCTCGAGCTGCTCGAGCGCGTAGGCGTAATTGAGCACCCCGGCATCGCTGCTCAAGTCGAGGACGACGGCATCCGGCGGGGGCGGCTCCATGGGGCCGCCGTCGTCGTCGCCGCAGGCCGCGAACATGGCGGGCAGCAGGACCGCGCTGCCGCCGAGAGCCGCCACTCGTAGGAACTCCCGGCGGGTGCCTGGCTCCCACAACTGCCGGATATTCGAGAGCGTGATGCTCTTGGTTACGTCAGCATCCATGATGATCACTCCGGTTGCGCGGTATCGCCCGCATCGTCTGATGCGGGCTCGACTCTGCGGCGTCGATCGTCATCGGGAGTCTTCCGCGACGAAGATGATCGGGCAGTTGACGATGATGCCGGCCGCCGGGAGGCCGCCCAGCGTCGAATTGCGGGCACCACCGGGTGCACCCGGCTCTAGCCAGCCGTCGGCCAGCAGATCGATGATGTTGAGCGGGGCGATGACCTCCCGCTTGTCCGAAGTGATCCGGTCCCGAATACCCGCGTCGATCGCGGCTTGCGTCCACACCACCGGGTGCACATCCCAGAGCGGGCTATAGAGGACGGCATCGCAGAAGATGGCGGGATCGTCCGGTTCATCGCACCCGGCCTGCTCCTGGAAGATGTTGAGCGGGTCGCCCTCGCCGAGGACGGCGGACTGAAGTCCCTGGCGGCTCGGATTATCGATTCCCGTAGGGCCGTTGACGATGGGGATAATCGCCTCACGGGCCGAGCGAAACGGCTTGTCGTCTCCCGGGAATGGCGCCTCGTTGAGGTTGGGCGCGAACGTCCCTATCTCCAGCGCCGCCACGTCATCATGGGACGTCTCGGTGCTCAAGTAGAGAATGCCGAACCCCTCGTAGAAGCCCTTGGTCAACTGGAGCGTCACCTGCATCCCGGCGCTGTCGATACTGATCACCCGGTCGTGCACCCCGGTGCTGTTCGCGAGGTGAGGCGCGTTGTACACGATCGTCGCGGTGGAATCCGCGCTCGGATCGTCGAGGGTGAAGACCGGGCTGTAGTCCGCGTCGCCGACCGACCCGGGTGTGGTGCTCGGGTCCAGCGGGAAGAGATCGGGGCCCGGCACCAGGTTGCGGGTCGGGCCGAAGTCGACGTTGCCCGAAAACCGGACAGCCGGAAAGTCGTTGGGGTTGCCTCCGCCGCCACTCACCTCGGTGGCCCGCTGCACGGCCTTGGTTTGAGCCGCGTGAACGATCTTGGGCGCCCAGTTCAGTCCCAGGCGCACCGACTCGTCTATGTTGTTTGACTCGGTGATGACGAAATACACCGCGCCGCCATTGAGGTCCTCCCCGCGATACAGTGGCAGCACCGCGGTGGCGGCCGCCGTGTCCAGGCTGATGACGCTGGCCATGTTGTTGGGCAGCCGCGGCCCAGGCCGGCTAGGATCATTGGGGTTCGGCGCGTCATCGCCACAGGCGCCTGCAGCGGCTCCCAGGCCGATCGTCAGCAGCAAACTCCAGCTCGTCCGCATGATGGTGGCTCCTCGTATGACTGATTGTGCGTGTCCCGTCAGCGCGCGGCCATCCCCGCGATCGTGGGCGGGAGTCCGCCCACCTCAGCGACGGCTGCAAGGCTCCCATCGCTCCCGATCTCGTAGCCGCTCACCCGCTGCGTGCCGACGTCGATGACGTAGAGGTACCGGCCGTCGGCGCTCAGGTCCTGGTCGCGCGGGCCCAGCGCCGCGCTGGTCCGGGCCGCCACCGCGTCGATCAGCGTGAGGGTGCCGTCGCCGCCGATGCCGTAGCTCGAGAGCGTTCCACTGCCGAAGTTCGTGATGTAGGCGTAGCGATCGTCCTGGGTGATCACCGCCCAGCACACGTCGCTCTCGCCGTTCCGCACCGTGCCGCTCACCACCGCGATCCCGGTCGCGCCGGAGAGCCGGTAGGAGGAGGCGGCCGCCTGGCCCACGGCCTTGTCGAAGGCCTCGGTGACCACGAAGTACCCGGTGGTGGTGAACGCAAAGCCGAATGGCGTGTCGCCGTTGGCGTCGTCCACCGTCGGCCCGCTGGCCAGGCCGTCGGCTCCGACGGCGTAGGTGTCGATCCGGTCGGTGGCCTTCTCGGTGACGACGAGGGTCCCGCCGTCCGGGCTGAACTGGACCTGGGCGGGGTCGGTGTTGGCGGCGCTCAGGGGGCGGGTGGAGCCCGGGAGCGGCGAGAGTTGGCCCGCCGCGCTCAGGGTGAAGGCGGTGATGTTGTCCGTCCCGCCGGCTCGGCCGCCGGCGTTGAGCACGTAGAGCAGAGTGCCCCGAAGGGTCAGGCTGAAGGGCATCTGGCCGCCGGAGGGGACCTTGTCGGTGAGCGAGAGTCCGTCGCCGCCCACGGCGAAGACCGAGATCTCGCTGCTGCCGACGTTCGCGACTAGGAGCCACCGGTCGTCATCGCTGAGGATGACCGAGCCCTGGGACGGAAGCCGGGGGTCGCCGGTCCCCCGCCCGCCGGTGCGGAAGGTACCGCTCCGCTTGAGGGTGCCATCCGCTGCGCGGCCGTAGGCGACGACATGATTCGACCCCGCCGTGTTGGTCTGGACGTACACCGCCCCCGGTCTGGAGGCGCCCTTGCGGGCAAGGGCGCCTGCCGGATCTGGCTCGGTGACACTCGACCGTTCGGAGCAGGCGCCCAGCGCCAGGACAAGGGCCGCGCTGGCGAACGCCGCGCCCTGGTTGAGCAGTCTGCGCATGAATGACTCCGTCTTCGGTCAGAGATGGGGCGCCGGGAAGGAAATGCCGTGGTCTGCCGCGGTCGGTCGTTCCCGACCGCTGGTCCGGTGAGCCGTGTCCCAGGATGGCGATTCTGGATCCGGCGACCAATAGGCGATTTGCCGTGCGGATGGGGCGATTTCGCGATGCAAGCCGACAGCGGGTGGCCGGTACCACAAGGCAGTTGACTTCGAGCAACAGATCAAGTGTGGAGCGGCGCGGCGTCACGCGGCCGCCATGGAGCAGAGGATGACCTTGCCGAATACGCCGCCGACTTCCAGCATGCGGTGCGCGGTGGCGGCGTCCCGCAGCGTCAGGACCGAATCGATCACGGGCACGATCTGCCCCCGCTGGATCAGCGCGCAGATCGAGTCCAGCCGGCCGCGATCGGCCTCGACGGATACCGAATGGTGGGTGATGTTGCGCGCCAGCCCGTGCTCCAGTCCGGTGCCTGCGGCCACCGTGCTCGCGATCCGGCCATGGGCCTTGATCGCCTGGATGATACGGCGCAGGTTCGTGCCATCGATGGTGTCGAACACGACCTCGACGGCCGCGTCGGCGCTCTCGATCTGCACGACGGCGAGCAAATCTTCGTGGAGATCGATCGTCCGGCTGGCGCCGAGCTGCCGGGCGAGCGCGGCCGCTTCGGGCGGGCAGACCACGTACACCTGCGCACCCGCGGCACGGGCGATCTGAATGCCGAACAGCGCGGTGTCGCTCGCCCCGAGGATCAATACGGTCTCGCCCGCGCGAAGGCCGGCCCGCACGATCAGCGCTTCCCATGCGGAACTCGCCGCGAGGGGGATGCCGGCGGCCTCGACGTGCGAGAGGTTGCGGGGCTTGCGAGCCACGATCCGCTCCGCGGCGACGTGATACTCGGCGTAGCTCCCGTCGCTGGAGAACATCTCCGCCATGTAGTAGACCTCATCCCCCGGCACGAAGTCCTGCACCTCCGTGCCGACGGTCTCGACGACGCCGGACACGTCGTACCCGATGATCGCCGGCAACGCCACGGCCTGCTCGCCCCGCCGGATGCTGCAGTCCACCAGGTTCACCGATGTCGCGACGACCCGGACCAGGAGCTCGTGGGCGCGCGGCCGAGGCTCCGCTCGCTCCACCCAGCGGAGCACGTCCGGTCCGCCGAACCTCGTCATGACGATCGCCTTCATCCCACCTCCGTGACGGACACACGTCTTCCTCGTCAGGATGGCGGGCGGCACGGGAACGGGCAATGGACGATTCACCGCCGGCAATGGCGGTTTGACTGTTGGGGTCAGCCTCGACGGGCGAGACGCCACTGCTGGGGAGGGAGACTGTGGTGGCGGCTGAAGAGCCGGATGAAGTGGCCCGCGTCATCGTACCCGATCGCCTGTCCGATGGCCTTCACCCGCGCGTCGGAACCGAGGAGCAGCCGCCGGGCTTCGGCCATCCGGCGTTCGATGATCCACTGAAGGACGGTGCGGCCGGTCTCCCGGCGCACCAGCTCGGTGAGGTAGGACGGAGAACGGGCGACCGCTTTGGCGACGTCCGCGAGCCCGATGGGGAACCGGAAGCGCCGGTCGATGAATCGGAAGACGCTCACCAGAACCGGACAGCTCTGGGGCGAGACGGCGCCGAGCAGGGGACGGACCGCCCGCACGACGTCGATGAGCAGGAGCTCCAGCAGCGCATGGGCAGCCGCATTCGAACCCAGGGCTTGGCTGTGAAGCTCGCGATCGAGGCTGGCCAGACGAGCCAGCCAGCGCAGGCGATCCTCGAGCGGTACGGCGCACCGGTTTCCCGCTGGTCGCAACTCCGGACTGAGAAACGTGGTGAGGAACAGGTCGTCGGCGATGAGAGCCGTGGCCTCCCCGTGCCGGGGGGCGTACCCCACCGCGCCGACGCCGAAGCGGATCACCCAGTTGGTCGTATCGTGCAGGCCCGACGGGTCGTGCTGCTGACCGGGTGTCACGACCAGGAGATCGCCCGACGCCGCCCAGACGATCTCGGTGCCGATCCGGCACCATCCCCGCCCGCCCTCGATGAACACCAGCTGGAACAGACTGGTCCCACATGCGGCAGAGTGGCAGGATTGCATCGCGGGGGTGAAGCGCTCGACGCTGAACTGGCGCCCGTCGGCGGGGCGGATGGCCAACGCAGTCATAGCTCGGTGCTCCTCTCAGCTTCCAGGTCCCAAGCTAAGGTGTGCTGATGCAGTGGCAATGCAGCAGAGCGACTCACTTACGGCAACTGTAGCATGCGACACCGTAATCGATCCACCAGCGAGGCCATTCATCGGCCAACTGGTGCACGCTCTGTGACCCCGATCACTAGTCGGTGGCACGCCCGCGACTATTATCCTGCCGACTGGGGAGGTCCAAGGGGATGGGCAAACGAGAGTACATCACCGATTTGATCCGGCAGCGGGTGTTCAGTGGACTCCACTTGGGGTCGCTGTCGGGAGGCCAGCGACTCCCGAGCGTGCGCGACCTCGCCCAGGAGCTGGACGCGGATCCGCGGGTGGTGATGGCCGCCTACAGGGACCTGGAGCGCGAGCGCCTGGTCGAAGTGCGCGCCCGTTCCGGGATCTTCCTTCCGACGGACGGCATCCGGTCGCAGCTCCAGGGCCGGACCGCGGATTGGATGGTCAACATGCTGCTCGATGGACTGCGACGTGGCGTCTCGGCTCGAGACTTTCCGGAGCGCGTCCGTCAGGCGCTCGAGACCGTCCGCCTTCGGGCGGCGTGCATCGAGTGCAATCACGATCAGATCAACGCGCTGTGCGGGGAGCTGCACGAGGACTACGGCTTCGACGCGAGCGGAGTGGACACGTTCGAGCTGATGGCCCACGGGACGCCGCCCCAGGAGGTCGCGCAGGCGGACGTTCTGGTGTCGACGCCGTTTCACGTGATCGAGGTACAACCCGTGGCGACCCTGCTCGGCAAGCCGCTCATCATCGCCAAGCTTCAGGTGGACTACTTCGCCGAGGCCGCGCGACGCCTGCAGGAGGGGGCGGTGTACTTCCTGGTTGCGGACCCGCGATTCAAAGCCAAGCTGCACAAGATCTACGAATCGGCACCGGGAGCCCAGAACCTGCACGTGCTCGTCGTGGGGCGGAACGATGTCGATCGGATCCCCGTGGACGCACCGACCTTCATCACCCGGCTCGCGAGGGGTCGATTGGGTGGACGGCTGGTGCCGGGACGACTGATCCCGGAGGTCCGTGCGTTCTTGCCGGAGACGGCGCAGGAGCTCATCGCCTTCGTGGTCCGGACAAACCTGGCCGCACTGGGTACGGCGACGTAGGTCACCGGAGCCCGAGCAGATCGAGGAGGCAGGATGTTGCAGCGACGTACCGAGATCGCCAATCTGCTGCGGGGACGGCTCTTCACCGGCCTGCACCTGGGCGTGTACCAGCAGCGCGGCCGGCTTCCCAGCGTCCGCCTCCTCGCTCGCGAGCTCGGCGCCGACCCACGGGTAATCCTGGCGGCATACCGGATCCTCGAGGTCGAGGGCTTGGTGGAGCTGCGGCCCCGTTCCGGGGTCTTCCTTGCGCAAGCTGCCCCGACGCGCGCCGACGGCGCACCCCCCGACTGGATGGTGGACATCCTGGTGCAGGGACTTCGGCGAGGGGTGCGGGCGTCAACGGTGCCCGACCGGCTGCAACGCTCGTTGGAAACCCTGCGCATCCGTGCCGCGGTCCTCGAGTGCAACGACGACCAGCTCCACTCCATCCCCGCCGAGCTGGAGCGCGACTACGGTATCGAAGCCAGCGCCGTCGATCTCACGTCGCTGGGTGCGGAGTCGAGGCTTCCCCCATCGCTCCGCCAAGCCGACGTCCTCGTCACCACCCTGTTTCACAAAGTCGCGGCGGAGCGCTTGGAGGCGACCCTGGGCATTCCGAAAATCGTGATTACCATGTGCACCGACCTCTTCACCGAAGTGGCCCGCCGGCTGCGCGACACGACGGTGTACTTCGTGGTCGCCGATCCGCGGTTCGAGCGGAAGTTGAGGCGGATGTTCGCCGACGCCCCGGATGGGACGAACTTTCGGACCTTGGTGCTCGGGCGCGATGACCTCGACGCCATCCCCGAGACGGCACCGACCTACCTCACCCGCCTGGCTCGGCAGCGCGCCGGCCCGATACCGCTCCTCGATCGGGTGCTGCCGGAAGCTCGAGTGTTCTCCGAGGAGTCGGCGCGCGAGGTGCTGTCGTTCATGGTCCGGGCAAATCTGGACGCGCTGGCCGCGAGAAGCGCGGTGGCTGTCGGGTCCTAGCGCGGCGGAGCGGCGTGCCCGGCGGCCGACCCGGTTCCATTGCCCGGGGCGCAGCCGCCAAGTATTTTCTGCCCATGCAGTTGCCCTACGTCTCCGCGCATCAGTTCCCGCTCCTCCTCGCGCCGATGGCCGGGGTCTCCGAGCCGCCGTTCCGCCAGGTCTGCCGGCGGATGGGCGCCGACGTCGTGCTGTCCGAGTTCCTGTCCTCCGAGGCGATTCGCCGCCGGATCCGGAGTACGCTGGAGGGCGCCGAGTTCGAGGAGGTCGAGCGGCCGATCGGTATCCAGATCTACGGCGCAGATCCGAACGCCATGGCCGAGGCGGCCGGGCTGATCACGGAGCATTATCGCCCCGAGTTCATCGACATCAACTTCGGTTGTCCGGTCAAGAAGGTGGTGCAGCGGAACGGCGGTTCCGGCTGTCTGCGCGACCTCGACCTGGTGAGCCGCATCGTGCGGGCCGTGGTCGGCGCCACGCATCTGCCGGTGACGGTCAAGGCGCGCAGCGGCTGGAGCGACGACCAGCGCGATCCGGTCGGCATCGCGCTCCGCATGCAGGACGCCGGCGCGCGCGCGTTCACGCTGCACGCGCGGACGCGCACGCAGATGTTCTCGGGCACGGCCGACTGGGATGAGATCGCGCGGGTGGCGGAAGCGCTCGCCATTCCCGTCATCGGGAATGGCGATGTCACCACGGCCGACGACCTCGTGCGCATGCGTGACCATACCGGGTGCGCCGGCATCATGATCGGCCGGGGCGCGTTCGGCAACCCGTGGCTGTTTCGCGACGGCCGCGCCCTGCTCGACGGGCGCGCGCCCCCGCCGCCGCCGGCCCCGGCCGAGCGCTTCCGCGTGGCATTGGAGCACGCCCGGCTCGCGCTTCGCCTTCAAGGCGACTCCCGCAAGACGGTGGTCGAGTTCCGCAAACACCTCGGCTGGTACACCAGGGGCGTAGCGGGAGCCAGTGCGCTCCGGCAGCGCCTCTTCCAGATCGAATCGATCGCGGAAGCCGAGGGCATCTTCCTCGAGTATCTCGAGCCGGCCGCCGCGGTGGCGTGAGACCCGAGCAGCTCGAAGCCGTGCTTGCCGACGTCGCCGCCGGCCGACTGTCGCCGGGCGCGGCGGTCGAGCGCCTGCGCCACCTGCCGTACGAAGACCTCGCCTTTGCCCGCATCGATCACCATCGCGCCCTGCGACAGGGGCAGCCCGAGGTCGTCTTCTGCGAAGGGAAGACCGTCGAGCAGGTCGTGGCCATCTGCGAGCGGCTCGAGGCCGCCACCGGCTCGTTCCTGGGCACCCGCGCGTCGGAGCTGATGGCCGCGGCCCTCTGCCAACGGTTTCCGCGGGTCGCGTGGAGCCCAGTGGCGCGCACCGTCTACCTGGCCGCGACGGATGCGCCGCCGCCCACCGCGGGTCCCGTGCTCGTCGTTTCGGCGGGGACGAGCGACCTGCCGGTGGCCGAGGAAGCGGCGGTCGTGGCGGAGGCGCTCGGCACGCGTGTCGAGCGGCTGATGGACGTCGGGGTGGCGGGCCTCCACCGGCTGCTCGCCGCCGCCGACGTGCTGCAGCGCGCGCGGGTCGTGATCGTCGTCGCGGGCATGGAAGGCGCGCTCCCGAGCGTAGTCGGCGGGCTGGTGGCCGTGCCGGTCATCGCGGTGCCGACGAGCGTGGGCTACGGCGCGTCGTTCGGCGGACTGGCGGCACTGCTCGGCATGCTCAACTCGTGCGCCGCGGGCGTGACCGTGGTGAATATCGACAACGGCTTCGGGGCGGCGGCCGCGGCCAGCCGGATCTGCCGCGAATGAGCGTGCGCACGGTCCTCCAGCGCGCCGATCCGCCGCTGGTCTGGCTCGACGTGGTGCAACCCGCTCCCGAGGAGCTGCTGGAGATCGCCCGCACCCATGGGCTCCAGTCCACCGCGGTGCAGGATTGCCTCGATCCCGAGCACCTTCCCAAGTTCGAGCAGTTCGACACCCATGTCTTCGTCATCATTCGCGCCTTCGACGAGCAGTCGGCCCGCACCTGCGGCACGGTGCAGGAACTGACGCGGAAGATCGCGCTCTTCTCCGGGCCCTCGTTCCTCATCACGATCCATCGCACCGAGCAGCCGTGGCTCGCGGCACTGCGGACGCGCTTCGAGGCCGGGCACGCCGTACGTCCGGGCAAGGAGGGGTTGCAGACCTACCTGTTGACCCACGTGCTGAACGGCGCCGTCGACAGCTACCTGCGCCCGATGGAGCAGATCGAATCGCGCATCGACGCCTTCGAGGAGCAGGTGTTTTCCGGTCGAGACTCCGACTCGCACGCGTTCGCGGAGCGTCTGCGTGAGATCCACGTGCTCAAACGCCAGGTGACCCTGATCAAGCGGCTGCTCTGGCGCACCCTCGACGTGGTGCAGCGGATGACGCCCCCCACGGGCCGCGCCGCCTCGCTGTTCCGGGACGTGCACGAGAACGTCGAGAGCCTCCACTTCTACGCCGACGAGCTGCTCGACGACGCGAACACTTTGCTCAACGTCCAGCTCGCGCTGGCCGCCCACCGGACCGGCGAGGTCATGCGGATCCTCACCGTCTTCTCGGTGTTCTTTCTGCCACTCACGTTCGTGGTAGGCGTCTACGGCATGAACTTCGACTTCATGCCCGAACTGCGTTGGCCCTGGGGCTATCCCGCGGTCCTCGCCGTCATGGGGCTGATCGTGCTGGCGATCTATCTGTGGGTGCGCCGGCGCGGGTGGCTGCGCGAGTGAGCGTCTTGGCCGCGATGCTGGTGGCGCTGGCCGGTGCGGCGGCGGGTTGGGCGCTCGCCCGCCGCCGCGTCGCTCCATCACTCGCCCCGGGCGTCGGGCCGCAGATGCTGCCAGACCCGGCGCTCGAGTGGCTCCGTCGGGCATACGGCGCCATCGGGGTGTGGGTAGCGGAGCTCGACCCGCGGGAGGAGGGGCCGCACGCCGAGCGGATCGTCGACGCGGAACGGCTCTCGGTCGCCCAGATCGCGTCAGTCGACAGGCGGCTCGAGCGCGCCCGCGACCACGAGCAGAGCGGGGCGGAGCGCATGGAAGGTGGGACGCTGGTCTTCCACGCCGCCGCCGGAACGGCGGTCGCCCTGCTCCTGCCCGAAGGGTTCGACGCGAGCCGGATCGGGCTGGTCGAGGCCGATCTGCGCCGCCTGCTCGACGGCGTGCGGCGGCGGCCTCAGGTGGTGGCGCTGGCGCAGTCCCAGAGTCACGAGGCATCACTGGAATCGACGGGGAGCGTCGGACTGCGCCTGGCGTATCAGCTCGAGCGCGTGCTCGACGCGCAGGTCATCGTAGCCGCGACCGAAGCGCCGAGCGAGCACGCGCCGGATGGGGGGCTCCCACCCCTCGCGCCGGTTCGGGTCGTGGGCGTCTCCGGTCGCGGCGACCGCCGGCTGCTCGACACCGTGGTGCCGGAGATCAGCGATCTCGCCCGAGTCGCCCGCGGCGAAGCGCCGACGCTCACGATGCATGGCGATCCGCTCGGCGGCGTCGTCGCCGACCGGCGACAGAGCCCCGGCACCGTCATGCTCTGGCCGGTCCTGGTAGGCGACCTGGCGTTCGGCGCGGTCGCCATGTGGCTGCCCGGCGGGCGCGAGCCCATCGGCGCCGCGCTCGCCGAACTGACCGAGGCGCTCGCCAGCGCCGGACCTCGGCTGGCCCGCGCGCTCGAGGCAGACCAGCGGACTGCCCATGCGAGCTCCGATCGGCTGACCGGTCTGGCCAATCGCCGGAAGTTCGATGAGCTGGTGGCGCAGGCGGAGCCACCGCGCGGTCCGCGTCCGGGAGCGCTCGTGTACGCCGACCTCGACCGCTTCAAGCTGCTCAACGATACTCTCGGACACCCGGCAGGGGACGCGGCCCTCATGCACTTCGCGCGGATCATCCAAGGGCAGATCCGGACCGGCGATATCGCCGCGCGGATCGGCGGGGAAGAGTTCGCGGTCTGGCTTCCCAAGGCGGAGCTGGAGGTCGGCGCCCGGATCGCCGAGCGCATCCGGATCAAGCTGGGCACCACGCCCTGGGACTGGAACGGACGCCCGTGGCCGCTCAGCGCGTCGTTCGGGGTGGCGGCCTGTCCGGAAACCGGCCGCACGCTCAGGGCGCTGCCGGCCCAGGCGGATGCGGCGCTCTACGTGGCCAAGAACAGTGGCCGGAACCGGGTGGAGCGGGCGGGGAAGTGAGTGGGAAAGACGGAAGGACGGAAAGACGGATGGCGGATACTGGGAAAGCTGGAAAGGGTGAGCACGGAAGCGCCCGAGGGAGACGTCCTTCCGTCGTTCCGTCCTTCCGTCTTTCCGTCCTTCCGTCTATAATTCCTGATACCACGGGGGCGACTTGGCTTCGACGGGTTCGTAGAAGGAATGGCAGCGTGCCCAGGTCCAGAGTCCTGGTAAAACCATCTGGAACGATTTAACTGCCAATACTGAACTGGCACTGGCCGCGTAAGCTGAGCTAAGCTCGCTTGACGCGCCTTCGGCTGGTGGAGCCCGCCCGGAGCGCCTCCCGTCGAATCGCAAACCCGGGCTGGCCGCGCGCGTCGCTCCGGCGCAGGCGGTGAGATCGTTCAGGAGCTAGGCCGAGGGGAGGTCGGTTCGGCACCGACCCGAGGCGACGGCAAGAAGACGAGCCTACGCACGTAGACGCGGTTCTGGAAGCTTACTCGGACCAGGGTTCGATTCCCTGCGCCTCCACTTGCACGACGACGGGCCCGTCCCTCTGGACGGGCTCGTCGTCGTATCGGTAGGGGCGCACGTGGCGCTGTTCGCGCGCTACGGACCCGTGCGTTCCGCACAGAAGTGGCCGGCCGCGGCCGGGCCGAGAGCACCGCTGGCCCAGGTTCCGGCAAAGCCCGATGCGTGAAGGCTCCGTACGGTGAGCGCGAAATAGCCGCCGTCGTAGCGCACCAGTCCGCGCCGGTTCGCTTCGGCACCGAGCCGGAGCATGATCTGCGCGGGCGCGCCGGGCCGACCGGTGTGCCGCTCGATCAGGAGCACGCCCGGGGCGCGGCGGTCCGTCGAGCCCAGCGCCCCGGTGTTCACCGCTCCGAGCGCCACCCGGTCGAGCTCTACGGTTCCGCTCAGTGGATACCGGGTCTTCGTGTCCTGGATGCCGAGCACCGGTGCCGGCTGTCGCAGCGTGTCGGGGGGCTCGCTGAGCGCGAGTCGCCCGTTCACGGCGGCACCCGAGTCCGGGCCGGTGGTCGCGACGAGGTGGAGGCGGTAGTCGCCGGCCATGCCGTCGGCCACCGCCGACGCGGCGAGTTGACCGCTGGCGGGGGGACATGTGTCGATGGGCGCGCGCGCCTCCGGCTGCTTCGCGGTACAGGCCAGCGCCAGCGCTCCCAATGCGAGCCCACACGCCTCCAGGTGCCGACGGCCCCGGATGCGCCTCACGGTGTGACCAACCGCTGGATCCGCCCAGCGTCATCCACCACCCGGACCGGTATCCGGAGCAGATCGTCGGCGAGCGCGAATTTCCGGCCGCCGCTGAACGCTCTGAGCCCCGGCAGCAGCGTGTAGGCATCGGCCCCGGCGAGGTTGACGGTGTAGCCCAGGTCGGCCAGGGATCCCACCGTAGTCCGGCTCAGCGGGTTGAGCCCGGCGTCCACGAACCCCGTCATAAGCTCGCGCCCGAACACCGATTCGCGCCAGTGGGAGTTGACCGTGCCGGCGCTGCCGGAATCCTCGACGGGGACCTTGAGCCCACGAGCGTAGCCCGATCCTCCGTCGGCGTCGAACGCGATGGTGGCCTGCGCCCCGGTGAAGTGCGGGTCGGCGCCGGCCACGCCCGCCGGATCGGCGAGCAGCCCGAGGTCGGTCCACAGCGTCCCAAAGCCCAGGACGTGTCCCATCTCGTGCAGGATCAGCGCCTGCAGCAGTCCGGCGCCCTCGATGACCTCCAGGTCGTCGGTGTCGAATTGCATCACGCCCATCGCGGTCAGCTTGCTGACGTTGCGGATGAAGCAGGGGCCAGCCGCGCCCAGCACGCTGCCCGGGCCATCGATGGGCCCCAGGTTGACGAGGATCAGCAGATCGTCCACCGTGCGGTTCACCGCCGGCGAGCCTTCGCCGCACTGCCCGGGCAGCGCGTTCAAGGCGACATCGCTCAGCTCGCTCGTGATCAGACTCTGCCAGCGATCCCTCGCGGCGAGTAGGGCCTCTCGCTGCGTGGACGTGGGCGTCGAGATGAACTGGAGCTCGATCGCGAACGGCGAGACGCCGGTCGCGGTGAACGTGGCCGTGAGCGCCGTGGCCGCGACGGCGGCGGTCACCTGGACCGTACCGGACGCGAGCAGGGTGAGCGACGTGGACGCGATGCCATCGAGCCCGGTCGTGGCGCTCGCATTCGCCAGCGTGCCCCGGCCGGGATCGACGTCGAAGGTGACGAGGGCACCCGGGATCCCGGCGTCGTTCGCGTCGAGCACCCGCACGCTGATCGGCGTGAGCAGCGCCTGACCCACATTGGCCGCCTGGAGATCGCCTCCGGCCTTCTGGAGCTGGGCGGGGGTCTGCACCACCGTGACGTCGGCGTTCGCCGAGGCGGAGCCGGCCGTCGCGTCGATTCTGGCGGTGCCGCCCCCCGTCGCGGTCACCTGGCCCGAATCATCGACCGCCGCCACGGCGGCGTTGGTGGAGGTCCACGTAATCGAAGGCTGTTCGATGATCGCGCCAGCCTGGTCGCGCACGGTCGCCGTGAGACGCTCGGACTCGCCGATGGCCGTGAGCGACACCGAGGCAGAGCTCAGCGCGACCGCGGTGGGGACCTCCGACTCGGTGCCGCCGCCGCAGCCCGTGAACGGCAGCGTGGCCAGCAGCAGCAACGCGGCAACAACGAGGGCGGGAGGGCGCGAGGGCATGCACATCTCTCGGGGCGGTGGGTTGGGGGCGATGGACTTCCAAGGTAATCTAGGGCTGGGGTCATTGATCGGTCACGAGCACCGATCAGCCAACTCGATTAAGTACAGCTGTCGATTGTTTGTTCAATGCCATCCTGCAAACCGTTCTTATGTTGATACCTAGGATTTCTGATGTCACCTGATCTCTGAGCTAATTATGACTGCCGCTCCGCCGTCAACGCCCGCCGAGGTGTGGCCGCCGGCCAAGATCCGTCAGAGCTTTCCTGCGCTGGCTCGGCAGCATGGAGGCATGCCGGTAGCCTACTTCGACGGGCCGGGCGGCACGCAGGTGCCTCAGTCGGTCGTGAACGCGATGGTCGACTATCTCGTGCACCACAACGCCAACACCCACTGGCAGTACCCGACGAGCCAGGAGACCGACCGCCTGATCGCCGCCGCGCGGGCGGCGCTCGCCGACTTCCTCGGCGCCGACCCGACCGAAGTGGTCTTCGGCGCCAACATGACGACGCTGACCTTCCATCTCGCACGCGCCCTCGGCCGGGGCTGGGGTGCGGGCGACGAGATCGTGATCACCGAGCTGGATCACCACGCCAACGTCGCGCCCTGGCGAGCGCTCGAGCGCGAACGGGGCGTGACGATCAGGGTGGTCCCGTTCCTCCCGCACACTGGCCAGCTCGACTGGACCGCGCTGGACCGCATGCTCTCCACGCGGACCCGGCTGCTCGCCATTGGCGCGGCCTCGAACGCGCTCGGAACGGTCAACGACGTCGGGCGCGCCTGCGCGCTGGCGCGCGCCGCGGGCGCGTCGAGCTTCGTGGACGCCGTACATTACGCGCCGCACGCCCACGTGGATGTGCGCGCCATCGGTTGCGACTTCCTGGCGTGCTCGCCGTACAAGTTCTACGGCCCCCACCTCGGCGTGCTCTATGGGCGGCGCGAGCGCCTCGAGGCCCTCGATGCCCCGAAGCTGGCCCCCGCTCCCGAGACCGCGCCCGAGCGACTCGAGACCGGAACCCTCAATCACGAGGGGATCGTGGGCGCCGGAGCAGCGGTGGATTTTCTGGCCTCCCTCGCCCCCGGTGGCGCGCGGCGCGATGGGCTCGCGCGGAGCCTGGCCGCGCTTCACCACCGCGGGCAGGCGCTGCTGGAACGGCTCTGGGAAGGATTGGGGCAGATCGACGGCGTGGCCCTCTACGGCCCGCCGCCCGGCCGCCCGCGCACGCCGACCGTCGCCTTTACGGTTGGCGCGCGGACCAGCGACCAGGTCGCCAAGGCACTGGCGGAGGACGGCCTGTTCGTGTCGAGCGGGGACTTCTACGCGACGACGGTGGTCGAGCGGCTGGGTCTCTCGGCGCACGGTCTGGTGCGCGCGGGGTGCGCCTGCTACACGACCACCGACGAGGTGGACCGCCTGGTTGCGGCGGTTACCAAGCTCGTGGACTGAGCGCGGTCACGCCGGCTTCACGGGCACCCGGACCCGGGTCTTCTCCCATTCGAGGATCAGGCTTGCGCCGCTCCCGGCGCCCTCGCTCCGGACGGTGAAAGTCTCCACCGGCTGGGAGACCGCTTCCGCCTTGACCTTTGCGCGTCCGACTTCCTGCGCCTGGACCTCCCGGGTGTAGCCGCTCTCCTCTCCCCACTGTTTGGTCGACCGATTGACGATGATCTCCCACTGGCCCGCGTTGGGGACGGTGTACAGCGAGTACGTCCCGGCCGGCACGCTGATGCCGCCGACCGTCAACGCCACGGGCGTGCTGAACGTCGTCGCCTCGTTCGCGCCCGTCCGCCAGAGCTTGCCGTACGGCACGGCCGAACCGCCGAGCATCGTCCGGCCGCGCGACGAAGGTCGCCCATAACACAGCTTGACCGTCTGCTTGCCAACGCTGAACGTGATGGAGTCCAACGGGCTCTTCCGGCCTTTGATCGGGACGTTGTCGGGCAGTACCTGACAGGCGGTGTCGGCCGCCGTCCGTCCGGGTGGCGCGACCGACCAGGTGGTCAGGGCCGCGGTGGTGATGAGAGCAGTGAGCAGCATCGGAAGTTCCTCGGTTTAAATGGTGGCGGGCGCGGGCAGGCACTGCAGTGCCGCGAAAGCCTCGTGCGCCAGCGCGAGCGCCTGATCGGCGTCGCCCGCGAGGCAGGTGAGGTGGCCCATCTTCCGCCCGGGCCTCGGCTCGGTCTTGCCATACAGATGCAGCCGCACTCCGGGGTGGCGAAACGCTCCGGCCCAGCGCGGCTCGCCCGACTCCCACAGGTCGCCCATCAGGTTGATCATGGCGACCGGAGTGAGCAGCCTGGGCCGCCCGAGCGGCAGCCCGCAGAGGGTCCGGACCTGCTGCTCGAACTGGTCGACGGTACAGGCGTCCAGCGTAAAGTGTCCGCTGTTGTGCGGCCGCGGAGCGATCTCGTTGACGTATAAGCGCCCGCCGTTGGCGACAAACAGCTCGACGCCCAGCACACCCACGTACTCCATTCCCTGTGCGACCGCGACGGCGAGGTCACGCGCATCGTCGGTCAGGCGCTGCGTGACCCTGGCCGGCACCACGGTGGTTTCCAGGATGCCGTCGCGGTGCCGATTCTCGCCGGCGGGAAAGACCGCGATGTCTCCGTCCGCTCCCCTGGCCAGCACGACGGACAGCTCGGTCTCGAGCGCCAGCCGCTCCTCCAGCACACACGGGACCCGGCCGAAGCGCTCGAACGCCGCCGCCGCCGACTCGGTGTCGGTCACCACGGCCTGACCTTTCCCGTCGTATCCCAGCCGGCTCGTTTTGAGCAGCGCGGGCGTGTGAATGGCGCGGACGGCCGACGCCAGCTCCGCGGCGTCGCGCACCACACGGAACGGCGCGGTGGCGAAGCGCGCTTTCTGGAGGAAGCCCTTTTCGGCGATCCGATCCTGCGCGATCGCCACGGCCTCGACGGGAGGCCGAACGATACGGCTCCGCGCCAGGCGCTCCAGCGTGGCAGCCGGCACATTCTCGAACTCGGTCGTGACGGCCGCGCACGCAGCCGCGAGCTGATCGATAGCCGCCTCGTCGGTGTAGGCGGCGCGCAGATGCCGGTCGGCGAGGTCTCCGGCGGGACTCTCCCCGTCGGGATCGAGCACGACGACGCGGTAGCCCATCGTCCGCGCGCGCATCGTGAACATCCGCCCGAGCTGGCCTCCGCCCAGGATGCCGAGGGTGGCTCCCGGCAGGATCACGCCGGCGCCGGGAGCGTGAGGCTCAGGATTCTCTCGGTTTGCGCCGACCGGAACGCGTCCAGCTTTGCCGCGAGCGGGGCGTCGCCCAGGGCGAGGAGCTCCACGGCGAACAGCGCCGCGTTCTGCGCACCCGCCGCTCCGATCGCGAAGGTGGCGACGGGCACGCCGGCGGGCATCTGCACGATCGACAGCAGCGAATCGAGTCCCTGCAGCGAGGAGGACGTCATGGGGACCCCGAGGATGGGCAACGTCGTCTTGGCGGCCAGCATGCCGGGCAAGTGCGCGGCGCCCCCCGCGCCGGCGATGATGCACCGGAGCCCGCGGCCGCGTGCCTCCTCCGCGAACCGGAACAGCAGGTCCGGCGTCCGGTGCGCGCTCACCACTCGGCTCTCGTGCGGCACGTCGAAGTCGAGCAGCCTGCGGCTCGCGTGCTGCATGACCTCCCAGTCGGAGTCGCTGCCCATCACGATGGCCACGACGGGTGCGCTCATGCTGTCCTCGGAAAAAGGATGGGGCGGCCGAGCCGGTGGGGAGGAATTAAGGGCGGCCCCATCGCCCGGGGCAAGCTGGGGGGTCAGGGGTCACGGCTCGGGCACCCCGGCACGCCTACCTTGCCGCCCGAAGTCCATTCCAGGAGCGGCTCCATGCACCAGCAGGGCGAGCGGCGCGCGGATTCCCCGCGTGGCGAGGACGACCTCACGGGCACCGAGCGCCTGGTGATCGCGATCCTCGACCACCGGGTCGTTCGGCTCCGCTATCACGATCGCGAGCGCATCATCGAGCCGCACTTGCTCGGGCTTCACGATGCGGGTGAACCAATGCTCATCGCCTATCAGACCGGCGGCGCCAGCCAGAGCGGTGACCTGCCCGGCTGGCGCACCTTCCTCACCACTTCCATCGACGATGTCGAGATCACGGACGGCCGCTTTCCGGGACCTCGGCGGGACCTCGACGTCGCGGCGCACTCCATGATCGAAATCTTCGCGCGGGCGTAGCGCCTATCTACACCGTTGCCCGCGTGCGGTCCATGGTGCCCCGTGCGGCCAGCGCCGCCTGTGCGGCGCTGAGCCGTGCGATCGGGATGCGGAACGGCGAGCAGCTCACGTAGTTCATGCCGAGGCGGTCGCAGAAGGCGATGGCCGACGGATCGCCGCCGTGCTCGCCGCAGATCCCGAGCTTGAGATCCGGGCGCGTACGCCGCCCGAGTTCCGCCGCCATCTGGATCAGCTTGCCGACGCCCGCCTGGTCGAGCACCTGAAACGGATCGTCCTCGATCACGCCGTGCTCCAGGTAGTAGGGCAGGAATTTCCCCGCGTCGTCCCGGCTGAGACCCCAGGTGGTCTGGGTGAGGTCGTTGGTGCCGAACGAGAAGAACTGCGCTTCCCGGGCCAGCTCGTCGGCAGTGAGCGCGGCGCGTGGAAGCTCGATCATCGTGCCCAGCAGGAATGGGACGGTGATCTGGCGCTCGCGGAACACCTCCTCGGCCACCTGGTGCACGATCAGCGCCTGCTTCCGGAATTCGACCACGCTGGCCGTGAGCGGAATCATGACCTCGGGCATGACGCGCCCCTTCCGGGCGGCCACGCTGCAGGCCGCCTCGAAGATGGCCCGCACCTGCATCGACGTGATTTCGGGGTAGATGATGCCGAGCCGGCAGCCGCGGAGGCCGAGCATCGGGTTCACCTCGTGCAGCCGGTCGATGACCGCTTGCAGCGCCTCGACGGTCAGTTTGAGCTCGCGTGCCAGCGATTCGATCTCTGCGCGCTCTTTCGGCAGAAACTCGTGAAGGGGAGGATCGAGGAGCCGGATCGTGACGGGGAAGCCTTCCATCGCGCGGAAGATCGCCTCGAAGTCGGCGCGCTGCATCGGGAGCAACTTGGCGAGCGCGCGCTGGCGGCCGGCCAGGTCCTGCGCCACGATCATCTCCTGCATGGCGATGAGCCGGTCGCCGTCGAAGAACATGTGCTCGGTGCGGCAGAGGCCGATCCCTTCGGCCCCGAAGTCGCGGCCGCGATGCGCGTCGGCCGGCGTGTCCGCGTTGACACGGACCCGGAGCTGGCGAATCCGATCCGCCCATTGCATCAGGCGAACGAAGTCGTCCCCGAGCTCGGCGGTCCGAAGCGCGGCCTGCCCGGCGAACACTCGTCCGGTGCTGCCATCCACGGTGATCCAGTCGCCATCGGCGAGCTGACGGCCGTCCACGCCCACATGGCCCGCCCGCTCGTCCACCTGCAGCTCCTGCGCCCCGACGACACACGGCTTGCCCATGCCGCGGGCCACTACCGCCGCGTGCGAAGTCATGCCGCCGCGCGCCGTGAGCACTCCCTTGGCCATCACCATGCCGTGGAAATCTTCGGGCGAGGTCTCCCGGCGCACCAGAATCACCGCCTGGCCCGCGCGCCCGAGCTTCTCCGCGCGGTCCGCGTCGAAGACCACCGTGCCGCACGCGGCGCCCGGCGAGGCGGGCAGGCCCGTGGTCAGCAGATCGAGCTGACTGTGCGGGTCGATCGTCGGATGGAGGAGCTGGTTCAGGTCATGGGGAGGGATTCGCGCGACTGCCTCCTCCTCGGAGATCAGTTCCTCGTCCACCATCTCGCAGGCGATCCGCACCGCGGCATGGCCCGACCGCTGACCGCGCCGGGTCTGCAACATGTAAAGGGTGCCGCGCTCGATGGTGAACTCCATGTCCTGCACGTCGCGGAAATGGCGCTCGAGGGTGCGCGCCACGCGCTCGAGCTCCTGGAACGAGGCCGGGAGCCGGTCCTTGAGCGTCAGGATCGGGAGTGGGGTGCGGCTGCCCGACACCACATCCTCGCCCTGCGCGTTGAGCAGATACTCGCCGTACAGCGACCCCTCGCCGGTGGAGGGATCGCGGCTGAACGCCACGCCGGTGCCCGAATCCTCGCCCAGGTTGCCGAACACCATTGCGACGACGTTGACCGCCGTCCCCATGCTGTCCGGGATGTCGTGCAGCTTCCGGTAGTCGATGGCTCGTCGGGTATTCCAGCTCTCGAACACGGCGGCGATGGCGCCCCAGAGCTGGTCCAGCGGCTCGCTTGGGAAGTCGCGGCCGGACTCCTGGCGGACGTGCGCCTTGAGACGCTGCACCACGGCCTGCATCTCCGCCACCGGGAGATCGATGTCGCGCTGGACGCCGGCACGAAGCCGGTGCTCCTCGACGAGTTGCTCGAATCCCTTGCGCGGCAGGTCGAACACCACGCTCCCGTACATCTGGACGAACCGGCGGTAGCTGTCCCAGGCGAACTGGGGATTCCGGCTCTGCCGGGTCAGCCCTTCGACGGTCACGTCGTTGAGGCCCAGGTTGAGGATGGTCTCCATCATGCCGGGCATCGACACCGCGGCGCCGGAGCGCACGCTCACGAGCAGCGGGTTGTCGCCATCGCCGAAGTGCTTGCCCGTCGCGGCCTCCGTCCTGTGCAGCGCGTTCTCGACCTGCACCTGCAGGCGCTTGGGGAACTGGTTGCTGTCGAGATAGCTGAGGCAGAGACTGCTGGCGATGGTGAAGCCGGGGGGAACGGGGATGCCGAGGGTCGTCATCTCGGCGAGCCCGGCGCCCTTGCCGCCGAGCACGTCCTTCATCCCGGCGGTGCCGTCCGCGCGCCCTTGGCCGAAGAAGTAGACGAGCGGCTGCGTGAACGGCCCGCTCATGCGGGCGTGGCCACGAGCGGCGCGGCATCCCGGAGCTGAACGAGCGCGCCGGGGATCCGCGTGGGGTAGGCGCCCGAGAAGCAGGCGTGACAGTACTCGTTGGCCCTGCCCGCCGCGCGCAGCATGCCCTCGAGCGAGAGGTACCCGAGCGAGTCGACGCCGAGGAACTCGCGGATCTCCTCGGTCGAATGGGTCGCGGCGATCAGCTCCGCGCTGGTCGGCGTATCGATCCCGTAGAGGCACGGTCCGGTGATCGGCGGCGAGCCCAGACGCAGGTGCACTTCGCGCGCGCCCGCGGCCCGGATCATCTGCACCAGGCTCTTGCTGGTATTGCCGCGAACCAGGCTGTCGTCCACGACGACGACCGACTTGCCCTGGATGACGTCGCGCACCGGATTGAACTTGATCTTCACCTTGGCCACCCGATGATCCTGGGTGGGGTTGATGAACGTGCGGCCCACGTAATGGTTCCGAATCAGGCCGTACTCGAGCTTGATGTCCGACACCTCCGAAAACCCGAGCGCCATGGCGTTAGAGCTGTCGGGCACGCTGAACACGACGTCGCCCCTGGGGGCGGGCTGCTCGCGGGCGAGCTGCCGTCCGAGCTCGCGGCGCGCGCGGTCCACCGACTCGCCGAACACTGTGCTGTCGGGCCGGGCGAAGTAGACCAGCTCGAACACGCAGCGGCTGACGCGGCGCGGCGACAGCCGCGGCAACTCGGTGACCCGTCCGTCCTCGATTCTGACGAAATCCCCCGGCTGCAGCTCGCAGGCGATGTGCGCGCCGAGCAGGTCGAGAGCGCAGGTCTCCGAGGCAACCACCATCCCGTGGCCCAGGCGGCCGAGCACCAGCGGGCGAAACCCACGGCTGTCCACCACGGCGTAGAGGGTGCGCCCGACGGCGATCACCAGGCTGTACGCGCCGTCCACCTGCTCGAGGGCATCCCGGATCTGGTCCTCGACCGTCTCGGCCTCGGAGCGGGCGATCAGGTGCACCAGCACCTCGGTGTCGGAGGACGTCGTGAAGATCGCGCCCTTGTCTACCAGATCGCGCTTGATCTCGGCGGCGTTGATGATGTTGCCGTTGTGGGCGATGGCGAGCGGACCGCACCGGGTGGCCACGTGGCACGGCTGGGCGTTGGCCAGCACCGTGCTCCCGGTCGTCGAGTATCGGGTGTGGCCAACGGCCACGTCACCCGGCAAGGTCGCCAGTGTCGCTTCCTCGAAGGTCTCGCTTACGAGGCCCATACCCCGGTGCGAGCGCGCGATGCCGTCGGCATCGATCGCCACGATGCCCGCGCTCTCCTGCCCCCGATGCTGGAGGGCGTAGAGCCCGAGGTAGGTCAGCTGAGCCGCTTCAGGAATTCCGGAGACGCCGATGATGCCGCACATGCCTTACGCTCCCGCCGAGCGGTCCACGTCGGGATGCCGCATCCGCCGGGGAATCGCCGTGTAATAGATCCGGCGCAGCGCGCCGATGGACCACGTGAACAGCCGCCCGCCCAGCCGAAGTTCCAGCGCCCCACCCCGCTCGCCGACCCGCCCGGCGCGATGCACGGGCACGCCGTGCTCGCCCGCCAGCGACACCAGGGCGTCGACGTTGGATGGTGCGGCCGACGTCACCACCCGTGCCCCATCTTCCCCATAAAGGATTGCTTCGGCCGGCACACCATCGGCGTAGGCGCCGAGGTCCGCCACGGCCCCGAAGCCGGATTCGACATAGGCGTCTCCCATGGCGGCTTCGGCAAGGGCCACGGCCAGACCGCCCTCGGAGGCGTCGTGCGCCGAGCGCAGCAGGCCCCGGCCCGCCGCGCTCGCGAGCAGCCGTTGGAGACTGCGCTCGGCCGCGAGGTCCACCGGGGCCGGGCTGCCGCCGATGAAGTCGAAGACCTCGGTCCAGTACGCCGAGCCGCCAAGCCCCCCGCGGGTGGCACCGAGGAGCAGAATCTCGTCTCCCGGCGTCGAGAAGTGACTCGGCACGCGGTCGGCGACGCGCGCGAGCAGGCCGACCATCCCGATCGTCGGGGTCGGATCGACGGCGCCGGCCGGGCTTTCGTTGTAGAAGCTGACGTTGCCGCCGGTCACCGGTGTGTCGAACGCCCGGCAGGCGTCGGCGATGCCCCGGCAGGCCTCACGAAATTGAAAGAACACTTCGGGCTTTTCAGGGTTGCCGAAGTTGAGGCAGTCCGTGATCCCGAGCGGGACCGCGCCTGTGCAGGCGATGTTGCGGGCCGCTTCGGCCACGGCCGCCTTGCCGCCCTCATACGGGTCGAGCGCGACCAGCCGGTTGTTGCAGTCCACCGTCACCGCCAGACCGAACGCGGTGCCCGGCACCTGGAGCACCCCCGCGTCGCCGCCGGGGCCCAGGACGGTCGAGGCCTGCACGGTCGAGTCATACTGCTCGTACACCCACCGCTTGCTGGCGAGATTCGGCGAGTCCAGCAACAGCTCGAGCGCGCCCTGCAGATCGGTCCTGGCCGGGCGCTGAGGCTTGGCCGTCCGGCGCGCCCGGGCGTCCTCGCCCTCGCGGGCCGCGGGTTGATAGATCGGGCAGTCGTCCACCAGGCGTTGCCCGGGAATGGCCGCCACGACGAGGCCATGATGCCGGACCCGGAAGATCCCGTCATCGGTCACGTGCCCGATGGGCTCGGCGCCGAGCTCCCACTTGGCGCACACCCGCTGGATCTCCTCCACCCGGTACGGCTCGGCCACGACCAGCATCCGTTCCTGAGATTCGGACAACAGGATCTCATACGGTGTCATTCCCGCCTCGCGGGTGGGAACCAACCCGGTGTCGATCTCGACGCCCACTCCGCCGCGCGCCGCCATCTCGGCGCTCGAGCTGGTCAGCCCGGCGGCGCCCATGTCCTGGATGGCGACGATGAGGCCCGAGGTGATGAGCTCGAGGCTCGCCTCGAGCAGCAGTTTCTCGGTGAACGGGTCGCCCACCTGCACCTGGGGCCGGCGGGCCTCGCTCCGCTCGCTCAGCTCCTCGGAGGCGAAGCTGGCCCCATGAATGCCGTCGCGGCCGGTCCGCGCGCCCACGCACAGCAGCACGTTGCCGACGCCATGCGCCGCCGCGCGGATCAGGTCGGATTCCCGGAGCAGCCCGACGCACATCGCGTTCACGAGCGGGTTGCCCGTGTAGCCCGGCGCGAAACCGACCTCACCCCCGAGCGTCGGGATGCCGACGCAGTTGCCGTAATCGCCGACGCCGCGCACGACCCCGGCGAACAGGTAGCGGTTGCGCGGCTGGTCGAGCGGACCGAACCGAAGACTGTTGAGCACCGCGACCGGCCGCGCGCCCATCGTGAAGACGTCGCGCAGAATGCCGCCCACGCCGGTCGCCGCGCCCTGATACGGCTCCACGGCGGACGGGTGATTGTGCGACTCGATCTTGAACGCCACGGCCCAGCCGTCGGGCAAGCGCAGCACGCCGGCGTTCTCACCCGGGCCCTGGACCACCTGCGGTCCGGCGGTCGGAAAGGTCTGGAGCACCGGCTTCGAGTGCTTGTACGAGCAGTGCTCGGACCAGAGCGCCGAGAACACACCGAGCTCGGTCAGGGTCGGCGTGCGGCCGAGCAGCTCGAGGATGCGGCCGTACTCGACCTCGTTCAGATTGTGTTCGCGAACGACGGCATCGGTGACCGGCCGCTCGCCCGGGAAGGGCGAGGCGGCGGTCACCACAGCGGCCGCCGTCGAGCTGGTCACGAAGGCTTCTTCCGGGGCGAGCGGCCGAGGCTGGAGAACGCGTCGGAGAACACCCGGGTGATCAGGCCCGGCCGCTCCTCGTTGGCGACGGCTTCGAGCTCGCCCGCGTCGAGCCATATCCCGCCGCAGTGGGGGCAGGTCTCGATCTGCACGCCGTGATACACGCTGGAGGCCAGATCGTACCCATCCTTGGGGCATTTCATGAGGTGCGTCTTGCGCTCGGCTTCGCGCGCGGCGCTGTCGGATTGCGCCCGCTGCTTCCGGAGCAACTCGGCTTCCTGCTTGACGAAGTACTCGTCCTCGTTGCGGCTTGGCTTGTCGGTGGTCATGGGTTTGGAGTGCTGAGGGTGGAAACGGGCGGCCGCCAGGCCGCGAGCGAGGTGAAGAATCCGAGACCGTCGGGCACGCCGAGGAGCGGGTCGGCGACGCGCTCGGGATGGGGCATGAGGCCGACGACGGTGCCCGTGGCGTTGCTGATCCCGGCAATATGGTTGGCGGAGCCGTTCGGATTGGGCTGCAGGGGCGACTCCTCGGTGGCCGGAACGTAGCGGAGCACCACCCGTCCTTCGGCCTCGAGCATCCGGAGCGTGTCCTCGGCGGCGACGAACCGGCCGTCCCCGTGCGCCACCGGCAGCCGAAGGCGGACGCCCGGCTCGAACACCGACGTGAAGGCCGTCGCGGTGCGCTCCACCACCACGTCCACCGGCTTCGAGACGAACGCGAGCCCGGCGTTCCGGAGCAGGGCACCAGGCAACAGGTGCGCCTCGCAGAGAATCTGGAAGCCGTTGCAGATGCCGAGGACCGGCCCGCCGTCCGCCGCGTGTCGCTGCACCGCCTGCATGACCGGGCTGAACCGCGCGATGGCGCCGGATCTGAGGTAGTCGCCGTAGCTGAACCCACCGGGGAGGATCACGATATCGGCGCCGTGCAGGCTGGTGTCGCGGTGCCAGACGAACTGCGCCATGACCCCGACGCGCTCGACCGCGCGGAGCGCGTCGACATCGCAATTGCTGCCCGGAAAGCGGACCACGGCCACTGTGAGCATCAGGACTCCCCGACCTCGAGCAGATAGTCCTCGGTCACCGGGTTGGCAAGCAGCTTGTCGCACATCTGCCGCACGCGGGCCTCGGCCTCGCGCCGGGATTCGGCGGCGACCTCGAGTTCGATTGCCCGCCCGACGCGAACGGCGCTGGCATCGGGAAATCCCAGCGCCGACAAGGCGTGCTCCACGGCCTGCCCTTGCGGATCCAGGAGCCCGCCCCGCGGCATCACGCGCACCTGCACTCGATAGCTCATCAGTCCTCTGGCTTCTGGCGCCGGTCGGCCCAGCCGGCGCGGCGTTCGAGCATGGTGGTCGTTTCGGGCGCAGCCTCGGCTGCGTCGTGCGGGTCCGCGAGCTGGTCCTCGACGGCGCCCGCCGGCTCGGACCGCTCCATGAAGCCGAGCACGGCAGCGCGCGCGAGGCCGTAGATCATGTAGGTGAGCCCGAGCGGAAACAGAAAATACTCGGGGGCGACGAGCGCGCCGATCAGGATCGCTAGGTGCACCCCGAGGCCGAAGAGCCCCTTGGCGCTCCGGAGCCCGATCCGCGGGAATTTGGGATACTTGACGTTGCTGACCATCAGCAGCGCGAGCAGCAGCATCAGCACCACCAGGCCTTGATGCTGCAGGTCGAGGTAGGCGATCGACGCCCGATACCACTCGGTCTGGCTGAAGGGATAGTAGACCGCAAGCATCATCCCCGCCGAGGGCGACGGCATCCCCGTGAACCACGCCGTCTCCGGCTTCCCGGCCGAGACCACGTTGTATCGTGCGAGGCGGAGCGCCACCGCGGTGACGTAGATGTACGAGAGGATCCAGGCGAACCGGCCAGCGCTGGCGAAGTCCAGGAAGTAGATCAGCAGGGCCGGCGCCACCCCGAACGACACGATGTCCACCAGCGAATCGAGCTCCGCGCCAAAGCGCGACCCGGTGTTCGACAACCGGGCCACCCGTCCGTCGAGCATGTCCAGGATGCCCGAGAAGACGATGAACCACCCCGCCCACCGGAAGTTGCCGTTGAAGGCGGAGACGATCGCCCAGAACCCGAAGAACAGGTTGCCCAAGGTGAAGGCGCTCGGCATGACGACGACCACCTGACGGATCGTCGGCCGCCGGCCGCCCGCGCTCCCCCGCGGAATCAGCTCCATTCGCCCACCACGGTCACCCCCACCCGCGTGGTGTCCCCGACGTGCACCAGCACCCGGGTATCCAGCGGCAGAAAGAGATCTACCCGGGAGCCGAACCGGATCATGCCCAGGCGCTCCCCCTGCTGCACGGCCGTGCCGACCTGGTGATCGGTGACGATCCGCCGCGCGATCAGCCCGGCGATCTGCCGGACCAGCACCTTGCCCCTGGCGGTCGCGAGGCCGACCGACGACTGCTCGTTGGACAGGCTCGACTTCTCGGCCGCGGCGTGGCCGAACTCGCCCGGGTTGTAGTGCCGGTAGGTCACCGTGCCGCCGGCCGGATACCGGTTCACGTGGCAGTCGAACACGTTCATGAAGATCGACACCCGCCGGGCACGCCCCTGGAAGAACGTCGGCTCATCGACCTCGACGACGCTCACGATCTTGCCGTCCGCCGGCGCCACGAGCAGTCGGTCGCCGCGGGACCAGTTTCGTTCGGGATCCCGGAAGAAGGCGACGACCCAGAGCGCGAGCGCGAACCACAGCGCCGCGGCCACGATCCAGGCCGGCGAACCGGTCCGCACCGCGACGAGCACCAGCCCGAGCGCCACGACCCACGCCCCGGCGATGAACCAGCGGCCTTCCGGCGCGGTGCGAATCACGCGCTCGCCTCCAGGTCCGCACCCGTCAGCAGGCGGTACGCCTCCAGATACCGGGCGCTGGTGGCGGTCACGACTTCGTCGGGGAGGGGTGGCGGCGGCGCGTCCCCGTTCCACCCGCCCGCCGCGCGCAGGCCGGCGAGATAGTCGCGCAACGGCTGCTTGTCGAAGCTCGGCTGGCTCTGGCCCGGGGCATAGTGATTCGACGGCCAGAAGCGCGAGCTGTCCGGCGTCATGACTTCGTCGATGAGCAGCAGGGTGCCGTCCGCGGCGGAGCCGAATTCGAACTTGGTATCGGCGATGATGATGCCCCGACCGTCCGCGTACTCGCGCCCAGCAGCGTAGACGGCGAAGCTCGCCTGGCGGAGGCGGACGGCCAGCTCGCGGCCGAGCCCATCCACCATCCGCTCGAAGGCCACGTTCTCGTCATGCCCGCTCTCGGCTTTCGTCGCGGGCGAGAACAGTGGGGGGTCCAGCCGCGAACTCTCCTGGAGACCGGCCGGCAGCGCCTCACCCGCCAGCGTCCCGTGCGCGCGGTACTCGGCCCACGCGGACCCCGCGAGGTACCCGCGTACCACGCACTCGAACGGGACCGGCGACGTGCGGCGGACGAGCATGGCGCGGCCGGCGATCTCGTCGCCCCGGCCGGCCAGGGCAGGCACGCGTTCGATGATCTCGGCGGTCCCGGCGGTCACGAAGTGCGACGCGACCACGCCAGCCAGCCGCCGGAACCAGAACGCGCTCATCTGGGTGAGCACCGCGCCTTTCCGGGGAACGGGCTCGCGCATCACGACGTCGAACGCGCTCACCCGGTCGCTCGCGACGAGCAGCAGGTGTCCCCGGTCGGCCTCATACACTTCGCGCACTTTGCCGCGGCGAAGCAGCGGCAAGGGCAGCCGGCTTTCCGTGATGGGCACCGCCGAGCGAAGCAAAGGGCTGGTCATACGCGCACCTCCGCGCCGCCGGCTTCGGCCGCGAGTGGCCGGGCGCGCTCGAGCAGCGGGTGGAGATATTCCTCGAGGAACTCGCTTACCTGCTCGGGCGCGCGGCCGGTGTAACGCGCGGGGTCGAGCTCGGCGCGGAGGGCCGCGGCCGGGACCGCCGCGAACGCCGCGTCGGCCGAGAGGCGGTCGAGCAGGTCGTTGGCGGACCCGCGGCTGATCAGGTCCGCCACCGCCAGGCTGTGCCGGCGGACTACCTCGTGCAGCGTCTGCCGGTCCCCACCGGCGGCCACACCGAGCATCAGCCAGCGCTCCGTGGCCATGAACGGCATCTGCTCGGCGACGTGGCGGCGGATCACGTCCTCACGCGTTTCCAGCCCCGCCGCGATGTTGGTGGCGAGCACGAGGATGGCGTCGGTGCCGAGGAAGGCCTCGGGCAGCGTGAGGCGGCGGTTGGCGCTGTCGTCGAGGGTGCGCTCGAGCCATTGGCTCGCCGCCGTATGCGCGCCGTTGGCCTGCAGGGAGATCACGAAGCGCGCGAGCCCCGCGATGCGCTCGGCGCGCATCGGGTTGCGCTTGTAGGCCATCGCGCTCGAGCCGATCTGCTCGGACTCGAACGGCTCGAGCAGCTCGCCCTCGTGCTGCAGGAGCCGAAGATCGCCCGACAGCTTGGCCGCCGACTGCGCGATCCCGCTCAGCGCGTCGAGCACCATGCTGTCGGTCTTCCGCGCGTAGGTCTGTCCCGTGACGGCGAACTGCTCCTGAAAGCCGACCTTGGCGGTGACCCGCCGCTCGAGCTCGCGCACTCGCGCGTGATCGCCGCCGAACAGCTCGAGGAACGACGCCTGCGTGCCGGTGGTGCCTTGGCATCCTCGGAACCGGAGCGTCTCCAGCCGATGCGAGATCTCCTCGACGTCGAGCGCGAAGTCCTGCATCCAGAGCGTGGCGCGCTTGCCGACCGTCGTGAGCTGCGCCGGCTGAAAATGCGTATAGGCGAGACACGGAATCGTGGCGGTGCGGCGCGCGAAGCCCTCGAGCGCCTGCAGGACCGCGATGACCCGGCCCAGCAGCAGCTGGAGACCCTCGCGCATCACGATCAGATCGGCGTTGTCGGTGACGAACGCGCTCGTCGCCCCCAGGTGCAGGTACGGCCGCGCGGCGGGAGCCTGGTCGCCGAACGCGTGGATATGTGCCATGACGTCATGCCGGAACCGCCGTTCGTACCGGCCGGCCAGGCCGAGATCCACGTCATCGAGGTGCGCGCGCATTTCGGCGAGCGCCTCCTCGGGAATGGAGACGCCCAGCTCGCGCTCGGCCTCGGCGAGCGCGAGCCACAGGCGGCGCCACAGCCCGATGCGATGGGGCTCGCCCCAGAGCATCTGCATCGCGGGCGAGGCGTACCGGGTGCCGAGCGGCGAGCGCCAGCGCTCGTCGGTCATCGAAAGACCAGGTCCGTAAAGGTGATCTGGCCGTCGCGCTCGACGTAGACCCGGATGACTTCACCCGAGCGCACGTTCAACAGGCCCTCGACCTGGGAGGCGCCACGTACCGCGCTCCGGTTGACCCCGACGATGACATCGCCCTCGCGGAGACCCGTGGCGCGGCTGACCTCGGAGGAGATCTTGAAGATGAGCGCGCCGCGCTCGCTTCGAATGCCGCGCTCGGCCTGCACCTGCGGCGACACGTTGATGAGTTGCAGGTCGCGGAGGACCGTCACCTTCTCGGCAGTCACGGTCGGAAGGTCGCCGGTCACGATGCGGCGGCGTGCCGTCCCACCGCCGCTCCGGACGCTGAGGCCGACGCTGTCGCCCACGTGGAGATCGAGTTTGACCGCCTCCCAATCGAGGTAGTTGCGAAGCCGGCGGCCGTTCGCCTCGACGAGGACGTCGCCTGCCCGCAGCGCCGCGCGCGCCGCCGGGCCATCCGGCGTGACCGACGCGACCACCACACCCCCCTGGCTCTTCCAGTTCCGCATCGCCGCCGCGCCTTCGACGTCCAGGCCCACCCAGGCCCGCCGCACCGAGCCGCTCCGGATGATCTCGTCGGCCACGCGAAGCGCGCGCTCGATGGGGATCGCGAAGCCCAGCCCGACCGAGCCGCCGCTGTTGCTGAAGATCGACGAGTTGACGCCGATCACTTCGCCCGCGGCGTTGGTGAGCGGGCCGCCGGAGTTGCCCGGATTGATGGCGGCATCGGTCTGGATCATGTCGAGGTACAGGCCGGTCTGCTCGCCCGTCGGCAGGATGTTCCGCGAGATCGCGCTGACCACGCCGACCGTGACGGTCGGTTCCGCGTTCCCGAGGAGATAGGCGTACGGATTGCCCAGCGCCACGACCCACTCTCCGATCATGAGATCGGTGCTGCGACCGGCCGCCACCGCGCGGAGCCCCTGGCGATCCACCCGCAGCACCGCGATGTCGGTCAGCGGATCTTCGCCGAGCACCCGGGCGGGAAGATCGGTGCCGTCCGGCAGCGTCACCACGACCTTGGTGGCGTTGGCCACCACGTGCTGATTCGTGACGATCACCCCGTTGGGGCGGACGACAAAGCCCGTACCGTAGCCCTGGACCACGCGGGCGCCGTCGGGCACGAAGAAGAAATCCCAAGGCGAGCGTGCCGGCAGCTGGCGGGTGGAGGTGACGTTGATCGACACCACCGCGCCCGAGGCGCGCTCCACCGCCGATACGAGCGCGGTACGCCGCGAGGCGGCCACCTGCGCGTCGGCCGCACGAACCGCCACTTGCGCGGCGGAGCTGGAGACCAGGCCGGCACTGCCAGGGCGCGCGGTGCCGGGGTGCCCCTCGCCGCAGGCAACCGCAAACAGCGTGAGGACGACCGCGCGCTTACGCATCCCGAGCGGCCGTGTCCAGCGCCTCGACCACCAGTTCGCCGGTGCCGGCGTCCGTCAGGAAGTACTCGGAGGGGTAGGTGGCCGACACGAAATAGAGGCCCTGCGGCGGCGCCGGCGGGCTGGTGCCCTGGTTGTCACGATGCTCGAGCAGCATCTCGATGTCGGACAGCGGCCGGCGGCCCAGCCCGACGTCTACCATGGTGCCAACGAGCATGCGGACCATGTGGTGAAGAAACCGGTCCGCCTCGACCTGGAAGCTCACGCCGTGCCCGGCCGGCCGGTCGAGCCACTCGGCCGAGGCGACCCGGCATCGGTAGTGGGGTTTGGGTTGGCCTTTGACCGCATAGGCTCTGAAATCGTGCTCGCCGTGGAGCAGCGTTGCCGCCGCGCGGAGGGCTCCGAAGTCGAGCGGCCGGCCCAGGGCCCACTCGAAGGGCCGGCGAAACGGCGAGCTCGCGGCGGCGTCGGTGCCGATGTCGTAGCGGTAGCGGCGCGACCGCGCGCACTTCCGGGCATGAAAGCCGGTTCGCATGGGAACGACGCGCTCGGTCCAGCAGTCGGGGGGGAGCAAAGCGTTGAGCGCGCGGCGGAGGGCAACGCCGTCCCACGCCGCAGGTGCGGAGAAGCTGACGCCGAGCCCGAGCGCGTGCACCCCGGCATCGGTGCGGCCGGCCGCAAGCGCGGGCGCACGCTGTCCGAACAGGCGTTCGAGCACGCGCTCGAATTCGAGTTGCACCGATCGGCTGGCCGGTTGGCGCTGCCACCCGACAAACCCGGTACCGTCGAAGTGCAGCGTGGCGAGAAAAGTCCGGCTCATCCTCGGAAAATGTAGCGCACCAGGACCCCCCGAGCAAGCCACGCAACTGCTTGTGCCACATTGACAAAAGCGCCCTCGTGAGAATACTGTTGGCCACGCCTTCCGCGCCATTTCGACGACGCCCAACCCCGACCGCACGTGAGCGAAAGTCTCCCGCTTCGGCATGCTATTCAGCAGCTCGCGTCAGGCGGCTCGCTCGACCAATCGGCGGCGGCGGGTGCGTTCGGCGTCCTCATGCGCGGCGAGGCCACGCCGGTGCAGATGGCCGCGCTGCTGATGGGGCTCCGCGCCAAGGGGGAGAGCGCGGACGAGGTCGCGGGCGCGGCGAGCGCGCTTCGGTGCGCGATGCTCCGGCTGGACCTCGGGACCGCCGACGGCGTGGTCGATACGTGCGGCACGGGCGGCGGCCGGATCGGCACGCTCAACATCTCGACCGCGGCGGCGTTCGTCGTGGCGGGAGCTGGCGTGCCCGTGGCGAAGCACGGGAACCGGAGTTACACCTCGCGATGCGGATCTGCGGACGTGCTCGAGGCGCTGGGTGTCGATATCGATGTGCCGCCCGCGCGTGCCCTCACCGTGCTGCGGGACGTCGGCCTGGTGTTCCTGTTCGCGCCGACCTACCACCCCGCCATGCGCCACGTCGCGCCAGTGCGGAAGGAGCTCGGCGTCGCCACGATCATGAACCTGCTCGGACCGCTCGCGAACCCGGCGGGCGTGCAGCGCCAGGTGATCGGCGTCTCGAGCGAGGATCGCGCGCCACTGATGGCCGGCGCCCTCGCGCGGCTCGGCGCGGCGCACGCGCTGGTCGTGCACGCGACCATCGGCATGGACGAGGTGAGCCCCGCCGGCACGACGCGCGTGTGGGAGGTGCGAGAGGCGGAGGTGAACCAATGGACGATAGCGCCGGCACGGCACGGTCTCGAGTGTGAGGACCTCGACGCGCTGGCGGGTGGTGACCCGGGGGAGAACGCGGCTCGGATCGAGCGCCTGTTGGAAGGGAAGGGAAGCACCGTCGAGCGCTGCGCGGTCCTGCTCAACGCGGCGGCGGCGCTCTACGTGTCAGGGAACGAGTGGACGCTCGAGGAGTGCATGGCCCGGGCGCGGGAAGCGCTGGAGCGCGGGGCGGGCGCGGAAGTGCTGGGGAGGCTGCGGGCGGCGGCTGGGGGGCCTCGGGTCCGGCATCCTGAGCGGAGCGAAGGATCGGGGGCGCGGTGGCCGTGAGCCCATAGGCTCAGCCGCACGCATTGGACGATCCTTCGCTCCGCTCAGGATGACGGGCGGGGCCGATCAGTACTTACGGATGACCCCGACCACCACACCCTGAATCAGGACATCCCGTTCCTGGAACCGCATGGGCTGCATGGTGGCATTCGCGGGTTGCAGTCGGATCCAGCCGCCGGCCTCGCGGTAGAATTTCTTGACCGTGGCCTCGCTCCCGTTGACCAGGGCGATGACCATCTCGCCGTTCTCGGCGGTCTGCTTGCCGTGGACCACGACGACGTCGCCATCCATGATGTGCTCGTCGACCATCGAAGTGCCTTGCACCCGCAACGCGTAGTTGGGACCACGGCGCGGGAGCATCTGATCGGGCACCGCGATCGTCTCCTGGTGCATGAGCGATTCGATCGGCGTACCCGCCGCCACCTTGCCTAGCAGCGGGATTTCGCTGGCCGCGGAGGTGCCACGGGGCGGAAGGACCTCGATGGATCGGCTCTCGTTGTATGACCGGCGGATGTATCCCTTGCGCTCGAGATTGGTCAGGTGCTCGTGCACCGTGGCGAGCGACTGGAACCCGAACCGCTCGGCGATTTCCTCGAAGCTCGGCGCATAACCCTGGTCCTGAATGTGATGGTGCAGGAAGGCGAGAATTTCGCTCTGGCGCTTGGTCAGGGGCACAGGTTTCTCCTCGTCCACGAGACGACCGAATAGAGCCCGAACTACTATACCCGAAGACCGGCCGAAGGACAAGATGCCCGTCACCCTCGACCAGATTCTCGCCTCCACTCGTGGCGCTTTGCCCAGCCTGCTGGCGCGGCGTGCGGCCGTGGAGCGGGCGGCGGCGGACGCGGCCGGGCCGCCCTCGTTCGCGGCGGCGCTGCGGCGTGGGACAGTCGCGGTAATCGCGGAGGTCAAGCGACGGTCGCCATCCGCGGGCCCCATCCGCGAAGATCTCGATCCGGCCGAACGCGCCGAGCGCTACGCGCGCCACGGCGCCGCCGCTGTTTCAGTGCTGACCGACGGCCCATATTTCGGCGGGTCGGTGAACGACCTTCGCGCCGCCGCCAGCCGCGCCAGTGTGCCGGTGCTTCGGAAGGACTTCATCCTCGACGAGCTGCAGATCGTGGAAGCGCGCGCTGCCGGCGCGGCGGCGGTCCTGTTGATCGTGCGAGCCCTCGCCGAGCCCCGACTGAGCCACCTGCTCACCGCGGCCCGCCAGACCGGGCTGGATGCGCTCGTGGAAGTGCACACCCTCGAGGAAGCCGCCCAGGCTCTCAACGTCGGGGCGACGATCGTGGGCGTCAACAGTCGCGATCTGGATACGTTCCGCATCGACACCGCGGGGGCGTGGCGCATTCTCCGCGCGATCCCCCCCGCGTGCCTGGCCGTCGCCGAGAGCGGCATGTCGAGCGAGGTCGACGTCGAGGCAGCCGCCGAGGCCGGCGCGGATGCCGTGCTCATCGGCACCGCGCTCTCCGCCGCCGCCGACCCGGACGAACTGCTCACGCGCCTGAGCCGGATACCCCGCCATGGCCGGTAACGGCAACCGATTCCGGGTCAAGATCTGCGGGCTCACCCGGCCGGGCGACGGAGCGGCCGCCGCCGAGGCGGGGGCGGCCTTCCTGGGCGTCGTTTTTGCTGGAGGACCCAGACGAACGACCACCGAAACGGCGGGAGAAATCAGCGCGGCAGCCGACGGCGTTCCCGTCTTCGGCGTGTACGGCGACCAATCGGTCGACGACATCCTGCGGATATCTCGCGCCGCCCGGCTCGCGGGAGCGCAGCTTCACGGGCCCTACCGGCGGCAGGACGCCGCACGGCTCCGGGCGGAGGGGCTGGTGGTCTGGCGGGTCGTTCGGATCGCCGCGCCTGAAGATCTCGATGCCCTGAGCGAGTCGGTGCGGGATGCCGACGCGGTGCTGGTCGAGCCCCTGGTCGAGCATGCGGCCGGGGGCACCGGCGTTTCGCTCGACCTCGCCGTGGCTCGCGAGGCTCGCGGGCGGCTCGCGGGTGCCACCATGGTGCTGGCCGGCGGACTCACCCCGGATAACGTCGGCGCGGCGGTGGCCCTCGTTCGACCCGAGGTGGTGGATGTAAGTTCAGGAGTGGAGCGCCTTCCCGGCATCAAGGACCCTGACAAGATCGCACGATTTCTGGAGGCGGTGCTTGGCCACAGTATTGGCAGCTGAACGCGCCGTAGGGGGACGGTTCGGCCCCTACGGCGGCCGCTACGTTCCTGAAACCCTCGTCGCCGCGCTCGACGACCTCACGGCGTTGTACGACGCCGCGCGCGCCGATCCAGCGTTCTGGGCGGAGTTCGAGGCGCTGCTCGCCGAGTTCGTCGGCCGGCCGTCCCCGCTCACCGAAGCACCCCGGCTCAGTGCCGAGACCGCCGCCACCGTGGTGCTCAAGCGCGAAGACCTGAATCACACCGGCGCGCACAAGATCAACAACACCATCGGGCAGGCGTTGCTGGCGCTCCGGATGGGCAAGCGCCGCATCATCGCGGAGACCGGCGCGGGTCAGCACGGCGTGGCGACCGCCACGGTGTGCGCGCGGTTCGGGTTCGAGTGCGTGGTCTACATGGGCGCCGAAGACATGGCCCGCCAGCGCCTCAACGTGTACCGCATGGAGCTGCTCGGCGCCACGGTCGTCCCCGTCCAATCGGGCACCCGCACCCTCAAGGACGCGACCAACGAAGCGCTCCGCGACTGGGTCACCAACATCCCCACGACGCATTACATCATCGGGTCGGTGGTGGGTCCGGACCCGTTCCCGCGCATGGTGCGCGACTTCCAGTCCGTGATCGGCCGCGAGGCCCGCGCCCAGATGCTGTCGCGCTACCACCGGCTCCCGCACTCGGTGGTGGCGTGCGTGGGCGGCGGCTCGAACGCCCTGGGCATCTTCGCCGGATTTCTCGACGATGCCGGGGTGCGGCTGGTGGGCATCGAAGCGGCCGGCAAGGGCATCGCGAGCGGGCAGCACAGCGCGACGCTGAGCGCGGGCGCGCCCGGCGTGCTGCACGGAAGCTTGAGCTACCTGCTGCAGGACGCCGACGGACAGGTGACCCCCGCGCACTCCGTGTCGGCCGGCTTGGACTACCCGGGCGTCGGACCGGAGCACAGCTACCTGCGCGACTCGGGGCGGGTGGCGTACGAGTCGGCCACCGACGCCGAAGCGCTCGACGCGTTTCAGGCGGTCTGCCGGCTCGAGGGCATCATTCCGGCGCTCGAGACCGCCCACGCGTTCGCCTACGTCCGCCGGATGGCGGGGCGCTGGCCCATGGGTGCGCTCGTGCTCGTCTGTCTCAGCGGGCGCGGCGACAAGGACGTCGCCCACGTGGCCGAGTTGCTCGGGGCCCCCGTGTGACGAGCGGCTCCGTGCCCACGGACATCCTCCCCGCGTCTCAGGTCGCCGAGCTGGTCACCGGCCTGGTCAAGGCGCTGCGCGCCTATCACATGTACCTGCCGAACAATCCCGTGTACCAGCGCGCCAGCGACAACCTCCGCGTCGCCTTCCAGCCGATCTATGCGGTGCTCGGCGAGCTGGTCCTCACCGTGGCCGAGACCGATTTCGTCTGGGAAGACCAGGTGGTCTACCATCAGCCGAACAAGAACGAGAGCGTGGCGTGGGGGCTGTTCAAGGACGGGATGCGCTCGCTCACCATTCGGCAAGGCGCGGAGATCGAGGAGCTGCCCCGCTTTCTCGAAACGATCAACCGGGCCCGCTTCCTTCCCACCGATGCAGGCGACGACCTGCTGACGCTGCTCTGGGAGCAGGAATTCGAGTTCATCCAGTACGAGTTCATGGAGTTCCTCGGGGACACGGGCGGCGTTCCCGAGCAGACCGGCGCGTATGGCGCTGGCGCCGGCAGCGAGGACGCGGCGCGTATCCGACGCGCCGCCGCGGAGGAGGAAGCGCCACCGCGGGCCAAGGGCCTCATCGACCTCGATGACTTCGACGCGACGCTCTATTTCCTCGACGAGCGCGAGATCAATCAGGTGGCCGCCAGCGTGGCGGAGGAGTACACGCGCGATGTGCGGCACGCCTCCCTCGACGCCTTGTTCGATCTGTTCGAGCTGCAGGGCGAGTCCGCGGTCCGCTCCGAAATTCTGGGGATCCTCGAGGCGCTCTTCCCCAATTTTCTCAATGCCCACGATTTCCGCACCGCCGCCGCGGTGCTCCGCGAATCCCGGGAGCTCGCGCAACGGACGCCCGGGCTCGAGCCCGAGCACGCCGCACGGCTCGACGGCTTCGTCGCCAAGCTGAGCGAGCCCGCCATCGTGAGCCAGCTCATCCAGTCGATCGACGAGGCCCCCGCGCTCGCGGGTGAAGCGACGGTGGCCGAGGTGCTGCGCGAGCTCCGCGCCACCGCGCTCGCTCCGATCCTGACCTGGATCCCGATGCTCGGCTCGCCCACGCTCAAGCAACTGCTGGAGGAGGTGGCCGACCGGTTGGCCGAGGCGCACCCGGCGGAGGTCCTGCGCATCCTGCGGTCGCCCGACTCGGAGGCGCTCGCGGCGGTGGCGACGCTGTGCGGGCGCCTGCAGCTCGTGCAGACCGTGCCTGGGCTGGGTGAGACCGTCACCCACCGCGATCCGGCGGTTCGTCTCGCCAGCGTGCACGCCCTCGCCCAGCTCGCCACACCCGCCGCGCTCGGCTGGGTGGACAAGGCGCTCGAGGATCCGGATCGCGCCGTGCGGCTGGCGGCCGTGCGTGTCGTCGGGGGCCGAGGCTACAAGGGCGCGCAGCGGCGGGTGGAAGGTGTGGTGCTCGGCAGGTCGGTCGCCGGGATGGATCTGACCGAAAAGATGGCGTTCTTCGAGGCCTACGGGGCGATCGCCGGCACGAGCGGGCTCAAGCCGCTGAGCGCCCTCCTGCTTCCGCGCGGTCTCCTCCGGATGAAGGAATCGTCGGACACGCGCGCGTGCGCCGCCATCGCGTTGGGGAAGATCCGGACGGCCGAGGCCCGTGCCGTATTGCAGTCGGCCGCCGACGACAAAGACCTGGTGGTACGGAACGCCGTGAGCCGCGCGCTCCGCGAAGGGACGGGGTGACGACGCCGGCCGAATTGGCGCCGGGCGCCGCGTCCGAGGGCCGCCTGCGGCAGGGGGGGCGCGCGTTGCTGCTGGCGCTGTACACCGCCCTCCGGAGCCTCAAGCTGTATCCGGTGGAGAACGCCACGGTCCAGAGGGCGCTCGACGACCTGGACGCCACGTCCCGTGCGCTGGTGGCGCTCGAGGCCGACCTGGAGATCCGGCTCGCCGGCGACTTCATCTTCGTCAACGCGACCCGGCTGCGCCTCGAGCTCGACAACTACGCCGCGTTCAGCCACATCCTCACGATGCTGCGGACGTTCTCGATCGGCGGCCTGCGCGTTCACGATTCCGCCAACCGCCGGGAATGGCAGATTTTCCTGAGCCTGCTCCTCAGCCTGGCCGAGCGGGCGGGCACGGAGGGGCGGTTCGAGGAACTGTTCGAGCGCCTCCGCTCGGCCGAGGTGAAGGGCGTCGAGATCGAACGGGCCGTGGAGCAGGAGCACGATCCCGAAGCGGAGCAGTCCAAGGAGCAGGCCAAGCGCATCTACAGCCAGGGCGTGGCGGTCACCAAGGACGTGATCACCGGCGTCAGGCTGGGCCGTGCCACCAGCGTGAAGCGTGTGAAGCGCGCCGTGCAGCTCATCGTCGACCAGGTGCTCAACAACGAGACATCGCTGGTCGGCCTCACGACCATCCGCGACTACGACGAGTACACCTTCACGCACTCGGTGAACGTGTGCATCTTTTCGGTCGCATTGGGCAAGAAGCTCGGGTTCAGCAAGCTGCAGCTCTACGATCTGGGCATGACCGCCCTGCTGCACGACGTGGGCAAGGCCCGGATACCGGTGGACATCCTCAACAAGACGTCCGGGCTCGACGAAGTGGAGTGGCGCATCATGCAGGGCCACCCGTGGATGGGGACGCTCACGCTGTTCGGGATGCGCACGCACGACGAACTGCCCTACCGCAGCATCCTCGTGGCCCACGAGCACCACATGAAGACCGATTTGACGGGCTACCCCAAGAGCGTGCGGGACCGGGCGCTCGGGATCTTCTCGCGGATCGTCGCGGTGGCCGACGGATTCGATGCCGCCACCACGCGACGCAGCTATCAGACGGTGCCGATCGAGCCGGACGAGGTGCTCCGCGAGATGTGGCATAATCCGAAGCGCGGCTACGACACCATCCTCGTCAAAGCGCTGATCAACCTCATTGGCATCTATCCCGTCGGGACCTGCGTCATCCTCGACACCTTTGAAGTCGCCCTCGTCGCGGCGACCAATCCGGAGGGGCTGCAGCTCAATCGCCCGCTGGTGCGCATCGCGGTGAGCGCGGACGGCGGCCACGTCCCCCCGCCGGGCGACCTGGTCAACCTGGTCGAGCAGGATGAGAGCGGCGCCTATCGGCGGTCGATCGTGAAGGTCACCACGCCATCCCGGTATGGCCTCACGGCCGGCGACTACTTTGTCTGACTCCCGCCTCGCGCCGGCCTGGGCCGACCTGCGCGCGCGCGGTCGCACCGCGCTGATCCCGTACCTCACCGCCGGCCACCCGACCGTCGACACCAGCCTCGCCGCCCTCCAGGCGGCCGATCAGGTCGCGGACATCCTGGAGGTGGGCGTGCCGTTCAGTGATCCGCTCGCCGACGGGCCGACCATCCAGCGGTCCACGTTCGAGGCGCTGCGGCAGGGCATGACACTGGCCGGCACGCTCGCGCTGATCGAGCGCGCGCGGCTGTCGCGGCCGGTGGTGGTCTTCAGCTACCTCAATCCGATCCTGCGGTACGGCGTGGACCGCTTCCTTCGCGATGCCGACGCGCTGGGGCTGGCCGGTGTGTTGCTGACCGATCTGCCGGCCGGCAGCGATCCCGCGGTCGAGTCGGCGATCCAGGCGAGCCCACTCGACCTGATTCGTCTCATCGCGCCCACGACGCGCGCGGACCGGCTGGCGGCGGCCGTCCTGGGCGCCCAGGGATTCGTCTACCTGGTCGCCCGGCTGGGGGTCACGGGCGCCACCGCCGGCCTGGCCGACGGGCTCGATACATTGATTGCGCGGGTGCGCCGGGCCACCGCGCTCCCCCTCGCTGTCGGCTTCGGCATTTCGACCCCTGCCCAGGCTCGCATCCTGGCGGGACAAGCGGACGGCGTGGTCGTCGGGAGCGCGTTGGTCGACGTGCTCGGCAGCCGCGGCGTCGAGGCCGCCCGCGACTTCCTCATATCGCTGCGCGAAGCGCTGGACGCCGCGGCGGTCGGCAGCCCGGTCGTGGCGGCGCGTTGACGGCAGCCCGATGAGAGATCGCGTGCAGCAGCTCGTGGATCGCTACGCGCAGACCGTGGCGTTCGGGGGGCTCGCGGTCGCGCTCCTCGCCGTCGCCGTCGACACCCGGTGGATCGCCCAGCCGATCAGCACGCTCGTGCTGCTGGCGGGCGTGCTCGTACTTCGTGCGTCGCCCGTCCGCCTGAGCAAGTATTCGTACCTGACGCAGTCGGGCGTCGTGGCCCTCGTCGGGGCGCTGAGCGTCGGGCCCACACCGGTGGTGCTGGCACTGTGGGCCGGGGTCTTCGCCTCGGACCTGCTCTGGCTCCGGAAGCTCCCGCGCGCGGGCCTCATCAACGCCGGCCGCGAGGTGCTGGGCTTCACCGCCGCGTACGGGCTCTACGCCGCCGTGCTCGCACTGACCGGCCGGCCCGAGCTGTCCCTCGACCTGCTGCCCGCCATCGCGATCTTCGTCTGCATGTATTTCTTCGGGACCCGCGCGCTGTTCTATTGCACGCTGCTGCTCCGTGACAAGCTCGAGTACGCCGAGAAGATTCTGATCCTGCGGTGGGAGATCATCTCGTACCTGCTCACTCTCATCGCGTCGGGCGTCGTGCTCGCCGCGCTGGTCGCGCTGTCGCCGGTGGGCTGGCTCGCCGTGGCGCTCGCGCTCGGCGTGGTGGGCGCGCTCACGCGACGCCTCCTCGAGGAAGCGATCGGTGCCGAGGACCTGAACAAGGTGCACCTGATGGAAGTGGCGATCGCGAGCAACGCCACGCTCCAGGGCTCCTTCGACCAGATCGAGCGCCTGGCCTACCGCCTGCTCGACTGGGGTGACTTTCGCATCTACCGGGTCACCGACGGCGTGCCCTCGCTCGCCTACCGCGGACTCCTCGGCCGGCCGAACCGAGGCGCGCCTCCCGAGGGCGCCGCGCCGTTCCGGGCCGAGGCGATCGCCCGCGGCCGCGTGGTCGAGGTCAAGGACGCGCGGTCCGATCCGCTGGTCCGGCTGACAATGCCGGAGGTGGGTAGTCTCATCGTCCATCCGATCCGTTTCGGCGAGGAGCTGCTCGGCACCGTGGAGGTGGATCACCCCAAGCGCCATACCTACGGCCCGAAGGACCTCACGGCGTTGAGTACGATCGGCAACCAGATCGCGACGGCCATCCACATCGCGGAGCTCCGCCGCCCGCTCCTGAGTACGGTCGAGCAGATCGGCCAGCAGGTGACCGCGCTCGCGCGGGTGACCGAGTCGCTCCGCGCCTCGGCGCTGGCGCTGGCGGACGCCTCGCAGGGCATGCGGCAGGGCGCCGGGGAGCTCGAGAGCTTCGTCGCAGGCGGCCTCAAGGCCACCGACTCCCTCGGCGCCGCCTCCCGCGCCATGGCCGACCAGGGCGCGCTCGCCGCCCAGGCCAGCGGCACCGCCGCGGAGGTCGCGACGCAGAAACGGGCAGTCATCGGGGAAGCGATCGCCCGCCTCGTCGGACTCAACGGATTCGTCTCCGCCAGCGCCGACAAGGTCGCGGGGCTCGGCACCATGACGAGCAGGATCAAGGGCTTCATCGGCACCATCCGGGAGATCGCGGACCTCACGAACCTGATCGCGCTCAACGCCGCCATCGAGGCGGCCCGCGCGGGGGCTGACGGCCGCGGGTTCGCGGTGGTAGCCGACGAGGTTCGCGACCTGGCCGCGCAGAGCCTGCACGCCGCGGGCGAGGCGCGGGTGCTGCTCGAGGAGATCGCCGATCAGGTCACGGCCGTCTCGGGCCAGATGGAGCGCGGGCGCGAGGCCGTGGCGGGGGTCGAAGGCCTGAGCGCCGATGCCGCGCAGGCGCTCGACGCGATCGTGGGCACGACCAGCGACGCGGGCCGACACGCCCGCGCGATCGCGTCGACGGCGGCGGAACAGCTCCGCGCGGTGGACGGGCTCACGGGACAGATCCGCCGGGTGGCCGCGGGCTCGGCGCGCACCCTGAGCGAGACCGAGGCGCTGGCCAGCCGAGCCACCGAGGCGGCCGCCGGCCAGGCCGATCTCGAGCGTTCCATCCGCGAGCTGGGCGACGTGGCAGTGGATCTGCAGCGGATCGCGCGACACTTCGCGGTGGAGCAGTGACGTGGAGGCGCGCCGCGCCGAGCGCGTGTACGTGGCCCTCGGCAGCAACCTCGGCGACCGCGCGAGCCACCTGACCGCGGGCCGCGAGGCGCTCGGCCGGCTGCCGGGCACGACCCTTCTCGCCGCGTCGGCGGTCGAGGAAACCGCCCCGCTCGCGGGGATGATCCAGCCGCCCTATCTCAACCAGATGGTGCTGCTCGAGACCGTGTTGACCCCGCGCGAGCTGCTGGCCGCGTGTCAGTCCATCGAGCGCGCGGAGGGCCGCGTGCGCACGGAGCGGTGGGGGGCACGCACGCTGGATCTCGACATCGTGCGGTTCGCGCGGCGGCACGTCACCGAGCCCGACCTTATTATTCCCCATCCCGAGCTCCCGAACCGCGACTTCTGGCAGCGTGAATTGGCGGAACTGCATGCCCATGAACGGTGACGCACGGCCTCTGACGGTGCCGGACCTGATCGGCATGAAGGCGGCCGGCCGCCGGATCGTTGTGCTGACCTGCTACGACGCCGCCTTCGCCCGGCTGCTCGAAGCGGCCGACGTGGATGTCCTTCTCGTCGGCGACTCGCTCAATCAAGTCCTGGCGGGGCAGGAGACGACGCTGAGCGCCACGCTCGAGCAGATGATCTATCACGCGGCCAGCGTCCACAGAGGGTCGCGGCGGTCGCTGGTGTTCGTGGACCTGCCGTTCCTCACCTACCAGGTATCGGTACCGGAGGCGATCCGGAACGCCGGGCGGGTGTTGCAGGAAAGCGGTGCGCACGGGGTCAAGCTCGAAGGGGGCCAGCCCATGGCCGACACGGTGCGCGCGCTGGTCGAGCGCGGCATCCCGGTCCTGGGCCATCTGGGGCTCACCCCGCAGTCGGTGCACGCCCTCGGCGGCTATCGGGTGCAGGGCAGGGAGGTCGGCTCGGCCGACCGGCTGCTCGCCGACGCGCGAGCCCTGGAGGAGGCGGGCGCCTGCGGGGTCGTGCTCGAGCTGTTGCCGTCGGCGTTGGCGCGGCGGATCTCCGCGGCGCTCACCATTCCCACGATCGGCATCGGCGCGGGCGCGGGGTGCGATGGGCAGGTACTGGTTCTGCACGACATGCTCGGCCTGAACGAGGCCTTCAATCCCAAGTTTCTCCATCGGTACGCCGAGTTGGGCGAAGCGGTGCGGTCCGCGGTTCGCGCGTACGCCGCCGATGTGCGCGGCGGACGCTATCCCGGGCCCGAGCACAGCTTCGATTGATCGCCGCCCCGCCGCGCACGTGATCGAGCTTCAGACCATCTCCGACCTCCGACGGTGGGCGAGCGGGGAACGCGCCGCGGGCCGGCGTGTCGCACTCGTCCCGACGATGGGCTACCTCCACGAAGGGCATCTGCGCCTGGTGGACGCCGCGCGGGGTCGGGCCGACTCCACCGTCATGAGCGTTTTCGTGAACCCGTTGCAGTTTGGGCCCGCGGAAGATCTTGCCCGGTATCCGCGCGACCTGGCGCGCGACCGCGTGCTGGCGGAGGATCGCGGGGTCACGGCGCTCTTCGCGCCCAGCGAGCAGGTCATGTACCCCGCAGGCTCCGAGATCCGCGTGCTGCCCGGCGCCACGGCGGAGCGCTGGGAAGGCGCGGCCCGGCCCGGCCACTTCGCGGGCGTGCTGACGGTGGTCGCCAAGCTGTTTCATCTGGCGGAGCCTGACGTCGCATGCTTCGGACGCAAGGACATCCAGCAGGCGACCCTGGTCCGGCAGATGGTGCGGGACCTCGACTGGCCGCTCGAGATCGTGGTGGTGCCCACCGTCCGCGAGCCCGATGGTCTCGCCCTCAGCAGCCGCAACGCCTATCTGAATCCCGACGAGCGCCGCCGCGCGTTGGTGCTCAGCCGTGCGCTGGGGGCCGCGCACGAGGCGTACCGTGCGGGCCGGCGGCGGGCCGGAGCCCTCCTGGACGCGATGCGCCCGCAGTTGGCATTGGAGCCGGCTGTGACGGTCGAGTACGTGGCCATCGCCGAGCCGCGCGCGCTCACGCCGGTCGACGTGGTCGAGGCCGACACGGTGGTGGCGCTCGCGGCACGAGTGGGATCCACTCGGCTGATCGACAACATCATCCTCGACCAAGGCCTCGGCGGATGACCGGCTCGGCAGAGAGTGGCCTTCCGTCGTGGGCCGAAATTTCACCCGAGCGGCTGGCGCACATCGGCCGCGTGGCCGCGCTCGCCACGGCCTGGGCCGAGCGGATGCGGGTGTCAGGCGCGGAGCGCGGGCGATGGCTTCGCGCCGTGTGGCTGCACGACGCGTTCCGCGACGCCGCACCTCCCACGCTCGATCGCTGGGCGCCGCTGGCCGAGGGGCCGCCCGCACTGCGCCATGGACCGGCCGCCGCCGCCCGCGCGGAAGCCGACGGCGAAACCGACCGGGGCATCCTGGACGCCGTCCGCTTTCATTCGATCGGTCACGCGGGGTGGGATATGGTGGGGCGGATGTTGTACTGCGCCGACTATCTCGAGCCGGGCCGCGAGTTCCGGCCCGAGTGGAGGGCCGAGCTGGCGGAGCGATTCCCCGACGATTCGCCGGCCGTGCTCCGCGCCGTCGCGGGCGACCGACTCACCCACCTGATCGGCTCGGGGTGGCCGATACCCGAGCCAACGGTGCGCTTCTGGAACAGCGTCGTCGAGCCCTCCGGCTCGCGCTGATCGCCGCGGCGGGCGCGGCCCTCCTCGGGGTCTTCGCGACGCTTATGAAGCCGAGGCCGGAGCAGGTGGCCGGCCACGCCTATGCGCTCCCGGCGCCCGGCAAGCGCATCCAGGTGGAGGTATTGAACGGCACCCGGCGCGCGGGGCTCGCACGCACCGCTACGCGAGCCCTTCGCCGGCGCGGTGTCGATGTGGTGTTCTTCGGCAGCGGGCCCAGGACGGATTCGACGCAAATTCTGGTGCGGCGCGGCGAACCGGGTCTCGGGCGGGACGTCGCCCAGGCGCTCGGCGCGGGTCGAGTCGCGATCGCGCCGGATACGCTCAGGCGAGTCGACGTGACGGTGCTGCTCGGCGAAGATTGGCGGCCGCAGCTGGAAGTGCGGCCGTAACCGAGTCAGGGTCGTCGTGACTACACGATCCCGATCACCACGTCCATCACGTTCGTGCCCGTCAGCCCCACCTTCACGAGCGCGCCCGCCGCATCGAGCCCGTGATAGGCGTCGTGCGCCCGCAGGTCGCGCGCGGGATCGCGGCCTGCCAGGGCCACCGCTCGCCAGGTGTCCCCATCGACCACGGCGCCCGCGGCATCGGTCGGTCCGTCGCGACCGTCCGTTCCCGCCGCGAGCAGGGCCGCGCCCGCCGGAGCACCCTCGAGCGTGCGGGCGGCCGCGAGCGCGAGCTCCTGGCAGCGACCTCCGAGCCCCGGGATCGCGTCGCCCAATGTGACGGTCGTCTCACCCCCCCAGATAAAGCAGCGGGACGGTCGGACTGGTTGCGGGATCTCAGCAGGCCCGCAATGTTGTAATAGTGTAGTGGCCACACTCGTTCCGGCCGCCGACGCCTCCCCGGCGAGCGGCGTCTCCGCCACCTGGGGAGCGAGGCCCAACTCTGCCGCGCGTTTGGCCGCCGCTTCGAGGGCCAACCGGTTACTGGCGATCAGCTCGATGCTCACGCGCGCGAAAGCCCGGTCGCCGGGTTTTGGCGTCTCCGCCATTTCCCCCGCCTCCGACGCGACGACGATCCGACGGGCCGACTGGGGGATGCGATCCCACAGGCCGGCGGCTTCGAGCAGCCTGCGGACGTCGGTGGCGCTGGCCGGATCGGGCACGCAAGGGCCGGAGCCGATCGAAGCGAGATCGTCCCCGATGACGTCGGACACGATGAAGGCGTGCACCCGGGCCGGCGCGAGTGCCACCGCGAGCCGGCCGGCACCCCAACGAGAGAACCGCTTCCGGACGCGATTCATGGCCGTAATGTCGAGCCCGGACCCGAGCAGGAGTTTGTACAGCGCCGCCAGCTCTGCCGGCGATACACCGTCTATCGGTGCGGCGAGGAGGCTGGTGGCTCCTCCCGAGAGCAGCACCCAGACCTCGTCGCCCTCGCCGACTCGTGCGGCCGCAACCTCGAGCGCTCGGGCGGCGGCCAGGGAGCCGGCACCAGGCTCCGGGTGATCGCCTACGACGAACGGCATGTGCGGGTGGGCGGCTAGACGAGCCTCGGGAGCGACCACGAGGCCGCCCGCCGGCTCGAGCCCCCATCGGGCCAGCGCATCCACTGCTGCGCGTGCCATCGGGGCCGCTGCCTTGCCGAGGGCAAGCACCCACCGCCGCCGCGCGCCGCCATGTTCCAGGCGCTCGAGTCGGGCCCCCAGGGCAGGGGCAGGGTCAACCGCTGAAGTAGCAACAGTATAAAGCTCAAGGAGGAGTTCACGCGGCGACGCGTTCCAGCCCAGATCAGCGGCGGTCACGGGCAAGTTCTCAGCCTTGTGAAAAAAAGCACAAAGTGCTATACATGGGTATCTGGACGCATAAAAATTCGGCGGAATGCGTCTGCCGGCGGCACCGGCGTGTGGCGCCTGCTAATGTACTCTGATCCGGCGGAGGCGCGTCGCCTCGGCCCATCCTTTCTTCCACCGGGGGCTCCGCGCATGGCCGGCCGCAACTTCCTCTTCGTTCCGGGTCCCACGAACACGCCCGACCGTATTCTCCGCGCCATGCACATCGCGATGGAGGACCACCGGTCGTCCAGCTTTCCCTCCCTCGCGGCGCCCGTCCTCGAAGACCTGAAGCAAATCTTCAAGACCACCAAGGGGCAGACCTACATCTTCCCGGCCAGCGGGACCGGCGCCTGGGAAGCCGCGCTGTCCAACACGCTGAGCCCGGGCGACCGGGTGCTCGCCGGACGATTCGGCCAGTTCAGCCACCTCTGGATCGACATGGCGCAACGACTCGGCCTGCGGGTCGATATCCTCGACGCCGAGTGGGGGGAGGGAGCGCCGATCGAGCGCTATCAGGAGGCGCTCGCGGCCGACAAGCAGCACGAGATCAAGGCCGTGCTCTTTACCCACAATGAGACGGCGACCGGCGTGACGAGCGACGCAGCCGGGGCGCGAAAGGCCCTCAACGACGCCAAGCATCCGGCACTGCTGATGGTCGACGGCGTGAGCTCGATCGGCAGCATCGATTTCCGGATGGACGAGTGGGGCGTGGATTGCGCCGTGACGGGATCGCAGAAGGGGCTGATGCTTCCTGCGGGCCTCGGGCTCCTGGCCGTGAGTCCCAAGGCCGCCGCGCTGTACGAGTCGGCCAAGCTGCCCCGGGTGTTCTTCGACCTGGGCGACATGCGGAAGGCGAATGCCACAGGGTACTTCCCCTACACTCCCTCGCTGCCTCTCCTCTATGGCTTGCGCGAGTCGCTCGCGATGCTGTTCGAGGAAGGGCTCGACAACGTCATCGCGCGCCACCATCGCCTGGCGGAGGGCACGCGCGCGGCGGTGAAGGCGTGGGGCCTCGAACTATGCGCCAAGGAGCCGCGCTGGTACTCGGACACCGTCAGCGCCATCCTGGTGCCGCCGGGCGTCAACGGCGCCGAGGTCATCGACATCGCGTATCGCCGTTACAATCTTGCGCTCGGGGCGGGCCTGGCCCGGATGGCCGGAAAACTGTTCCGGATCGGGCACCTGGGTGACCTGAACGAGTGCATGCTGCTCGGCGGCATCGCGGGGGCCGAGATGGCGATGCTGGACGCCGGCATCAAGATCAAGGCGGGCAGCGGCGTGGGTGCGGCGCAGGAGCTCTGGCGGAAGTCATCCACACCGCTCGAGCAGCGCGACCTGCCGCCTCGCGCGCCGGATGCGCAGCCCGCCGCGGCGCCGGCCAAGGAGAAGGCCACCGCCGGCGCCGGGCGATGAGCCACACCCGCGTCGAGCCCGCTCGCCAGCGGCTGCAGCGCAGCGAACTCGCGGTCCCGGGGTCCAATCCGGGGATGTTCCTCAAGGCGCTGGAGGGCGAGGCGGACTACATCTTCCTCGATCTCGAGGACGCCGTCGCCCCCGGCGACAAGGAGCGGGCACGGACGAACGTCATCGAGGCCTTGCTGGAGCACGACTGGCGGGGCGCGGGCAAGACGATCTCGGTCCGGATCAATGGCATCGACACCCATTACATGTACCGGGACGTGGTGGATGTGGTCGAGCAGGCCGGCCATCGGCTCGACACCATCCTCATTCCCAAGGTCGGCGTGTCCGCCGACGTCTATCTGGTCGACGCGCTCCTCACCCAGATCGAAGAGGCCGAAGGCATCCCGCACCGGATCGGCATCGACGTCCTGATCGAGACCGCGCTCGGCATGGCGAATGTCGAGGCCATCGCGCAGTCCAGCCGCCGGCTCGAAGCGATGCACTTCGGCGTCGCCGACTATGCGGCGAGCTGCCGTGCGCGGACCGTCGTCATCGGCGGGCTCAACCCCGATTACCCGGGCGACCAGTGGCACGCGGCGCTCTCGCGCATGATCGTGGCCTGCCGCGCGTACGGCCTCAGGCCGATCGACGGTCCGTTCGGCGACTTCAAGGACCCGGACGGCTACCGGCTCGCGGCCAAGCGGGGCGCCGCGCTGGGTATCGAAGGCAAGTGGGCAATCCATCCATCGCAGATCGCGCTCGCCAACGAGACCTTCAGCCCGCCGCCCGAGGAGCTGGACCGGGCGCGGCGCATTCTGGTCGCGCTGGAAGACGCCGCCCGCGAAGGCCGGGGCGCGGCGCAGCTGGACGGCCGGATGATCGATGCCGCGTCCGCCCGCATGGCGCAGAACGTGGTCAACACCGCGCACGCCATCGATTCGCGAGGCGGACAGACCGCGGGCGTGGGGCGGTAGGACGATGCTGACTAAAGTCCATCCTGGCGAGGCCCCGTCACCCTGAGCGAAGCGAAGGGGGCATGCCCTGGAGCATGGCTCCTTCGCTCCGCTCAGGATGACACGGGTGAGTGAGCCTCTCACAGAGTCAACGGAGGACCAGCGTGGACATCCACGAGTACCAGGCCAAGGAACTGCTGGCCGGCTTCGGCGTCGCCATCCCGCGCGGCGGAGTGGCCTACAGCCCGGAGCAGGCGGTGTACCGCGCCTCGGAGATCGGCGGCGCGCGCTGGGCCGTCAAGGCGCAGATCCACTCGGGTGCGCGCGGCAAGGCCGGGGGCATCAAGCTGTGCTCGAACGAGGACGAAGTGCGGCAGGCAGCCAAATCGCTGCTCGGCCGACGCCTGGTCACCCATCAGACCGGGGCCGAAGGCCGCACCGTTCACCGCCTGTACATCGAGGCCGCCGTCCCCATCGAGCGCGAGATCTACCTGGGCTTCGTGCTCGACCGGAAGACCGAGCGGGTCATGATCGTCGCCTCCGCCCAGGGCGGGATGGAAATCGAGGAGATCTCAGAGAAATCCCCCGAAGCGATCATCCGCTCGACCGTCGAGCCGGCGGTGGGGCTGACCTCGTTTCAGGCACGCGAGATCGCGTTCGCCCTCGCGCTCGACTCGGCGCAGGTCACCCGCGCCGTGACCGTGCTCCTGGGCTGCTATCGGGCCTTCCGCGACCTCGACGCTACGATGGTGGAGATCAATCCACTGGTGGCCACCACCGACGGGCAGCTCCTGGCGCTCGACTGCAAGATGACCTTCGACGACAACGCACTGTTCCGCCGGCCGAACGTGAGCGAGCTGCGCGATTACGCCGAGGAAGATCCGCGCGAGTCGCAGGCGGCGGAGTACGGCATCAACTACGTCGCCCTCGACGGTGAGATCGGCTGCATCGTGAACGGCGCCGGGTTGGCCATGGGCACCATGGACCTCATCAAGCATGCCGGCAGCTCCCCCGCCAACTTTCTGGACGTGGGCGGCGGCGCCTCGCCCGAGAAAGTCTGCAATGCGTTCCGCCTGGTGCTCGCCGATCCCAAGGTCAAGGCCATCCTCGTGAACATCTTCGCGGGGATCAACCGATGCGATTGGGTCGCGCAGGGCGTCGTGAACGCCGTCCAGGAGCTCAAGCCCACGGTGCCGCTCGTGGTCCGGCTCGCGGGCACCAACGTGGAGGAAGGCCGCCGGATCCTGCGGGAGAGCGGGCTCGACCTCGTGACCGCCGACACCCTGACCGAGGCGGCCGAGAAGGTCGTGGCGGCGCTCAAGACCGCGGGCACCCCGGCCGGGAAGGGAACGCCATGAGCATCCTGATCGACGAGCGCACGCGCGTCATCATCCAGGGCTTCACCGGAGACAAGGGCACGTTTCACGGCAAGGAGATGGTGGCCTACGGGACCAACATCGTGGGCGGCGTGACGCCCGGTAAGGGCGGGAAACGACATCTCGATCTGCCCGTCTTCAACACGGTCAAGGAAGCGGTGAAGCAGGCGGGGGCGGAGGCCACGATCATCTTCGTACCGGCGGCCTTCTGCGCCGACTCGATCATGGAAGCGGCCGACGCGGGCATCCGGCTCATCTGCGCCATTACCGACGGCATCCCCGCGCAGGACATGATGATGGTGAAGCGCTACCTCTGGCGGTATCCCAAGGAGAAGCGCTCCACCGTCATCGGTCCGAACTGCGCCGGTATCATCAGCGCGGGGAAGGCCATGCTCGGCATCATGCCCGGCCACATCTACCAGCGGGGAGTCGTGGGCCTCGTGACCCGCTCGGGAACGCTCGGGTACGAGGCGGCGTCGCAGATGAAGGCGCTCGGCATCGGCATCACGACGAGCGTCGGCATCGGGGGCGATCCGATCAACGGCAGCTCGTTCGTGGACGTTCTGCAGCGGTTCGAGGAGGATCCCGAAACCGAAGCGGTCATGATGATCGGAGAGATCGGCGGTCCGCAGGAGGCGGAGGCGGCCATGTTCGCCAAGCAGAACATGAAGAAGCCGGTCATCGGTTACGTCGCGGGGCTGACCGCGCCCAAAGGCCGCCGCATGGGCCACGCCGGCGCCATCATCCGCGCGTTCGGCGAGAGCGCGGCGGAGAAGGTCGAGATCATGAAGGAGGCGGGGCTGACGGTGGTGCCGAGCCCGGCCGATATGGGCTCGACCGCCGCTACGGTGCTGGGCGGGCTGTCGAAGCGCGTGGCGGTCGGCGCGTGAGCGGGCGGCCCGTCGTGGTGGTGACCCGCCGGCTCCCGGAGCCGGTGCACGACGCACTCGCGCGGGAGTTCGACGCGCGTCTCAACCCCGACGACCGTCCGCTCACGCCGGATGGGCTCAAGGACGCGCTCCGGCAGGCCGACGCGCTGCTCACGACGGTCACTGACAAGATCACAGCGGAGGTGCTGTCGGTGGATCCACGCCGCGCCGGGCTCATCGCCAACTTCGGCGTGGGGTTCAACAACATCGACGTCGACACGGCCAGGGCCCGCGGCATCGCGGTGTCGAACACGCCCGACGTGCTGACCGATGCCACCGCCGACCTCGCCATGACGCTGCTCCTGATGATCGCGCGCCGCACCGGCGAGGGCGAGCGCCACCTGCGTGGGGGCCAATGGACCGGGTGGCGCCCCACCCACATGCTCGGGACGCACGTGACGGGCAAGACGCTCGGCTTGATCGGCATGGGCCGTATCGCCCGCGCGGTGGCACAGCGGGCGCACCACGGGTTCGGAATGAAGGTCATCTTCCACGACCCCTATCCGCCGTCCCCGGAGGTGGCCAGCTCGCTCGGAGCCGAGCCCCGCGAGCGGCTCGAGGACGTGCTGCGCGAGGCGGACTTCGTCTCGCTCCACTGTCCGGCGACGGCCGAGACCCGACATCTCATGAACCGGGATCGCTTCGCGCTCATGCGGCCGGAGGCGATGCTGGTCAACACCGCGCGCGGAGACGTCGTCGATGAAGCGGCGCTGGTCGAAGCGCTCCGGTCGGGGCGCATCGCGGGAGCCGGCCTCGATGTGTTCGAGAAAGAGCCGCAGGTCACCCAGGCGCTGGTCACGATGGACAACGTCGTGCTGCTGCCTCACCTGGGCAGTGCCACCCAGGAGACGCGCGTCGCCATGGGCATGCGCGCCTTCGACAACCTCCAGCGCTTCTTCGGAGGCCAGCCGCTCCAGGACCGCGTCGTGTGAGCCACGTGGCGCTCGAGCCGTTCGCCGCGACGGAGCTGCCGGAGTCTCCCGACCCGGTGGCGGCGAGCGCGGCCCACTATGCCAACGAAGTCGTCGACCTGCTCGGCGAATTAATGCTTCAGCTCGTGCGGCAGCGAGCCCCCGAGGTGGAGCCGGTGCTCCGCGGCGAGCGCTCGGCCGGCGAGCTGAGCGCGGAGCTGCTTGCCCGGACCCTGCAGGTGCACGGGATCTGGTTTCAGTTGCTCAGCATCGCCGAGCAGAACGCGGCCATGCGCCGCCGCAGGCAAGTCGAGGTCGAGCGTGGCTCCGCGCTGTTCCGCGGGACCCTGGCCCAGGTGTTCGCCGACGCGGCCGCAGCCAAGGTTCCGGTGGCCGAGATCCACGCGCTGCTGGAGCGGCTGCGCGTTCGCCCCGTGATCACCGCGCATCCGACCGAGGCCAAGCGGGTCACCGTCCTCGAGAAGCACCGCCGCATCTACCGCCGGCTGGTCGACCTCGAGTCACCGCGCTGGACCCCGCGCGAGCGCCAGGGGCTGATGGACGGTCTCCGGAACGAAATCGAGCTGCTCTGGCTCACGGGGGAGCTGCGCCTCCAGAAACCCACCGTTCCGCAGGAAGTCTACTGGGGCCTCCATTTCTTCAACGAGACGCTGTTCGAAGCGGTGCCCGACCTGCTGGAAAAGGTGGAGCGCGTGCTCGCGCAGCACTATCCCGGCGAAGCCTGGGTGGTGCCACCGTTTTTCCAGTTCGGTTCCTGGATCGGCGGCGACCGCGACGGCAATCCGTTCGTCACCAACGACGTCACCCACAGCACACTGCTCGAGAACCGGCTCACCGGCCTGCGCCGGTACCGGCGCCGCCTCGACGAGCTGGTCCGTGCGCTGAGCATCACGGAGAAAGCGGTGCCGCTCTCGGACCGCTTCCGGGCGGCGCTCGAGCGCGAGCTGGCGGCCACCGGCGAGGCGGAGGAAATC